>NZ_JBIAGC010000001.1:0-9012 GCF_042869595.1 Streptomyces sp. NPDC006879
CAGCAGCCTGGGCTACCGCAGCCCCGCCGACTACGAGACCACACTCGCGGTCTGACCACCACAACGAGGGTGTCCGTCAAAGCGGAGCAAGCTCAACGGATCACCCGCTGTGTGGGTGGACCAGGAGTCGAAGGATCTTGTGATCCAGGGGTGGACGGCAGACGAGCGGACCACGGGCGAGAGCTCGCGAGATGTGCCGATCCCCGGGCACGAGTCGGTGATCAGGGTTCCGAAGCGGATGATCCCGCTTCTCAGGGAGGCGCTCCGTGTCGCAGAGTCTGACTGACTTCTCTGACCTCATCAGGTCAGTGCAGGAGTCAGCCGTGCATCTTGAGATGCGCGACACGTACGGCGTCGAGAACGAGATCGAAGGCTTCGCCGCGTGGAAGCAAGGGCGCCGGCTCGACCCTGAGGACCGGGGTTCGTGGTGGCGTCCCTGGCTCGACCTCGTTCAGGAGGTCACGGCCAAGGGCGTGGTCATCCGACGTGCCCGCATCGTCTCGGAGCCGGTCAGCGATTACATCGCCTTCGAGCACTCGGGCTCCTTTACGAACGTGGCGGCCGGAGAGCAGATCCGTTGGCTGCCCCGTCGCAACGCCTCGGACCTTGCCCTGCCGGGCAACGACTTCTGGCTGTTCGACGGCCGCCTTGTCCAGTTCAACGTCTTCGACGGCGTCGGCCGGTGGGTCCACACTGACCAGACGGAAGACCCTGCCGCAGTTGATCTGTGCGCGTCGGCGTTCGAAGCGGTGTGGGAGCGAGCCATCCCGCACGAGAAGTACGCCGTCTGATTCCTGACCGGTCAGCTCATGCCTTCCTCTCCACTCTCCAGCGCCCAAGCGGCACGAGCCGCTGTGGCTGCCCGCTTGCAGGGCCTCATGCAAGACGCTGGCCTGACAGGGCATGAGCTGGCCGCTCTGTGCGGCTGGCACAAGTCGAAGTCATCCCGGATCGCGCGGGGCAAGACGCCACCCTCGGACGCAGACATCCGTGCCTGGTGCGCTGCCTGCGGGGCCGACGATCACGCGGCCGATCTGATCGCTGCGTCCCGAAACGCAGAGTCGATGTACGTCGAGTGGTGGCAGATCCACCGTGACGGGATGCGGCGCATCCATGAGCAGACCGTCCCGCTGTACCAGCGGACCCGCTCCTTTCGCGTGTACGCCTCGAACGTCATGCCGGGGATGCTCCAGACCCCCGGCTACGCGACAGGGCTCCTACGGTCCATCACGGCCTTTCAGGGGACACCGGACGATGTGGCGGACGCCGTGCAGGCTCGGGCCCAACGGTCCCGCGTGATCCGGGAAGGGGACCATCGGTTCGCCCTGGTGCTCGAAGAGACGGTTCTCTACTACCGGGTGAGCGACGATGCCGCGATGGCGGCCCAGCTTGAACACGTGCTCTCGGTGATGGGACAGCCGAACGTATCCCTCGGCATCATCCCCGCACGGGCCCGCCGTACCGTCTGGCCGCTCGAAGCCTTCTACGCCTTCGACGATCAACAGGTGGCGGTGGAGACTCTCACCGCAGAGATCAACCTGACCACGCCCGGCGAGATCCGTACGTACCTCCGGGCCTTCTCCGAGCTGTCCCGATCCGCCGTGCGCGGAGCCGAAGCCCGCGCCCTGATCACGAAGGCTCTCGCCGCCCTCGGGTGAATCCGTGCAACCGCGTGCAACAGCGTGGACCCCTCACGACCCCGCTCTCTACGGTCTGTTCATCGACCTCGGAAGCGACAGGGAGGGCGCGACGGTGACGAGGACAGAACCCACGCAATGGCAGGAAGTGCCGGTGGAGCTGCCGCTCCGGGAGGAGCGCCCTGCGCCCCGTCCAGTACCCGGGTGCCCCGAGTGCGCGCGGCTCGGCCAGCTCCGGAAGGCGGCCGGGATGGAGCACGACAGCACCACGGTCGCCGACTGCAACATCCTGCTTCGGATGCACGGGACCGGCCACTGATGGACATGCAGACGTGGAGGGACGCCAGAGCTCAGGCGACGGACGCGACGGAGTCCATACGTGCGGCACTCGCCGCCCTGGGGGTTCCCGAGTCCGCGTGGAGCAGCGTCAGGCCCGTGGTGACACACACCGGGCAGGCGTACGTCCATCTCGGGATGATCCGCGCTGACGCGGTCGAGCAGATCGCAGAGGCACTGCGGGTGCCCTCGGCTCCCTGAGCCGATCACAGAATCCTGTCACCGCTGCCCTCCCTGCGGGAGACAGGTAGTCCCCCGATCGACAAGCCGTTGAGCAGAGACAGGACGTGTCTCGTCTGGGCTGACGTGCCCAGGTTCCGGCCCGGTCCGCCCCTTGACTTGGGTGCCGCCCTGGGCGGTGAGGGCAACCGCTTCGGACCCAGGGAAACCGAAGCACCCATCCAAGACTTCCGCTCCATCGAGGGCGGGGCGCGGCCGGCACTCGCTCGGCCGTGAAGCAGATCAGGAAGGGCACAACGATGACCGACCTGTACGGGCTCCCGATCGAGGGAGCCGAGTTCTCGAAGGCGTGCGGCGGCAGTACCCACCCGGACGGCGAGGCGTGCGTAACCCTCGCGAAGATCGGGCCGGACGCGTGGGCCATGGGTGACAGCAAGCGCCCGGACGCTCAGCCGCTCCGCTTCACCACGGCCGAGCTGAGCGCGGCGGGCATCGACCCCGCGCGCTTCGACCTCTCCGCCTGATCCACGGCGCCACCTGAACTGACGGCCCTGCCCTCACGCCGACGGGCGGGGCCGTCGTCATCTTTCGGAACGGAGCAGCGGTGCACAACCACGGTTACGCATGGGTGGGGGAGAAGAAGACGTTCGACAGGGAGAGCATCCGCAGACCGCCCGGCCAGGCCCCGGCGGCGACCAGTGAGCAAGAGGTGCACGACCGGTACCGAGAAGCCGTGGCCGTGTTCCCGACTGCCGACCTGCCTCCGATCCAGACGGCGCACTGGCTCATGAAACCGCCCTCGCTCATCAGAGGGACATGGGCGGAGCCCAAGGAAGCCGGGGAGTGGCTGGGTCTCCAGCTTGCGGAGTACGCACCTCGCTTCGCCTCTGATGAGGATCGGGAAGTGACCAGGCTGGTTCTCCTGGTGAAGGCCGCAGTGGAGCGGCTGACGTGGGGAGGAGACGTATCCCTCGGCCACTACCTGAAGGGCACTGTCTTCCACTCCGTCGCCCTGGTGACGTGCTCGCCGAATCGTGCCGCTCCCGACCTGCCCTGTCCTGCCCGGCAGGCCCGTGTGTGACGGTGCATGACAGAGGCCCCCGACTGATGCCGGGGGCCTGCGTAAGCGTCTGTGCGCCTGTCTCAGGCGCTCTCTCCCAGGTGCCGATACAACGTGGCACGGCCGATTCCCAGGGCCTTGGCGATGGCCGTGACGCTGTCTCCCTTGGCGTGCCGGGCACGGGCCACGGCCAGGGTGTCATCGTCCACGACCGACGGACGCCCACCGACGTTGCCCTTACGGGCCGCAGCCTCCAGCCCTTCCAACGTCTTCTCCCGGATGCCTTCCCGCTCCACCTCTGCACTGACGGCAAGCACGGCGAACACGATGGCACCTGCCCCGTTCGGGTCGTACACGCCCTGAAGGGGACCGGACAGGAGTTCCAGTTGGATGCCGTCCGCCTGAAGGGTGGAAGACAACGTCATCAGCTCTGACGCACTGCGGGCAAGGCGCTTCATCTCGACCACGGTCAGGATGACCGGCTGATTCGGTGCGGCTGCCTTGATCTCCCGTGCCAGCGTGAGCGCCTTCTCCAGCTCCGGCCGCTCCTTCACACGGGTACTGATCTTCTCCGAGAACACGCGGGTGCAGTCGGCACGGGCAAGCATGTCCAACTGAGACTGGAGTTCCTGTCCAACGGTGGAGCAACGGGCGTAGCCCAGTCGAATCGCTGCGCCCGGTATCGCGTCGGGCACCTGTGTGACAGGAGCGCCCTCCGTCCACGCCTTGCCGGGGTTGCGGTCGGTCGGAGTCTTTACGTTCAGTTCCGCCTTGAGCGCGGGCACCAGGGCGAAGCGGCCCGTGTGGTAGTTCGCTGCCACCTTGCCCGTGGTCGTTCGCAGGGGCTACCGGCAGGGGCATCGCACTTCGGGCAGGCGTGACGCTCGACCTGATCGGCCGGGGTGTTCGTGGTCATGACGAGACCACGTGCTCTCGGTGATGGGACAGCCGAACGTATCCCTCGGCATCATCCCCGCACGGGCACGCCGTACCGTCTGGCCGCTCGAAGCCTTCTACGCCTTCGACGATCAACAGGTGGCGGTGGAGACCCTCACCGCAGAGATCAACCTGACCACGCCCGGCGAGATCCGTACCTACCTTCGGGCCTTCTCCGAGCTGTCCCGGTCCGCCGTGCGCGGAGCCGAAGCCCGCGCGCTGATCACGAAGGCGCTCGCCGCACTCGGGTGAATCCGTGCAACCGCGTGCAACAGCGTGGACCCCTCACAACCCCGCCCTTGCTGATCGGCGGGGGTGGGGGAGGGTGCCGGGCACAACGCCGAGGCTTTCCTGAACACCTGTTCTGTTCCTCTGCCTCAGGTGCTCCCGACCTGGCACAGCCGTGTTCCGTCCGGCTCCCCGGGAACCGCCGAGGTCACCGGCGCGTACTCTGGGTAGTACGACAGCCGAGGGTGCGGCCACGACGCCGCGCCGGTTGCGACACACGTCATAGGGCGGAGCCAGAGCGCTCGCGCCCCGCACCGAGGAGAAGAACCACTGGGCAAGCGACAGCCCGAAGGCCCGCCGCCCGCACCGGCAGTGCAGCGCATCCGCCTGCGCTACACCAAGCGGGGCCGCCTCCGGTTCACCAGCCACCGAGACTTCCAGCGCGCCTTCGAGCGGGCTCTGCGCCGTGCCGAGGTGCCGATGGCCTACTCGGCGGGCTTCACCCCGCATCCGAAGGTCTCCTACGCGAACGCCGCGCCCACCGGCACCGGCAGTGAGGCCGAGTACCTGGAGATCGCGCTCACCGCGCCCCGTGACCCGGGCAAGCTCAGGGAACTGCTCGACGAGTCGCTCCCGGACGGCCTGGACGTCACCGACGCCGTTGAGGCCCGTACCTCAGGATTGGCCGACCGGCTCACCGCGTCCGTCTGGGAGCTACGGCTGGACCGGGTGACGCTGGATGAGGCCGAGCGCGCGGTGACGGCGTTCCTGGCCGCCGAGACGGTCGAGGTGGAGCGGCGTACCAAGAGCGGTATGCGCGCCTTCGACGCGCGGGGCGCGGTCGTGAGCCTGGAAGCGCTGCCGGCACCCGTCGCTGTCGATAGGACGCCGGACAGTGCCTGTGCGATACTGCGGCTGGTTGTGCGGCACGTGACACCCGCCGTGCGACCCGACGACGTCCTGTCCGGTCTTCGCGCTGTGGCCGACCTGGCGCCGCCGGTCCCCGCTGCGGTGACCAGGCTGGCGCAGGGGCTCTTCGACGAGGAGTCCGGCACGGTGACCGACCCGCTCGCGCCCGACCGCGAGGCAGTTACGGCCGCCCCACCCACGGCCGCCGTTGCCGCCGACGCGAAGGCGCCGGAAGGCACCGCGTAAGGAGCGGTCGTCGTAGCGCAGCCCTGGAATCCGGGAGCCACCTGGGTCGGGCCGCGCTCTGACCTAGGAGACTTTCGCCAGGCCGTACGTGTAGAGCGTAGGGAACCGGCGAGTGAGACAACAGCTCCCGTGCGGCGCACGCGCCCCGGACGCCGAGACCGTGATGTGACTGCGGCTTGCGGCGGACTGGACACAGGCGCGGCGCCCGGGAGCGTGACGGGAGAACCGCCCGCATGCTTGAGAACGAATCGCCTGAGGTTGAGAACCGCCGCAACGCCGCGGAGAACAGCCCTAGTGACACCCTGCCCCCGCGCCGTCGGCGTCGGGCGGCGTCCCGGCCCGCCGGTCCGCCGGTCGCCGGCGACAACACCGCTGAGAACGCCGCCGAGAAGACCACCACCGAGAACACGGCTGAGGTTGCCGCTCCGGTGGTGGCTGAGGAGGCTTCGGCTGCTCCGGCCCGTACGCGTCGTCGTGCGGTGCGTAAGACGGCTTCGCCGGTGGCTGAGGAGGCTGTGGCCACCGAGAACACGGCTGAGGTCGCGGCTCCGGTGGTGGCTGAGGAGGCTTCGGCTGCTCCGGCCCGTACGCGTCGTCGTGCGGTGCGTAAGACGGCTTCGCCGGTGGCTGAGGAGGCTGTGGCCACCGAGAACACGGCTGAGGTCGCGGCTCCGGTGGTGGCTGAGGAGGCTTCGGCTGCTCCGGCCCGTACGCGTCGTCGTGCGGTGCGTAAGGCCACGTCTGCCGCGCCCGGCCCGGCTGCGGCCGAGCCCGCTGCCGAGCAGACCGCCGAAGCGGCACAGGAGGCCCCCGCCGCCACCCGCACGGTCACGGTCGCCGATGTGCTCGAAGGGCCCAAGAGCCGGTCCCGCCGTCGTGCCACCCGGGCCAGCAGCTCCGCAGAGTCGGCCACGGAGCCGGTCGCGGAGGAGCCCTCGGCCAAGCCCGCCAAGGCTGCGAAGAGCGCGCCCACCCGGGCCCGTAGGGCAACCCGTCCTGTGGCACCGGTTTTCCAGGCCCCGGTCTTCACCGAACCGATGTTCCAGACGCCGGAGACGGCCGCGGCTGCTGCCGCCGCCGCGGCGGAGCTCGCCACCGAAGCGACCGAGGAAGAGGTCGTCGAGGAGGTGGAGACCGCTCCCGCGCCGCAGCCGGCGGCCCGCCGCCGTCGCCGCCGAGGTGCGGCAGCCGAGCCCGAGCCGGCAGCCGAGCCCGTGGCTGTGGAGCCCGAGCATGCCGCCGTTGTGTCCGAGGAGTCCGGCGACGAGGAAGCCGCGGACTACGAGGACGCAGAGGAGTCCGGCGAGCGTCCGACGCGCCGTCGCCGCCGTGGTGGCCGCCGTCGTCGTCGTGGCGATTCCCCGGAGCTGGAGGAGTCCACCGAGTCCGAGGAGAACAACACCGAGGACCAGGCCGAGCCCACCGAGCAGGACGAGGACGAGCTGGACGAGGACGAGGGAGCCGCACTCGGTTCCAGCTCCAGCCGTCGTCGGCGGCGCCGTCGTCGGCGCAGCGGTGACACTCCGGCGGAAGCCGACACCAGCGCTGATGACCCGGAACGCACCGTGGTCAAGGTCCGCGAGCCGCGCCCGAAGGCTGAGCCTTCGGACGAGGTGCAGTCCATCAAGGGCTCTACGCGGCTCGAAGCCAAGAAGCAGCGGCGCCGTGAGGGGCGCGAGCAGGGGCGTCGTCGGGTACCGATCATCACCGAAGCGGAGTTCCTCGCGCGCCGTGAAGCGGTCGAGCGGGTCATGGTGGTCCGCCAGCACGGTGACCGCACCCAGATCGGCGTGCTTGAGGACAACGTGCTCGTGGAGCACTACGTCAACAAGGAGCAGGCCACCTCGTACGTCGGCAACGTCTACCTGGGCAAGGTCCAGAACGTCCTGCCTTCCATGGAGGCCGCCTTCGTCGACATCGGCAAGGGCCGCAACGCCGTGCTGTACGCCGGCGAGGTCAACTTCGAGGCGCTCGGCATGGCCAACGGCCCGCGGCGCATCGAGTCCGCGCTGAAGTCCGGCCAGTCCGTGCTCGTGCAGGTCACCAAGGACCCGATCGGTCACAAGGGTGCTCGCCTGACCAGCCAGGTCTCGCTGCCTGGCCGTTACCTGGTCTACGTGCCCGAGGGTTCGATGACCGGCATCAGCCGCAAGCTGCCCGACACCGAACGTGCCCGTCTGAAGAGCATCCTCAAGAAGATCGTCCCCGAAGACGCCGGGGTCATCGTGCGGACCGCGGCTGAGGGTGCGAGCGAGAACGAACTGCGTCGTGACGTGGAGCGTCTCCAGGCGCAGTGGGAGGAGATCCAGAAGAAGTCGAAGATGATCTCCACCAGTTCGCCGAGTCTGCTCTACGGCGAGCCGGACATGACCGTTCGGGTCGTGCGGGACATCTTCAACGAGGACTTCTCGAAGGTCATCGTCAGCGGTGACGAAGCCTGGGAGACGATCCACGGCTACGTATCGCACGTGGCCCCGGACCTCGCCGACCGCCTGTCGAAGTGGACTTCTGAGGTCGACGTCTTCGCGACGTACCGCATCGACGAGCAGCTGATGAAGGCGCTGGACCGCAAGGTCTGGTTGCCGAGCGGTGGTTCGCTGGTCATCGACAAGACCGAGGCCATGATCGTGGTCGACGTCAACACCGGTAAGTTCACCGGTCAGGGCGGCAACCTCGAAGAGACCGTCACCCGCAACAACCTGGAGGCGGCCGAGGAGATTGTGCGCCAGCTACGGCTGCGCGACCTCGGTGGCATCGTGGTCATCGACTTCATCGACATGGTTCTTGAGTCCAACCGGGACCTGGTGCTGCGGCGTCTGCTGGAGTGCCTGGGCCGGGACCGGACCAAGCACCAGGTGGCCGAGGTGACCTCTCTGGGACTGGTCCAGATGACCCGAAAGCGTGTGGGTCAGGGCCTGCTGGAGTCGTTCTCCGAGACCTGTGTGCACTGCAACGGCCGAGGCGTGATCGTCCACATGGAGCAGCCGGCCGCGGCTGGTGGTGGAGGAAAGCGCTCGAAGAAGCGTGGCCGTGGCGGCGAGGGTGCCAGCGGCATCGAGACGGACGTCGTGGACACCACCGAGGCCGAGGTGGAGAGCGAGGCCGAGGTGGCTGCGGAAGCAGCCGCGCCGATCGCGCTGCCCGCGCCCGACTTCATGCCGGACGAGGAGCTCTACGGCAGCGTCGCCGAGGCGGAGGCCGCGGCGGGAGTGGGCGGCGGACGGCGTTCTCGTCGTCGGGCGACGCGTAAGGTGTCGGCGCCGGCTGGTTCGCCGAAGGCGGTGGAGGCTGTCGAGGCGGCTCCTATGGTGGTTGAGCCTGAGCCCGAGCCGGTGGTGGAGGCCGAGCCGGTGGCTGAGCCTGAGCCGGTGGTGGAGGCTGCTCCGAAGGGGCGTTCTCGTCGTCGGGCGACGCGTAAGGTGTCGGCGCCGGCTGGTTCGCCGAAGGCGGTGGAGGCTGTCGAGGCGGCTCCTGTGGTGG
>NZ_JBIAGC010000001.1:9109-318664 GCF_042869595.1 Streptomyces sp. NPDC006879
TGGTTGAGCCTGGGCCCGAGCCGGTGGTGGAGGCCGAGCCGGTGGCTGAGGCCCCGGCCGAGCCTGAGCCGGCACCCCGGGTTCGTCGTCGGGCGACGCGTAAGGTGTCGGCGCCGGCTGGTTCGCCGAAGGCGGTGGAGGCTGTCGAGGCGGCTCCTGTGGTGGTTGAGCCTGGGCCCGAGCCGGTGGTGGAGGCCGAGCCGGTGGCTGAGGCCCCGGCCGAGCCTGAGCCGGCACCCCGGGTTCGTCGTCGGGCGACCCGCAAGGCCACTGCTCCGGCCGGTTCCCCGGCCGGGACCGAGGAGGCCGTCGTGGTCGTGACCAGCCAGGCTCAGCCTGCGCCGGTGGCTGAGCCCGAGCCGGCGACCGAGGAGTCCGCTCCGGTGAAGAAGGCGGTCCGCAAGACCGCGGCCAAGAAGACCACCGCGGCGAAGAAGACGACCACGGCCAAGAAGGCAGCGGCCAAGAAGACCACCGCGGCGAAGAAGACGACTGCGGCCAAGAAGGCGACCACGGCCAAGAAGGCGACGGCGAAGAAGGCGACGAAGAAGACCGCCGCGGCGGAGCAGCCTTCGCTGCCCTCGGTGACGGAGTCGACCGGAGAGTGACCCCGCCGCTTCCCTCGTGGTGAGACACGGCGAAGCCCCCCGGACCAGCTTCAGGTCCGGGGGGCTTCGCCGTCATTCGCCGTCCTGCGAGCTTCGCGCCAGCCGTGGGTGAGTTGGGTCAGCTGCACCTGGGCCAGGGGCTTTGGACAGTACCGTCAGGCGTCCCGCAGATGGCGCCAGCCCGCCCAGGCAGAGCTGATCATTGCCCGCGCGTCGTGCTGGGCCTTCCAGCCGAGTTCGTCATGGATGCGGTCAGCCGCGGCCACCACCCGGGCCGGGTCACCGGCGCGACGCGGCGCGATCTCCGGGGACCGCTCGATACCGGTGATCTCGCTGATCAGATCCACCATCTCGCGCACCGACACGCCTTGGCCGCGCCCGATGTTGACCGTGAGGTCACGGGGAGCGCCGGCCGCAGCCCATTCGGTCAGGCGCAAGGCGGCGGCCACGTGTGCCTCGGCCAGGTCCTCCACGTGGATGTAGTCGCGTACGCAGGTGCCGTCCGCGGTCGGGTAGTCGTCGCCGAAGACGAGCGGGGACCGACCGTTCTCCAACTTTTCGAAGACCATCGGCACCAGGTTGAAGATGCCCACGTCCGCGAGTTCCGGCGTGGCCGCGCCCGCCACGTTGAAGTAGCGCAGGTTGGCCGTGGCGATGCCGTGCGCGGCCCCGGTGGCGCGCACCAGCCATTCACCGGCCAGTTTGGTCTCGCCGTACGGGCTGAGTGGCAGGCAGGGCGTGTCCTCCCGGACCATGTCCACGTCGGGCATGCCGTAGACGGCGGCGGAGGAGGAGAAGAGGAAGCTGCGCACCCCGGCTGCGGCCACCGCCTCCAGGAGGACGGTGAGGCCGATGACGTTCTCGCGGTAGTAGTGCAGCGGCAGCTCCACGGACTCGCCGACCTGCTTCTTGGCCGCGAGGTGCACCACACCGCTCACGCCGTGCTCGGCGATCGTGCGGTTCAACAAGTCGCGGTCCAGGGTGGAGCCGATGACAAGCGGAACGCCCTCGGGGACCCGGTTCGCGTCGCCCGTCGACAGGTCGTCGAGGACGACCGCCCGCTGCCCGGCCCGTGTCATTGCCCGTGTCACATGGGCTCCGATGTAGCCGGCCCCACCCGTGATCAGATACGTCATCTGCGCCCGTGCTCCCGGTCGTTTCGTTGGTTGCCTTTGGCCGCGGCGGGCAGGAGGTGTGCTGCGCACCCACCGGCCGGGTCCTGTCGTCCAAGCCCGCCTGATCGGCAGTACTTCACGACAGGACCTAAGACCCGCCCCGTCCCGGTCCGGTTCCCCCCGGTGACCGGACCGGTGGACGAGCAGGTCCGTGCCCCTAGAAGGGCTTGAACTCGTCGAAGGCCTGCTGCGCCTCGTCGTGCTCCGCTGAGCGGTCCCGGCGACGTTGCGCAGCCGGCCGCGGGGCCTCCATGCGGTGGTCCTCGCCGCGGCGGCCGAGCATTTCGGCGCCGGCCATCATGGTCGGCTCCCAGTCGAAGACCACCGCGTTCTCCTCGGCGCCGATCGCCACGCCGTCCCCGGCGTGTGCGCCGGCCTTCATCAGCGCGTCCTCGACACCGAGGCGGTTGAGGCGGTCGGCCAGGTAGCCGACGGCCTCGTCGTTGTTGAAGTCCGTCTGGCGCACCCAGCGCTCCGGCTTCTCGCCGCGCACCCGGTAGACGCCCGCCTCTTCCTCGAACGTGACGGTGAAGCCGGTGTCGTCGACGGCCTTGGGCCGGATGACGATCCGGGTCGCCTCTTCCTTGGGCTTGCGGGCCCGAGCCTTCGAAACGATCTCGGCCAGGGCGAAGGACAGCTCCTTCAGGCCGGTGCGGGCCACCGCGGACACCTCGAAGACCTTGTAGCCGCGCTCTTCCAGGTCGGGACGGATCATGTCGGCCAGGTCCTGCCCGTCCGGGATGTCGATCTTGTTCAGAACGATGATCCGGGGGCGCTTCTCCAGGCCGCCGTAGCTCTTGAGCTCCTCCTCGATGACGTCGAGGTCGGAGACCGGGTCGCGGTCGGACTCCAGCGTGGCGGTGTCCAGCACGTGCACGAGCACGGAGCAGCGCTCCACGTGGCGCAGGAACTCCAGGCCGAGGCCCTTGCCCTGGCTGGCGCCGGGGATCAGGCCCGGGACGTCCGCGATCGTGTAGACGGTGGAGCCGGCGGTGACCACACCGAGGTTGGGCACCAGAGTGGTGAACGGGTAGTCCGCGATCTTCGGCTTGGCGGCGCTCAGGACCGAGATCAGCGAGGACTTGCCGGCGCTGGGGTAGCCGACGAGGGCCACGTCGGCGACGGTCTTGAGCTCCAGCACGATGTCGCCGGAACGGCCGGGCTCGCCGAGCAGCGCGAAGCCGGGGGCCTTGCGGCGGGCGGAGGCCAGTGCCGCGTTGCCGAGGCCACCGCGACCGCCTTCGGCGGCGATGTAGGTGGTGCCCTGGCCCACGAGGTCCGCGAGCAGGTTGCCCTGCTTGTCGAGGACGACGGTGCCGTCGGGAACGGGGAGGACCAGGTCCTGCCCGTCCTTTCCGGAACGGTTGCCGCCCTCTCCGGGCTTGCCGTTGGTGGCCTTGCGGTGCGGGCTGTGGTGATAGTCCAGCAGCGTGGTGATCGACTGCTCGACCACGAGGATCACGTCGCCGCCGCGACCGCCGTTGCCGCCGTCGGGGCCACCCAGCGGTTTGAACTTCTCCCGGTGTACGGAGGCGCAGCCGTGGCCTCCGTTACCCGCGGCGACGTGCAACTCGACGCGGTCCACGAAGGTGGTCATGGTGGTGCCTCCAGAATGGGGGAATTCGGGTTGTCTTACTCGTAACACGGCGAAGGCGGACCCGCTTCCCGTACGGGAAGTGAGGTCCGCCCTCGCGAGGAACTACCGCTGTACGGTGCCTGGGATCAGGCGACCGGAACGATGTTCACGACCTTGCGGCCACGGTGCGTGCCGAACTGCACGGCACCGGCCTGCAGTGCGAACAGCGTGTCGTCGCCGCCACGGCCGACGCCCGCACCCGGGTGGAAGTGGGTGCCGCGCTGGCGGACCAGGATCTCACCGGCGTTGACGGTCTGGCCGCCGAAGCGCTTGACGCCGAGCCGCTGAGCGTTGGAGTCGCGACCGTTCCGAGTGGACGATGCGCCCTTCTTGTGTGCCATGTCTCAGTCCCTTACTTCGCAGCCGTGGGGATACCGGTGACCTTGATCGCCGTGTACTGCTGGCGGTGACCCTGGCGACGGCGGTAGCCGGTCTTGTTCTTGTAGCGAAGGATGTCGATCTTCGCGCCCTTGTGGTGGTCCACGACCTCGGCCTGGACCTTGATGCCGGCCAGGACCCAGGGGTCGCTGGTCACGGCGTCGCCGTCGACAACGAGCAGGGTCGAGAGCTCGACCGTGTCGCCAACCTTGGCAGTGGAAATCTTGTCAACCTCAACGATGTCGCCGACAGCAACCTTGTGCTGGCGACCACCGCTGCGCACGATGGCGTACACGCGGATCTCACTCTCGCTCGGAACGGATCCCCTGATGCCAGCCGCCCACGCGGGCCTGGGCCCGCGGTGAATCCGGGATCGGACGAGCGGCCTCTCCCGCAGAAGCGGAAGGGAGGTGCTCAGGGGTGGGCGTGGATGAAAACACGCCGATGGACAAGATTACGGGTGCCTCAGCTACCGGTCAAACCGGGCTCAGCGGCACTCCTGCTCGACGTAGTCGCGCAGCCATGCCTTGAAGTCGGGGCCGAGGTCTTCGCGCTCGCAGGCGAGGCGCACGATGGCCCGCAGGTAGTCACCGCGATCGCCGGTGTCGTAGCGCCGCCCCTTGAAGACGACCCCGTGCACTGGGCCGCCGATCTTCTCGTCCGCGGCCAGGAGTTGGAGTGCGTCGGTGAGCTGGATCTCCCCGCCGCGTCCGGGCTCGGTGGTGCGCAGTACGCCGAAGACCGCCGGGTCCAGGACGTAGCGGCCGATGACGGCCAGGTTGGAGGGCGCCTCGCCGGGGCCGGGCTTCTCGACCAGCCCGTTGATGCGTACGACGTCGCCCTCGCCGGTTGCCTCGACGGCAGCGCAGCCGTACTGGTGGATCTGTGCGGGCGAGACCTCCATGAGCGCGACGACGGATCCGCCCTCGCGCTCCTGGATCTCGACCATGCGGGCGAGGAGCGGGTCCCGGGGGTCGATGAGGTCATCGCCGAGGAGTACGGCGAAGGGCTCGTCGCCGACGTGCGGCTCCGCGCACAGGACGGCATGGCCGAGGCCCTTGGGGTCGCCCTGGCGGACGTAGTGCATGGTGGCCAGATCGCTGGACTCCTGCACCTTGGCAAGACGTTCGGAGTCGCCCTTGCGGGTCAGCGCCGATTCCAGCTCGTAGTTCCGGTCGAAGTGGTCCTCCAGCGGGCGCTTGTTGCGGCCCGTCACCATGAGGACGTCCGAGAGCCCCGCGGCGACTGCTTCCTCCACCACGTACTGGATGGCCGGTTTGTCTACGACCGGCAGCATTTCCTTGGGGGTGGCTTTGGTCGCGGGGAGGAACCGGGTGCCGAGGCCGGCGGCCGGGATCACGGCCTTCCGTATGAGGTTCATGTGCGGGGTGACTCTCCGTCTGGCTGGGAAGACCGTCAAAGTAGGCTGCTTGCCCAAGAAGCGTCAAACCGCCCGTGGTTAACCATCTTGACCTGCGAGAACAGCGAGGGCGGTAGAACCGGTTCTCCGCTTCTACCGCCCTCCGGCCGCACGTCCGGTGCCCGGGCGCCGAGGTCACGGCCCCGGGAAGATGCTCCTGGCGCTGTCCTTCGGCGGGTGGACTTCGCCCCGCTGCGGGGTCAGGAAACGCTTACGGAAGCACGTTCGGCCTCCGGCTCGGGGCGGTCACGAGAGACCGGCTCGCTGCCCCGGGGGGCCGCGGAACGCTGGCCGAAACGGGGCTTCGCGCCCAACAGCGGCACCAACAGCAGACCGATGAAGATCGGGGCCACCATGTACCGGAACAGCGGGGCGGGATTGGCCGCCAGGACGGTCAGCTGGAGTGCCAGCGGTAGCGCCAGCAGAGCGAGCGCGGCCGGCTGCCGGTTGCGGCGGCTGAAGGCGATCACGATGGCGTAGGCCGCGTAGCACCAGATGGCCCCCCGGTAGAGCAGCCAGTCCAACTGTGGCACCCGACTTGCCTTCCAGGCGAAGTAGGCGACGTCGTGCAGCTCCTGTGACACCGGGCGGATCTTCAACAGGGGCCGGTAGGGGCTGTCGCGCATCTGGGGGTTCCACTCCGCCCAGCCGAAGAGGTCGGCGGGCACGGTGGGAACCGAGATCAAGGTGTTGCCGTTCAGTTCCGCCGGACCTGGGAAGATCGCCCAGGCGATGTGTGCACGGCAGATGCGGGCGTCGAGGATCGCGTCAGGGGTCCGCTTGAGGATCCGGCCCCACAGCTCCAGCAGCTCCTCGTTGTGCTTCTCGGCGGCTGAGCGGTCCATCGGTTTCTGCATTGCCCAGTCGGCGTTGTAGCAGTTGGCGGCCTTCCCCCCCCAGTGCTCCAAGGGGGCCACCTTGGCCATCAGCTCGGTGTCGGCTTTGGTGAACGTGTCGGGCTTGCTGCCGTAGGCCACCGCGATGTCCGCGTAGTTGAAGGCGTACACCTGGTCCTTGGTCGGCGTCTTGACTCCGAGCGCCGGGTAGATGCCCAGGTTCAAGGTAGCGGCGGTGACCACCGGGATCACTGTGGCTGCCAGCAGCCAGCGGCGCATCTTCGGGAGGACGATCAACAGCAGCGGGGCGGCGGCGAGGGCGACCAGGAGGCCG
The DNA here is from genome assembly GCF_042869595.1 of Streptomyces sp. NPDC006879. Classification (NCBI taxonomy): domain Bacteria; kingdom Bacillati; phylum Actinomycetota; class Actinomycetes; order Kitasatosporales; family Streptomycetaceae; genus Streptomyces; species Streptomyces sp. NPDC006879. The sequence continues at coordinate 15,497 of NZ_JBIAGC010000001.1, forward strand.
TTGTTGCGGAACAGGGCCATGGCGAGGAAGCCGAGGAACAGCAAGCCGACATGTCGGCGGAACGCCCGGTCGCGCACCGCCTCCGTGCCCGCGATGCGCCGCCGCGCCAGCCTCCCCGCGGCGGCGAAGGCGAGGACCGCACCGATGGTGAACGGGACGTCCTTCCACACGTAGACCGTGAAGACGCCGACGGAGGGCAGGACCGTGCAGGCGAGCGCCGCCAGGGCCGCCCAGCGCCCGCGGACTCCGAACTCCCTGAGCGTGCCTGCCGCGTAGGCCAGCGTCGCCGCCATGGCCACGGTCTGCAGGAAGGTCAGGGCGGCCAGGTCACCGGTCAGGTTGAGGGAGAGCCACACCAGGCCGTCGTAGGCGACCGAGTGGTTGGACATCCAGTGCCCGGTGGTGACGTGCCAGACGTAGGAGATCGAGTCGTAGCTCATCCCCCCGGGGTAGAAGGCCAGCCACCAGATCAACAGGACCAGTTGGGTGGTGGCGTACACCGCTAGGGCGAGACGCCGTTCGGGCGGGATCTTCGCCATCCGCTCGCTCAGGACGGGGATGTTCGGGGCTTTCAACGCTGCTCCGCGGGCTCGGTGACGGGGAGGCTGTTCGGCTGTCCCAGCTCCAGCATCCGGGTGACGACCCGCTCGGCCGCGTGGCCGTCGTCGAGGTCGCAGAACATCCGGCGGAACTCGGCGTAGGCCTCGCTGTAGCGTCGACTGATGTGGTCCACGTCGCGCAGTGCCTCGATCAGCGCGTCCGACTCCAGGATCAGTGGTCCGGGAGCCTTCTCCTCGAAGTCGAAGTAGAAACCGCGGAGCTGGTCCCGGTAGTAGCCGAGGTCATAGGTGAAGAACAGCATCGGCCGGCCGGTGTTCGCGAAGTCGAACATCAGCGAGGAGTAGTCGGTGACCAGGACGTCGGTGATCAGGAACAGCTCGGCGATGTCGGGATAGCTGGAGACGTCGAAGACGAAGCCGTCGCCGGCGCCCGGGACCGCGTCGACGATGTTGGAGTGCTTGCGGACCAGCAGAACATGGTCCTCGCCGAGCTGTGCGGAGGCCTTGCGCAGGTCCAGGCGGAGATCGAACTTGTAGTTGCCCGCCTGGTAGAACTGGTCGTCGCGCCAGGTCGGCGCGTACAGGACGACCTTCTTGCCCTCGGGGAGGCCGATCCTGGCGCGCACCGCACGGGCACGCTCCGTGGTGTCGCCCGCCAGCAGGACGTCGTTGCGCGGATAGCCGGACTCAAGGACCTCGCCCTCGTACTTGAAGGCCCGCTTCATGATCGGGGTCGAGAAGCGGTTCGGTGAGACCAGGAAGCTCCAGTTCGGGGTCTCCTCGGCGACCTTGCTCAGGTACTTGCGGTCTGCGAACTGCACACCGTCGATGTCGTGGCCGATCCGCTTGAGCGGAGTGCCGTGCCAGGTCTGGACGATGACCTGTCCGTCGCGGCGGCGCACCCAGTGCGGGATATGCGTGTTGGTGACGATGTAGCGGCTGCGGCCCAGGGCCTCGTACCACTCGCGGCTCCAGCGGCGGATCACCTTGACGCCCTCGGGTACCTCGGCGCGCTTGTCCTCCACGACCCACACATGTTCCAGGGCGGAGCCCTGGCGCACCAGTTCCTCGTAGACGGCGCGTGGCGAGTCGGAGTACTGGCGGCCCGAGAAGGTCGCGTACAGCACGGTGTCGGTGAGCGGCGCGTTGCGTGAGCGCGCGTACAGACCGGTGCGGAGCTGCCGCTGGCGGTACCAGCCCAGCTCGTCAGGTGCCAGGTCGGGGACCGCCTCGATGTGCAGCCGGTCGTAGAAGCGGTGGTTCAGTTTGTAGACGCGGCCACGTGCGGAGAACTGGAGGGGCAGCGCCGCTCGGGCGGCAGCGGCGATGCGCACCGGCACCTCGTTCGCCCCGGAGAGCGAGCGCAGGAAGAGGTACCAGCGCCCTTGGCGCAATGGGACCTCGCTGAAGGAGTCGGGGACCGGCTGGAACTGCGCCCGCAGGGCGCCCTCGGTGATCGTCACCGGGTAGCTGTGCTCCTCGGAGTGGCGACTGTGGCGGAGCACCAACTCCACCGCTTCGTCGCCGCACAGGGGCATGGCCCCCTCCAGCGTGACGGTACCGTCCGCCGAGACGGAGGCCGCTTCGACGAACGGCTGTACGGGTTGACTGCGCAGCTGGAGCCGTCCCGAGGCGTTGCCCGTGACAGCGAGGACCCGCCCGCCCCAGGCGACGGCCGTTTCGCAGCTGACCGGGTACTGGGCGGTGAGGTCCTCGTCGCTGCCGTCGACGGCCACCGGGTGCTCGCTGCCGTCGCCCAGGACGAGCTCGGCTGCCCAGGTCGCGGTCTGCTCGTCGTTCTCGTACGAGCCGGCGGGCAGGTCGAGGTCGGCGAGCGGAATCCGGACGGCGAACTTGCGGCGCTTGCCCGCTGAGCCCTGGAGGACCACCGGGTACTGGTGCACCGTCTCGGAGCTGCTCTCCGTCAGCCGCAGGCGTTGCTCGGAGTCCTCTGCGGCCTCGTGACCCAGCAGGCCGGTCAGCTCCAGTGCGCCCTCGACCACCTGGTGGCCGGTCAGCAGCGCACGGACCCGCTCGACCCGCACGTAGAGGTGTTTGGCCGCGGCAAAGGGGACGATACGGACGTCGTCCTCCACCCAGAACTGCTCGGGCGATTCACCGGATCCTGTCTCGCCGACCCGTACCCGGGAGCGCCGCGGACGTCCCACCAGGCCGGTGGCCATGGTGAGCTGCCAGGTGCCCTCGCGCCAACCTCCACGGCCCTTGAGCCGTTCCGGATCGAGGTCGAGGACGAAGCCGGACCAGTCGTAGTCCTGCAGGGCCTGTCCTGACCACTGGGTGGCCTTGGGCTCCCTGGTCCGCTTGGGCCGCATCAGGACGGTTCGCTTGCTGCCCTTCTCCCGGAGCATCGCCACCCGCAGGGCGGGACCGGGCGGTGTGGTCTCCAGGTTGCGGATGTACGCGTAGCCGCTGATTTGTAGACGGCCGTTGACCCAAACCGTCTCCAGCGCCCGGGCCCGGGCGGTGAACTCCGCGTCGACGCGCAGCACATTGCGGGGAATGTCCAGATGCGCCAGCATCGGGTACTCGGCGAAGTGCCTGAGGCCCTGACGGACCACCGGAACGATCTTGCCGGTCTCCCGTTCGTACGCGAGCATCTCCAGCAGCTCGGCCAGTTTTCCGTGCGCGATCAGGTGGCACTTGATGCGCAGCGCCGCAGGCAGGGTGGCCAGCAGTTCGCGGTCCACCCGCTGGAGGTAGTCGGCGGCGTTCGACAGGAACTCGTGGTGGAACTCGGGGCCCGCCTCGTCGAGTACGCCCATGAACAGTGGCAGCTCGGTAGTCAGGAAGATCTCGTCGTACCAGCGCTTGTGGGCACGGTATTCGGCTCCGGGTTGGGAGGCCAGGAAGCGGCTGACCGAGTCGCAGGAACGGATCCGGTCGCGGACGTTGACCGGCTCGGTACGGCGCTGGGTGATCGAGGGGGCTCCGCCGGTCCGCTGGCGCCACAGGTAGATCGGTTCACCCAGCACGTCCACGGACTTCGCCTGGAAGTGCGCCGGCAGGGTGACCGGTGCGTCCTCGTAGAAGATGCCGGGGAAGGCGAAGGCGTGAGTGTCCCAGAACGACCGGCGGAAAACCTTGTTCCAGGCGGTCCGGTCGTAGATCAGCCCCTTGTCCCGGGAGATGTGGGTCTGGCTGCGGGACTGGGCCAGGCGCCGTTCGTGCAGCGGTGAGGGAAGCACCTCACCGGCCTTGAGTAGGTTCACGTTGCCGGAGACGAAGTCCGAGCCAGTGCTGTCCAAGCTGGCGATGCAGTGTTCGTACGCCTGCGGGAGGACGATGTCGTCGCTGTCGACGAACGCGATGAACTCGGTGCCTTCGGACAGGTGGGCGACGCCGGTGTTGCGGGCCGGACCCAGTCCCTGGTTCTTCTGCTCCACCACTCGGATGCGCTCGTCCTCGGCCGCCCAACGCTGGGCGATGGCCAGGCTCCCGTCGGTCGAGCCGTCATCGACGACCACGGCCTCCCAGTCGGTGAAGGTCTGGTCGACGAGCGACTGCAGGCATTCGTCCAGGAAAAGTTCCACGTTGTAGACCGGGACGATCACTGACAGGCGGGGAGGCATCGAGTAACTACCCTTTCCTTTCGCTATTCCGTGAGCCGGGGTGTTCAGCCCCGGCTCATGTAGGACGGTGTTTCTAGTTCTGCCCGCGAGGGAGCTGGCGCTCGGTGGACGTTCCCACCGGCGGTATACCGTCCTGCTCTAGAAACACCTTGCGTACCACACGCTCTGCGGCGAATCCGTCATCGAACTCGCAGAAGCGCTTGCGGAACGTGGCGCGGGACTTGGCGGAGTCGTCGTCCGACCAGCGTCCCGAGAGGAAGACGTTCGAAAGGTCACTTTCGGTTGCCACGACGGGGCCGGGCGATTCGACGTGGATATCGAAGTAGGTGCCGCGGGCGGCTTGGTACGTCTCCCAGTCGTTGGCGAAAATCACGATGGGGCGGTCCAGCAGCGCGTAGTCGAACATCAGTGACGAATAGTCGGTGAGCAGGCAGTCGGCTGCCAGGTAGAGCTCCTCCACCCGGGGGTGGCGACTGACGTCGACTATCCGCGCACTGCCCGACTGTGCGGCCGGCAAGGCCGCGTTCAGGTAGAAGTAGTGCGTGCGCGACAGCACGGTGAAGCCGCTACCCAGGCTCTGGGCGAGCAGTTCGAGGTCGAGCATCGGCTGCGGGCTCTGCCGGTAGTCCCGGTGCGTCGGCGCGTACAGCACCACCGTGGAGTCCTCGGGGATGCCGAGGCTTTCACGCGCCGCCCGGGTCTGCTCGGGGGTCGCGTTGACCAGGGCGTCATTGCGCGGATATCCGTATTCCAGAGAAGTGAACTCGGCCGGATACGCCCGCTCCCACACCGCGGTGGAGAAGCTGTTCGAAGACAGGCTGTAGTCCCAGCGGTCCACCCGCTTCATCAGCCGCCGCAGGCTCATCGTCCGCCGGGCCGCCGGGAACTCCGCGAGGTCCACACCCATCCGCTTGAGCGGGGTGCCGTGGTGGGTCTGGAGGTAGACCTGGCCCGGCCGCTTGACCACCCGGTCGGGGAAGTTCACGTTGTTCACGAAGAACGCGCCGCGTGCCATGGCGCGCCAGAACCCGAAGGAACCGGGGTGGACCACTTCGGTACCGGCCGGCGGGCGGCGGCGGGCACCGGGGCGCAGTACCCACACGGTACGCATCTCGGGGGCAAGTTCGAGGAGCTTCTCGTGGACTGCGGCCGGGTTGCAGGAGTAGTCGGTGTCCCAGTAGGCGGCGAAGACCGCCAGGTCCTTCTCCACCGGCAGCGCGCACTGTGCCCGGTAGTAGGTCTCCAGCACGGCCTTGCGGGTGACCTTCTTCAGCTTGCCCGCGCTGCTGCGGGTTCCACGGGCCGCCGAGTAGGCACGGCGCGCCGCACCCAGCAGAGGTCCGGGCAGTCGACGCGCACCACGGCGCACCAGGGGCACCTTGGCCTGAGGGGCCTCCACGTAGTCCGCCGGACGGTAGAGGCGCTCGTCTTCGAGTCGGCGGGCGCGGAACTCGGCGCGGGCGTCGGCGGGGAGACGACCGGGAGAGGACTCGACCACTCGGAAGTGCGTCATCATGCGGTCATAGAGCAGGGAGCGCCACTGGTCGAACTGGGGGTTCTCCGTCAGGAACGTGAAGACCCGCTCGTACTGTTCGAAGATGTCGAAGTGCTTGCGGCTGGTGCTGTGCAGAATGCTGCCCTGCCGCCGCTGCCGGTAGTAGACGCAGACCCGGTTGAGGACCGAGATGCGCGCCGCCGCGATGAGTACCGGGTAGGTCCACGGCGTGTCCTCGTAGTAGCCGGGCGGAAAGAGGAATCCCCACTCCTCGATGAACTCGCGCCGGTAGGCCTTGTTCCACGCCACCTGGAGCAGATCGAGCAGGCCAGGGTGCTCGTCGAGCGTGAAGGCGCCCGCCGGTGCGTCAGCGAGCACGTCTGCTCGGGAGTTCGCTGTGATTCGGCCGTCCCAGTGGGTCCGCACGTAGTCGAAGACGACGAGGTCCGGGTTCTCGGCCTCGTCGATGCTCTGTGCGATGGCCTGGAGGGAACCCGGCAGGAAGGAGTCGTCGCTGTCGAGGAAGAGCAGGTACTCGCCGGTGGCGCGGGCCATGCCCTCGTTGCGGGCGCGGCCGAGCCCGACGTTCTGCTCCAGGTGCAGGGGCAGGACGCGGCGGTCCGCGGCGGCGTACTCGTTGATGATCTCAGCGCAACCGTCCGGCGAGCAGTCGTTGACGACGATCAGCTCGTAGTCCTCGAAGGACTGCTCCAGGACGGAGTCGAGGCAGTCACGCAGGTACGCCTCGACCTTGTACGTCGGCACGATGATGCTGAACCGAGGCGTGTGGGACCGCGAAGCAGCTTGCGAAGATTTCATATGGGGTAACCAGCCGGATTACGAAGGGGCTGAGGGCAGGGGGTGCCGCTCACGGCCCGGTGGGCGTGGAGTGCTGATTCTTGCCGAGTGCGTAGCTCAGCAGTGTCCGCACGGTACTCGTCTGCCGCTTGCGCAGCGCACCCGGGACCATGGTCAACGCGTGGAGCCGCATCGACAGGTGCCGACGGGCCGCCCTGGCGGCCTTGGGCCAGCCCTGGGCCTGCATCGTCTCTGCGGTCTCCAGGAAGAAGCGGCGGGCCTCCGCGAAGCGCTTCCCGGTTCCCGCCTCGCTCGCGGAGAGGCTGCCCGAGTGGCGCCGGTACTGGAAGCACACGGCCGGATCGACCACGAGTTCCTCGCCGCGCCGGATCAGCTCGACGACCAGGGCGAGGTCCTGGATGACCGAGAGGTCCTCCCGGAAGTTGACCTCCTTGACGATGTCTGAGCGCCAAGCGATCGACGGGAAGTACAGCCAGTTCCCGGCGAGCAGGTTCGCGGCCAGGTCCTCGCCGGAGAGCGTCCGTCGGCCGTCGGTCCGGGGCGCGTAGAGCCTGCGCTTGACCTCGTCGACCAGACTGCTGCAAACGGCCCCGTTCTCGTCTATGACCTGCACGCCGGGCTGGTACATGGCCGCCTTGGGGCGGGCGGTGATGGCAGCCCGCAGCGTCGCCACGTAGTTCGGCAACAGCAGGTCGTCGCTGCCGAGCATCGTGAAGTACTCGGCCTCGACCAGTTCCACGCACTTGCGGAAGTTCCCGGTGATCCCCAGGTTGCGTTCGTTGCGCTGATACCGCACCCGGTCGTCGCCGAGTGCGGCGAACCACTGTGGTACCCCCTCTTCCTGACCGTCGTCCACCACGGTCAGGCGCCAGTCGGGGTCGGTCTGTGCCAGCACGCTGCGCACCGCTAGCTGCATCAGGGCGGTGTCGCCGTAGTGCGGCAGCATGATGTCGATGGTGCCCACCACGTTCACTTCCTGCCCTTCGGGCCCAGCTGCGCACGCCGGCTGAGCGCGAGCAACAAGATCATGCCGATCCGGCCCAGGTAGAGCGTCGCACGCCATGGCGACTGGCTCGGTGTGCCGGCGACCCGGGGACGCATGGTGACCGGTACCTGCTCCACCTTGTAGCCGGCGCGCACCACGGCGATGGTTGACTCCACCGTGTCTCCCAGGTACTCCACCGGGTACCACCGCGCGAACACGTCGATCAGGTCCCGGCCGCAGGCACGGAAGCCGGAGGTGACGTCGGTGAGCGTGGTGCCGGCCAGTCTTGACAGCCAGAAGGCGAGCACCACCATGGCCCACTTGCGGGGGCCGCGGACCTCGTAGGCACCCGTCCCAGCGAAACGGGCGCCGATGACCAGGTCGCTCTTGCCCAGGCGGGTCAGCAGCTCGGGTACGTTGCGGGGGTCGTGCTGGCCGTCCGCGTCGATCTGGATGGCCACGTCGTAGCCGCGGTCCTGCGCGTAGCGGTAGCCCAGGCGCATGGCGCCGCCGACGCCCAGGTTGTAGGGAAGCTGAAGCACGGTGGCTCCGGCGGAGCGGGCCTCTTCGGCGGTGCCGTCGCGGGATCCGTCGTCGACGACCAGCACGTCGGCCCCGGGTAGCGTGGAGGAGACGTCCTTGACCACGTCGGCGACACAGCCCGCTTCGTTCCACGCGGGCATGATGATCAGTACGCGCTTACCGTCGATCATCTTGGGACCCCGTCCGTGCTGCCTCGCGCCCATCAGCCGCCTTCAACTCGTCAAGGTCGATCCGCAGCAGCGCTACTTCCTCGGCGAGCGTGCGGCTCTCCTCCTCCAGGTGGCCGACCTCCCAGCTGAGCTGGAGACACACGAAGAACAGGAAGGCCACGCTCAGGAACAGGATCAGGCTGACGCCGGACGCGACGCCGACGGCCTTCGCGACCGAGTCGAGGAGGAAGGGGAAGAAGCCGAGCGGGATGATCACCAGCCCGGTGGCCACCCACAAGGCCGCGTACTTCTCCTTGAGCTTGCGTCGGCGTAGCAGCTCCGCGATGCACACGACCAGAATGACTCCGGTGACCGAAGTCAGCATCCACAGTTTCACGCTGAACCCCGGCCTATCGGATAACTCATAAAGGGTGCCTGTCTACTCTTCTTGTCCTCCCGGGCGAGCTGCGCCCTGTTGGGCGGGCGGCCCGGAACGAAGCCCGCGCTCCGCGCGCGGAGCGCTGCGGAGCGTGACGAAAAGCCGATCGTTTTCATACGGACACTGCCCGGTAGGCTACACGAGAGCGAAGAGCAAGTGACATGCAAACGGCGACCGCCAGCGAGCCGGCCGCGTAGGCGATCTCCACCTTGCTGCGGAGCGCGAGCGTACTGAACGTAACGGCCACCAGGACCGCTGTTCCGACCACCCAGCACAGCAGTTGCTGGCGCGCTCCACCACTGGTCAGCAGGGCCTGGCCGAGCACCATGGCCAGCATGTACGCGGTGGTGCCCAGGGCCAGCCAGGCGAAGTCGGCCGGCCCCAGGATGTCCGGCGCTCCGAACACCGCGGGGAGCAGTGCCGGGCCCAGTGCCACCGCGCCCAACCCGCCGGCCGCACCCAAGCCGGCCGTGACACCGGCCGCACGCAGGAGCAACCTCCGGTAGCCCGCCGCGTCACCCTCCGCAGCCGTCGAGGCGAGTCCAGCCAGCAGGGAGACCTGGAAAGCACCGAACACGAACAACGGCACCCGAGCCAGGACCAGAGCCGCCAGGAGCGCGGTGACCAGCTCGTCCTCGTTGGTCGCGATCAGTTTGGTGCTGATGACCGCGATGTTGACCATCAGCTGGGCCAGCAGGGTGGAACCCACCAACAGCCCCAGGTGCTGCACCAACTCCGACCACCGGGTCACCGGCCCCGGCAGTGACCGACGGAACACCGGCCGGATCGTTGCGGCCACGGCCATCAGCGGCGCAGCCGTCAGGACCAGGGCGAAGGCGAAGCCCGACTCGACCCCGGCCACCGCGAGCGCCGCGGACAACAGGATGCGCAGGAGGCCGTCCAGGCCCAGCTGCACGCCGTACGTCCGGAACTCGCCCAACCCGGCGAGCACGCCACGGGTGACATGGGCCACCGCCAAAGCGGTGAAGGCGCCGCCGAGGGCGAGGACCAGGCGGTCGTCACCGTTGAAGAAGGCCTCCGCGATCTGCTGCCGGAACAGCGCGAGGGGGAGCAGCACCACGAGGAGCAGTCCGAAGGACAGGGCCGCGCCGCGCCGGAGCGCAGGTCGGGCCCCGTCCCCGCGCACCACGCGGGCCGCGACGATCCGGGTGATCTCCTGCTCGACCGGGAAGAACAGTCCCAGCCCGATCGAGAAGACCACCGTCCACAGCACCGAGAAGCTCGCCATCTGGTCCACGCTCAGCGTGTGGCCGGCGGCGGCCAGGTGCACATAGCTCGCCACGCCGAGGACCGCGGTGCCGGCGCCGACGAAGGCGGTGCCCTGGGGGAGTGCGGTGCTGATCCGTTCCAGCACGCTCACGCTTGCGGCCGTCCCGCCTTCATCGACTGGAGGGCCTCGTTCAGCTGTACGCGCCAGTGGGGTTGTACGGGGACGCCGGCGTCCGCCCACCGACCGTGGTCGAGCACGCTGTACGCCGGCCGCTTGGCGGGCCGTACGAACTTCTCCGAGGTGGTCGGGCGGATCCGCTCCGGGTCGAGCCCGGTGAGCTCGAAGGCCGCGCGGGCCAGGTCGTACCAGGTGGCGGTGTCGGTGGCGGTGCCGTGGTAGGCCCCGGCCGGGGCCCGCCCCGCCAGGGCCGCCACGCCAAGGTCGGCCAGCTGGGCGGACAGCGCCCGCGTCCAGGTGGGCTGACCCCGCTGGTCATCGACCACGTCCAGGGTCTCGCGCTGCTCGGCCAGGCCCAGCATCGTGGAGACGAAGTTCCGTCCGTGTGCGCCGTACAGCCAGGCCGTGCGGACGGTGTAGCCGCGCTCGGGCAGCACTTCGGCCACGGCCTGTTCGCCGGCCAGTTTGCTACGGCCGTACGCGTTGACTGGTGAGGTAGGGGCGTCGTGACGGTAGGGCTGCCCGGCGTCACCGGGGAACACGTAGTCGGTGGAGACCTGGATCAGTACGGTGCCGGGCTGCTCGGCGCAGGCCCTCGCCAGCTGGCGCGGTCCGTCGCCGTTGATCCTGGTGGCTGCGGCCTCATCGGTTTCGGCGCCGTCCACGTCCGTCCACGCGGCGGCGTTCAGTACCACCTCGTGGCCCGCCACGGCGGAACGCACCGCAGCGGGGTCGGTGATGTCCAACTCTGTGCGGGTCAGGGCCGTGACCTCGACTCCTCGGGCGAGCAGCACCTCGGTGAGGTCCCGGCCGAGCATGCCGCCGGCACCCGTGATCAACCAGCTCATGAGGGCAGGGCCGCCTTTTCCTTCAGTGGTTCCCACCAGGAGCGGTTGTCCCGGTACCACTGCACGGTGGCCGCGAGGCCGTCCGCGAAGGACACCTCGGGCATGTAGCCCAGTTCCTCCTGGATCTTGGCGATCGACAGGGAGTAGCGCAGGTCGTGCCCCTTGCGGTCCTCGACGTGCTCGACCATCTCCCAGCCGGCTCCGCAGGCGTCCAGGAGCATGGCCGTCAGCTCCTTGTTGGTCACCTCGGTGCCTCCACCGATGTGGTAGACCTCGCCCGCCCGGCCACCGCGCAGCACCATCTCGATGCCCCGGCAGTGGTCCGAGACGTGCAGCCAGTCGCGGATGTTCAGGCCCTCGCCGTAGAGCGGGACCTTCCGGCCGTCCAGCAGGTTGGTGGTGAACAGCGGGATCATCTTCTCGGGGAAGTGGTAGTGCCCGTAGTTGTTGGAGCAGCGGGTGACCACCACGTCCATTCCGTGGGTGCGGTGGTAGGACAGGGCCAGCAGGTCCGATCCGGCCTTGGAGGCCGAGTACGGGGAGTTGGGGGCCAACGGCCAGTCCTCGGTCCACGATCCTTCGGCGATGGAGCCGTAGACCTCGTCGGTGGAGACGTGTACGAAGCGCCCCACGCCGTGCCGCTTGGCAGCGTCCAGCAGCACCTGGGTGCCCAGCACGTTGGTGGTCACGAACGGTGAGGCGTCGTTGATGGAACGGTCCACGTGCGACTCGGCCGCGAAGTGGACGACCACGTCCTGGCCGCGCATCACCTCGTCGACGGTCGCGCCGTCACGGATGTCGCCCTGTACGAAGGTGTAGCCGCTCCGGTCGGCGACCGGAGCCAGATTGGCCTGGTTTCCCGAGTACGTCAGGTTGTCCAGGACGGTGACCTGGGCACCTGCCCCCGACGGCAGATCGCCCAGGAGCAGTGCGCGTACGAACTGTGATCCGATGAACCCGGCGCCGCCGGTGACAAGAATGTTCATAAGGTCCACCACTGTACTGGCGGGACCGGGAACCCCCGGCCATTCCCCATACGGCGCTGTTCGCCGCCGCCCGTTCGGTAGTCTCTGGGGCCATGCGTGGAATTGTGTTGGCCGGCGGTACCGGCTCCCGACTGTGGCCGATCACCCGAGCGGTGTCCAAGCAGCTCATGCCGGTATTCGACAAGCCCATGATCTATTACCCGCTGTCGACCATGGTGATGGCCGGAATCCGCGAGATCCTGGTGATCACCGGGCCCGAAGAACGCCCGCAGTTCGAGCGTCTGCTCGGGGACGGGTCCGATTTCGGCCTGGACATCAAGTTCGCCACGCAGGACCGCCCCGCGGGGATCGCGGAGGCCTTCGTCATCGGCGAGGACTTCATCGGCGACGAGCCCGTCGCCCTCATCCTCGGCGACAACATCTTCCACGGCGTGGGTCTGGGCAGGCAGCTGGCCCGGTTCCGCCAGCCCGAGGGCGGTGTGGTCTTCGCCCACGCGGTCTCCGACCCGACCGCCTACGGGGTGGTCGATTTCGACGAGCATGGCAAGGCCCGCTCCATCGAGGAGAAGCCCGCCCAGCCCAAGTCGCGCTACGCGGTACCCGGCCTCTACTTCTACGACAGTCGAGTCGTCAAGATCGCCAAAGAGCTTGAGCCCAGCGCCCGCGGGGAACTGGAAATCACCGACGTCAACCGTCACTACCTGGAGCGCGGCGAACTCCACGTCTCCGTCCTTGACCGCGGGACCGTCTGGCTGGACACCGGAACCTTCCAGTCCTTGGTCCAGGCCTCCGAATACGTCCGGGTCGTCGAGGAACGCCAGGGCCTGAAGATCGGGTGCCTGGAAGAGGCTGCCTGGCGGGCCGGGTTCATCGACGACGCCCAGGTGCGTGCCCTGGCCGAACCGCTCACCAAGAGCGGATACGGCGACTACCTCCTCGAACTCCTCAAGCACGGGAACTGACGAAAGGCTCCGCCGCATCATGAAGGTCAGCCCGCTTTCCGTAGAAGGCGCCTGGAAGATCGTCCCGCAGCAGCACGGTGACGCCAGGGGCCTCTTCCTGGAGTGGTACAAGGCCGATGCGCTCACCGAGGCCGTCGGGCATCCGCTCGGGCTCAAGCAGGCCAACATGTCGGTCTCCGCCGCGGGCGTCCTCCGCGGCATCCACTTCGCCGACGTGCCGCCCGGTCAGGCCAAGTACGTCACCTGCGTACGCGGCGCCGTGCTCGACGTGATCGTGGACATCCGGGTCGGCTCTCCCACCTTCGGCCAGTGGGAGGGCGTCCGCCTCGACGAGGAGGAGCGGGCCGCCGTCTACCTCTCCGAGGGTCTCGGCCACGGGTTCTGCGCGCTCACCGACGACGCCACCGTCGCCTACCTCTGCTCCGAGGGCTACGCACCCACCCGCGAACGGGGCATCCACCCCCTCGACCCCGCCATCGGCATCGAGTGGCCGGTCGAACACTTCGAGCTGTCCGCGAAGGACGAGGCGGCCCCCGCGCTGGCCGAGGCGGCCGAGCAGGGGCTGCTCCCCTCCTACCAGGAATGCCTGCGCTTCCGAGCCGAACTGACCGACCGCGCCGCGGGCTGACCCGGCTCCCCCGATGCGGGTCCGGGTCCGCTGACGCGGGCGCGGAGCCCCGTCACTGCCTGGAGGCCGGCCGGGCCGCACCCTGACGTTCGGTCGCCGACTGCGCGGGGATGACCGCGTCCCCGCGCGCCAGCATCCGCGCCCGGTGGATGCCCGCGCGGTTGCTCAACTCCGTCACGGCCCGCCGAAAGCGCACCGCCGAAGACGGCTGGTCCGGGCCGAGCAGGTACTCCTTCAACTCTGCGCGGGCCTCGCGCATGGAGTCCTTCTCCGGGTTCCGAACGGACTCCAGCATTGCCGGAACCTCAGCGGCGTCCGGGCTCAGAATCACCGCTGCCCGTACCGTCGGACAGGCCTCACGGAACTCCGCCGAGGACAGGCCAGTGGTGTTCGCCACCGCGTAGGGCTTCCCACTGGCCAGGAAGTCCGACACGACGCTGGAGACATCGCTGATCAACAGGTCCGCCTCGTTGAAGCAGGAGTACAGCGCCGGCCGCGGGCCGGTGCAGACCTGGTGCCCGCCGTCTTCCTGAGCATCCCAGTAGGCGGCTTCCCACGCCGCGGTCGCTTCCTCCACGGCAAGCGCGTGGTCGGCGACCGGCGCGCCCTGAAGCCGCATCCGTTCGGCGCCGTCCGCGTCGGCGGGGAAGACGGCGGAGGCGACGGCGTCCAGCTCGGCGGTACGGCGGGCCAGCTCCGCCTGGGCGGCCCGACCGGGGGTGCGGGCGGGGCCACGACGTGCGTTGGCTTCGCGGATCAAGGCCCTGATCCGCTGATCGGCCGCCGCCGCCTTCGGATCCACCGAACCAGTCATCGGATGCGGCTTGTACAACACCCGTACCCCGGGGTCGGCGAGGAGAGCCCGCACCAGGTTTTCTCCGGCGAGCAGCACGGAGGTGTTGCCGGGGTCCTCGGTCCAGCCCTCCCAGGTCGGGGCGTAGAGCACGGTGACCTTCTGGTCGGCGGGCGGACCGGAGAAGGGCGCGATCGACTCCAACTGGGGGCGGCCGATCTCCACGATGTCCTTGTCGTCAACCCCCACTTCGGCCTGAGCGTAGCGCTGGCGCGCAGCCGGCCCGGCCACCCACACCTCGTCGTAGGCCTTCGCGTACGGGTTGCAGCTGGAGAGCTTGTCGCTCTCACCGTGGTTGATGAAGGCGTGCTTGATCGTGGGAATCCGCAGCACCTGAGAGGTCTTGCCGGAGTTCGCGGGGTGCAGCATCACGCGCAGTGTGGAGTGTTCCAGTCGCATCAGGTGGGCCACCTTGGGGATGCAGACGATGGGGACGTCGGTCGCCGCGATCTTCTGCACCATGAAGCGTTCCCGGAGCACGATCACCGGGCGTCCACCGAGGGAGGCGAGCGGCCCCAGCCACATGTTCGCCTGGTAGGCGGAGGCGGCACCGCCGGAGAAGTACATCGCCACCGTCGGTCGGTAGTCGGCGAGCCAGCGGTCGAACCAGGCGAGCACCTCGGCCTCGGTCGCCGGCCGGCGGGAGGGCAACAGGTGCAGCAACAGCTCGCACAGCGCGGTCGCCGCCAGTCCGACGGACAGGGCGATGCCGCCTGCGGCGAAATGCGGAACCCCCAGTACGGCGGCCACCAACAGCCCCGCGGTGCTGGGCAGGCAGTACCAGAGCATCCGGGGCCCGGCGTGGCGCAACAGCAGCGCGGGTGGAGCGGGGTTCAGTCGCAGCCCCGCCGTGTCCACGTTGCGGGTCACCACCGGCAGGGTGCGGGTGCGCCTCACCAGGGCTGCCACGCCCTGAGCCGCGAAGTGCAGGGCGTAGAAGAGGAGCAGGCCGAAGACCAGCGGGAGGGTGGAGGCGCTCGCGTACTGGTCGCCCATCGCCAGGAGCCCGGACACGAGCAGGAAGTCCCGCAGGACCTGACGCACCGTCACATCGGCGCGGATCCTGGAGAAGATGCTCACCATGCCGCGCTGCCAGCGGTGCAGGGAGATGTCCGCGGCCAGTCCGGTCAGGGTGGAGGTGACGAGCAGGCCCGCATCGGGGGTGAGCGCGCCGACGACCTGCATCCCGAAGGACGCGGTGAGGACCGTGGGGGCGAGGAGTTGCAGGGGGTTCACGAGCCGGGGCTCCAAGCAGTTCCGGTGACGCGGGGGTGACGCTGGGACGGCTCGTTGGTCAACGCGCGGTGCCAGGCCAGGGACATGGGGCGGCAGCGGATTCACGCGAACGGGACCACCGCCCACGCGACCGCGGGGGAGGTCACGGGCGGGCGCGGGTGGTGGCCGACGGTCCACGCTGTGAAATGCGGGGGCGGTCGCTGGTCCGCACCCCGTAAATTGAAGGCGAAGGCCAGTGGCGGGACGCAGTGGGATAGGGGATCGACGTGTCAGCGGCAAGGCAGGGTGTGCTCGATGCCCGGAGAATCGTGGTCAAGGTCGGTTCCTCCTCCCTGACCACGGCGTCCGGAGGACTGGACGCAGACCGGGTGGATGCGCTCGTCGACGTCCTCGCGAAGGTGCGCGGCCCCGGGGACAAGGAGATCGTCCTGGTGTCCAGCGGAGCCATCGCCGCCGGGCTCGCCCCGCTGGGTCTGGCCCGCCGGCCCAAGGACCTGGCTCGCCAGCAGGCTGCGGCCAGCGTCGGCCAGGGGCTCCTGGTCGCCCGCTACACCGCCTCATTCGCCCGGTACGGGGTGCGAGTCGGTCAGGTGTTGCTCACGACCGACGACACCAGTCGTAGGGCCCACTACCGCAACGCGTACCGCACCTTGGACCAGCTCCTGGCGATGGGCGCGCTACCGGTCGTCAACGAGAACGACACCGTCGCCACGGATGAGATCCGCTTCGGTGACAACGACCGGCTGGCCGCGCTCGTCGCCCACCTGGTGCGGGCCGACCTCCTGGTGTTGCTCTCCGACGTGGACGGGCTGTACGACGGCGACCCGTCGCTGCCTGGCAGCGCACGGATCGACGAGGTGCGCGGCCCCGCCGACATCGCGCACGTGTCGATCGGCAGCGCGGGCAAGGCGGGCGTGGGCACCGGCGGCATGGTCACCAAGGTCGAAGCCGCCCGGATCGCTGCCGCGGCGGGTGTTCCGGTGGTGCTCACCTCCGCGAGCCAGGCCGCGGACGCCCTCGCTGCGGGAGCGACCGGCACCTACTTCCACGCCACCGGGCGCCGCTCCGCCGACCGGCTGCTGTGGCTACAGCACGCATCCACCCCGCAGGGGCACCTGGTGCTGGACGCTGGAGCGGTCGAGGCGGTCACCGCTCGGGGAAGTTCACTCCTGCCCGCCGGAATCGCCGCCGTCGAGGGCGAATTCGTCGCCGGTGACCCGGTCGAACTCCGTGATACCGCAGGGCGGGCGGTGGCACGCGGACTGGTGAACTTCGACGCTCGGGAACTGCCGCGGCTCCTCGGGCGCTCCACCCGGGAACTGGCCCGCGAGCTGGGGCCCGAGTACGAACGCGAGGTCGTACACCGTGATGACCTCGTCCTGCTCCAGCCCTGAGGTTCGGCAAAACCGTCACATGCCGGGCCGATCACTGCTCCACTTTGTTGCGAGGGATGTGCAGGACCGCGGCACTTCAGGACCGGGAGTGACCGCGGGCGGGGAGCCTGCGGCCTGCTGGACCGCGGGCGCCGCGCAGAGTAGATGGCAGCACCACGACCACACAGGGACTGACCGTTCGATCAGGAGGCCGCCGGTGAGACGAGCGCGCCCGGGGGCAACCCCCCGTGGGACGGCCGAGCGTGCGCTGTCCAGCGTGAGCGTGACGGACACTGCGACAGTCGGGGTCCGTGCCGCGGCGGCCGAGGAGTCCCGGCTGTGGCACATCACCTTGAGCGTGTCCGGCGAGCGGACCCCGCTCGTCGAGATCAGGCGGGGGCTGGAACAGCTCGCACACGACCACCCCTTCCTGCTCACCAGCAGGTACGCCGAGGACCACGCGGAGATCCGCTACTGGGAGGAGGCGCGGGACCTGCACGACGCGGCGGCCGTTGCCCTGCGTCTGTGGGGCGAGCACCGGCAGACGGCCAAGTTGCCGCCCTGGGAGATCGTCGGCCTTGAGGTCATCGACCGGGCCACCTACCACCTGCGGATCGCCGAGGGCTACGGCCCGCCCCCGGCCAGCCCGGTCGGCGTCCACCCGTACTGACCGGGCCGGTGCGGGCCGCGTCCCGCGGGCGCCGGAGAGCGCCGGCCCGGGTGTCTCGCGAGACGGAACCCTGGACCGGGCCGGGGTGGCTGGGGACTACCCTGCACCCATGACCTCGCTCTCCTCCGCCGACGCGACCTCCCCCGTCCTTGCCACCGCGCGACGCGCCCGAACCGCCGCGGCCGGGATCGCCCCCCTGCCCCGCTCCGTGAAGGACGCGGCGCTCCGGGCGATCGCCGACGCCCTGGAGACCCGGACGGCCGAGATCGTCGAGGCCAACGCCGTGGATGTCGCGAAGGCGCGGGAGACCGACACCAGCGAGACCGTCATCGACCGGTTGACCCTCACGCCGCAGCGGGTCGCGGCGATCGCCGCCGATGTCCGCGCAGTGGCTGCCCTGCCGGACCCGGTCGGCGAAGTGGTTCGTGGGTCCACTCTGCCCAACGGCATCGACCTGAGACAGGTCCGCGTGCCGCTGGGCGTCGTCGGGATCATCTACGAAGCCCGGCCGGGCGTCACCGTGGATGCCGCCGCGCTCTGCCTCAAGTCCGGTAACGCCGTCCTGCTGCGCGGTTCCTCCTCCGCCCACGCCTCGAACACAGCCCTGGTGGCCGTCCTGCGCGAGGCCGTCGAGGCTGCCGGGCTGCCCGCGGACACCGTCCAACTGGTGCCGGGCGAGTCCCGGGACTCGGTGCGCGATCTGATGCGGGCTCGTGGACTGGTCGACGTGCTTATCCCGCGGGGTGGCGCCTCGCTGATCCGCACCGTGGTGGAAGAGTCCACCGTCCCGGTCATCGAGACCGGTACGGGCAACTGCCACGTCTACGTGGACGCGCAGGCCGACCTGACCATGGCTGTGGACATCCTCATCAATTCCAAGGCGCAGCGCCCCAGTGTCTGCAACGCCGCCGAGACCCTGCTGGTGCACGCAGACGTCGCGGATGCCTTCCTCCCGCTCGCACTGGAAGCGCTCGCCGAAGCCGGCGTGACCGTGCACGGTGACGCCCGTGTGCTGGCCGCGGCCGAGGCCACCAAGGTCACCGCGGTGCCCGCCACCGACGAGGACTGGGCTGCCGAGTACCTGTCGTACGACATCGCCGCCGGTGTCGTCGACTCGCTGCAAGACGCGGTCGAGCACATCCGCCGTTGGACCTCCGGTCACACCGAGGCCATCGTGACCACCTCACAGGCTGCCGCTCGCCGCTTCACCCAACTGGTCGACTCGACCACGGTTGCCGTCAACGCGTCCACCAGGTTCACGGACGGTGGCCAGTTCGGGTTCGGTGCGGAGATCGGAATCTCCACCCAGAAGCTGCACGCACGCGGTCCCATGGGGCTTCCCGAGCTGACCTCGACCAAGTACATCGTCACCGGCGACGGTCACGTTCGGTAACCATTCGTCTTCGTCGACGCGACGAAGGGTGCGAAGGGAGGGGGCTGATTTGCCGCAGTCCCTGCCCAAAGCCCCCTCTCGGCACTACGCTGGGCTCGTGCCGGACGACGTGGGGGGCAAGGCGTTCCAGGACGACTGGGAGCCCGACGACGACCGCGGAGGCGCGGAAGAGGACTTCGCCTCCGTGGTGTTCGACGAGGACTTCGTCCGCGGCGCCCGATTCCTTGAACCATCAGCCGCCGAGCGGCAGCTCGCCTCCGCCCAGGCGTGGGCGGAGGCAGCCGAGGCCGAAGCGGCCCGATCGGCGGCGGCGTTCTCCTCGGGGGTGGGTCCCGAGGACGAGTACTTCGACGGGGGACACCGGCCTCGCGGCCACGGTGCCGCCGGTCCGGAAGCCTACGAGTTCGGAGCCGGCGAGGGTTGTGGCCCGTACGGGATCTACGGTGGCGCGCTGCGCCCCTACCGTGGGCAGGGTCGCTGGCACCGGTCGGTGGCCTGGGTGCTTGCCATCATCATGGGTGTCGGCATGGTCGCCCTCGCCTTCACCGCGGTCTACCGGGCTTCTGAGGACCGTGGCGACCAGGCGCCGCCGCCCGCCACCACCGGCGTGGACGCCGGAGCGGAGGCAGGGCAGGGCGGTACTCCGGCCCGGCCGACGGCCTTCGCGGAGCCCTTCGCACCGGCCCTGCCGGGAGCCCCGGCTCAGCCGTGACCGGCCGCGTGCTGATGGGCGTGTGGGCTCTCCGGCGTGAAACTGCACCGAAGAATGACCCGGGCGCGTTTAGGGGCACCTGAGGAAACCAACCCTGAAGGTGTGAACCCCTCTCCGTGGAGGGTGCTTCTCATTGGGCGGGAGAAGCCATGGCGGCACCAGGAGATCCACCCGACGGGACATCCGAGGGCGCAGCGACGCCGGGCGACGACGAGTACCGCTCGGTGGTCTTCGACGAGTCCTTCGTCAAAGCTGCCCGACTTCAGGAGTTCTCAGCTCAGGAGCGCATGGGCGAGCACACCCGAGCGGTGCGCAGTCGTCCGGTATGGGCCGCCGGCCGGCCCACCACCAGCCCGACGGCCCGCAGCTCGCGAGGCGGTCTGCTTCTCGTCCTCCTGATCGCCCTCGCCTTCGGAGCCCTGGTCTGGACCGGGTTGCGGCACCCGTACGCACCCCCGCCTGTCCGGCGCGCCGAACCGCTCGACGCCACGGTGGTTCCGCTCGCCGCCGCAGCAGTGCCCGGTGGGACGCCCGCCGACTTGTTCCGAGCCGGTCCGGCAGCCGAATTCCGGGCGGGCGCGGCCGGGATCTCCCTGCCGCCGGCGCGGCGTACGGAGCACTTCACCGCCACCCAGGTGGCCACCGCGCTGTCCACGGCCAAGGACTACCTGGTGCAGTCGGGCCTTGAACCGCGGGCGCTCAGCGGCACCCCCTCACGGAACCTCCGCCTGCTGATCGATCCGGACCAGCAGGAGCAGTACGACCGGAGCTTGACCGCCCCCGCTGCGGCCGGGTCGCAGCCGGCCACCGGATGGTTGGTCCGCTTCGATCCGAGGACCACCGAACTCGCCGATCCCCTGGTGCGGGTCCAGGGCACGCTGTCCTACGCCGAAGTCGAACCCGGCGCTCTGGAAGTGACCACCGACCACGTGTTCGTCTATGCGGTGCGCCCCATGGGACGGGATGCGTCCAACTCCTCAGCCTCCCTCTTCACGGTCCGCCGCGAGCTGCGGCTGCGCTTTGACCGAGACGATGTACAGGCGCGCCGGACCGAGGTGCGCTCGGCCTTCGTCCAGGCGGGCCCGCACGCCTGCGGCAAGGAAGCTGGAAGCTGGTTCCGTCCGCTGCTCGCCGGCGAGGGCGTCACCGCCGACCGCGCCGAGACCAGTGACCCCTATGCGGTCGGCAGCGGCCACGGCACGGCCGGATTCTGCGGTGCCCTCGCTAGCTCTGCTGCGAATCCGAGCCCTTCCCCGACGACCCCGTGAACTTCTCCCGGAGCTTGCCCCCGAGGTCGCCGGCCCCACCGGCGATGTCACCGACGAGCTTCATCAGGGGATCGCTGCTGGTGCGCACCGAGTCGGCGTAGTGCGAAGCCGATTGGCGGAAGGACTCCGTCACCGAGGTGTCCTTGTCCTCCTCGCGCCGTGGATAGTGCCCGTCCATGATCCGCTGGTAGTCGCGGCTCTGCGCCCACTTCTTGAGCTCGGCGGCCCGCACCGTGGTGAAGGGGTGGGTCCGAGGCAGCACGTTGAGGATCTTCAGTACGGAATCGCGGAGGTCGCCGCTGGATTCGTACTCCTCCGCCTGGGCGAGGAAGGCGTCGACGTTCATCTCGTGGAGGTGGTTGCCACCGGCGATCTTCATCAGGCCGCGCATCGAAGCCTGTATGTCCTGTCCCACGAGGAGGCCGGCCCGGTCCGCGGACAGTTCGGACTTGCGGAACCACTCCCGCAGTGCCGTCACGATCGACATGATCGCGACATTCCCCAGCGGGATCCACGCCACCCGCAGCGCCAGGTTCGTCAGGAACAGCAGGATCGTCCGGTACACGGCGTGGCCGGACAGCGCGTGCCCCACCTCGTGACCGACAACGGCGCGCATCTCCTCTTCGTCGAGCAGTTCGACCAGCCCGGTGGTCACCACGATGATCGGCTCGTCCAGGCCGATACACATCGCATTGGGACTCGGATCCTGCTGGACGTACATCTGCGGGACCCTCTCCAGGTCCAGGATGTCGCAGGCGTCCCGCAGCATGGTGTGCAGGTGGGCGAACTGGGCCTCGCTCACCCGTACGGAGTTCGAGAGGAAGAGCAGCCGCAGACTGCGCTCGGGCAGTAGCCCGCTCAGCGCCTTGAACACGGTGTCGAATCCGCTCAGCTTGCGCAGGGCCACCAGCGCCGAACGGTCCGCCGGATGCTCGTACGCCCGGGACGAGATGCCCGGGAACCTCCTGCGGTTACGCTCGGGCAAGCCGTCTCGATCTGTGTCCGTCATGGTCCTCCCCCGCCTTTCGTGAGCCGTGTCGTTACGACAACGCATGAGTCGGCGTGAGCGTGCCCGCACCGCCCGCATACGATGTGCCCGACGGTTTCCCGACGACGGTCTCCCGACACCGATAGGTACCTGCCTGATGAGCCTCATGACTACCGCCCACGACTTGGTCACCCTCGCCTCCGAGGGCGGCGAGCACGGTGGCAACCACGACAGCCTGAGCCCGTACCTGACCGGCGGCGGCGCCCTCCTCGCCCTGCTGCTCCTGCTGTGGATCACCACCCGTCTCAACCGCGACCGCTGAGTCCGGGGACGCCGAGATCAGCCCGCAGCGCCGGGCCAGTAGGCTCTGCACGCATGGGAGAGCAGGAAGTGCCTACCGGTCCGGTTAAGCGCCGCATCGGCGTGATGGGCGGGACGTTCGACCCGATCCATCACGGACATCTGGTGGCCGCCAGTGAGGTGGCCGCTCATTTCCACCTCGACGAGGTGGTGTTCGTGCCGACCGGGCAGCCGTGGCAGAAGGCCCACAAGGAGGTCTCCCCTGCCGAGGACCGCTATCTGATGACGGTCATCGCGACTGCCTCCAACCCGCAGTTCTCGGTCAGCCGGATCGAGATCGACCGGGGCGGGCCCACGTACACCATCGACACCCTCCGGGACCTGAGGGCGATACACCGCGATGCGGACCTCTTCTTCATCACCGGCGCCGACGCCCTCTCCCAGATCCTGACGTGGCGCGACGGCGAGGAACTCTTCTCGCTCGCCCACTTCATCGGAGTCACCCGCCCCGGTCACGTCCTCACCGACGCCGGGCTGCCCGAGGGCGGCGTCTCCCTGGTCGAGGTGCCGGCCCTCGCGATCTCGTCCACGGACTGCCGGGGGCGGGTCGCGGTGGGCGATCCGGTCTGGTACCTGGTGCCCGACGGCGTCGTGCGCTACATCGACAAGTGTTCGCTGTACCGGGGCAACTGAGGTTCCACAAGAGAGGGGCACCGGTGGACGAGCGAGGAAACCTGTACCCGCAGCAAGGTCCGTACGACCCGTACGCCGCGCCCGAGCAGCAACTCATCGGCTACGACGCCTACGGGCAACCCGTGTACGGACCGGTACCCGTGCAGAGCCACGACCCCTATCAGCAGGCGGCGCAGCAGCCGCAGGCCGGGTACGGCTACGACGCCTACGGCCAGCCGCAGCAGGCACCGCCACCACAGCAGGGCTACGGCCAGGGACATCCGCAGCAGGAGTACGGCCAGGCCACCGGCTCCTACGATGCCTACTCCCCGGACTCCTACGCCCACCAGGCCTCCACCGGCACATACCCGCAGGTCCCGCAGCAGACCCAGCAGCAGTGGATCCCCCAGCAGCAGGCACCCGAGCACTCCGGCTATCACCCGCAGGAGGAAGCTCAGCCCGAGCCGGCCCCGGAACCGACCGAGGCGGAGGCGACCGGCTCGCTGCCGGGCCAGCGCAAACCCACCCCGGACTACCGCACCGAGCAGTTCTCCTTCCTGGAGGAGCCCGACGAGGGCGCCGAGGACGTCATCGACTGGCTCAAGTTCACCGAAAGCCGCAGCGAACGGCGGGAAGAGGCGCGACGTCGCGGTCGCAACCGCGTGGTCGCGTTGATCGTGGTGCTCGCCCTGTTCGTCATCGGTGGCCTGGGCTACCTCTTCCTGACCGACCGGTTGCCCGGACTCGGCGGTGAGACCGAGGGCAAGAGCGCGACGGCAGGCGGACCACAGAAGCGGGCCATGATCGTCGTGCACCTGCACCACACCAAGGCGGGCGGCACCTCCACCGCGCTGCTCGTGGACAATGCCACCGCCCAACAGGGCGCCACCGTCCTGCTGCCCAACTCCCTGCGGGTCACGGGGGAGGACGGCGAGGTCACCACCCTTGGCAAGTCAGTGGGCGAGGACGGCCTGGCCGGTACCAGGGAGTCGCTGGACACACTGCTGGGTACGGAGATCGGCGGCACCTGGCGGCTCGACACCCCGTACCTGGAGAACCTGGTCGAAATGGTGGGCGGCATCGAAGTCGACACCGACGTCGCCGTTCCCGAGGACCGCAAGGCCAAGCGGCCCGGCGTCCCGAAGGGCGAGAAGCAGACCCTCAACGGTTCGATGGCGGTCGCCTACGCCACCTACCGGGCTTCCGGCGAACCCGAGACCAAGCAGTTGGACCGGTTCGGTCGGGTCATGTACGGAGTGCTCCGGAAGCTGCCCGATGACCCGAAGTCCATGACGGTCACGATTGAGACCCTCGCCCAGATCCTCGATCCCTCCCTGACGGAGAAGGACCTCGGGGCTTCACTGGCCAAGCTCGCCGAGCACGCCAAGGTCGGGGACTACCGCACCGAAGCGCTCCCGGTCGAGGACGGCGCCCTCACGGAGGCGGCCACCGGCGGTTTGGTCAAGGACCTGCTCGGCGGAGCGGTGAAGAATCCGGAGCCGGGCGCGGCGGTCCGGGTCGGGCTCAAGGACGCCAGTGGTGACGAGAAGGCGGCCAGCCACGCCCGTGCGGCCCTGCTCAATGGTGGCTACACCTTCGTCGACGGAGGCAAGGCGACTGCTGCGGCCAGCACGCGAATCACCTACGCGGACGACGCCCAGCGCGAGCGAGCCGTGGATGTGGCGAAGACGCTGGGGCTCCCGGAGAGTGCCGTGGGCAAGGCTGCCGGAGGGCTGAACGCCGAGGTCACAGTGGTCCTGGGCCAGGACTACGAGGTGCCCCGGTAGCTGGCCAGGGGCCCCCGTCCCGGGGTCCTTGGCCGCCCGGCGGACAAATGCGCGAGCGGGACCGGCGGTACGTGAGACCCTGGAGGTGATCTGCCACCCGACCCGAAAGCATGGCTAGTGACCGCCACCGACCGCTCCATCGAGCTCATCAACGCCGCCGCACAGGCGGCTGCCGACCGGCTCGCGCACGACATCATCGCCTACGACGTCAGCGACGTGCTCTCCATCACCGACGCCTTCCTGCTGGCCTCGGCCCCCAACGACCGTCAGGTCAAGTCGATCGTCGACGAGATCGAGGAGCGCCTGCTCAAGGAACTCGGCGCTAAGCCGGTGCGCCGCGAGGGGGACCGGGACGCCCGCTGGATCCTGCTCGACTACGTGGACATCGTCGTGCACGTCCAGCACAGCGAAGAGCGGGTGTTCTACGCGCTGGAGCGACTGTGGAAGGACTGCCCCGAGCTGCCGCTTCCCGAGGACGCGATCCAGACGCGCGGCAAGGCCGAGGAACACGCCAAGCTGCGTGCGGCAGCGGGTGAGGACGAGTTGGACGGTGAGTTCTGAGCGCCGCCCGGAGCGGCACCAGCCGCAAGATCATTCTGTGGCGGCACGGCCAGACCGCGTGGAACCTGGAACGACGATTCCAAGGCTCGACCGACATCGAGCTCACCGGGACCGGAGTGGCCCAGGCCCGTCGGGCCGCCCGGTTGCTCGCCTCGCTACAGCCGGCTGCCATCGTCTCCTCCGACTTGCGGCGGGCCGCCGCGACGGCCGCCGAGCTGGCCGCCATCACGGGGCTGCCGGTCGAGCACGACGCTGACTTGCGTGAGACCTACGCAGGCGAATGGCAGGGGCTCACCCATGAGGAGATCCTCGCGAAGTACGGCGAGCAGTACGCGGCGTGGAAGCGCGGCGAGCCGGTACGCCGCGGCGGTGGGGAACTGGAAACCGAAGTCGCCGACCGTGCCGCCCCGGTAGTGCTGCGCCACGCGGCGCGACTCGGCGAGAGCGGCACCCTGGTGGTGGTGAGCCACGGCGGTACCATCCGCACCACCATCGGGCGGCTCCTCGGCCTGCAACCGCACGATTGGGAGGGTTTGGGCGGCCTGTCTAATTGCTGCTGGTCGGTGCTCGGTGAAGGAGCCCGCGGCTGGCGGCTGCTGGAGCACAATGCGGGCACTCTGCCCGTACCGGTGCTCGGTGACGACGACTGAGGAACCGGCGGAGGACCTCGCCGGCCCTGATTTCACTTTCCGGCTGATCGCAGGCTAGAGTTCTTCTTGTTCGCAACGCGGAGCGCAGGGAACTGCGGGAAGCGCAAGCGGAGAGCGGGGCTATAGCTCAGTTGGTAGAGCGCCTGCATGGCATGCAGGAGGTCAGGAGTTCAATTCTCCTTAGCTCCACATTCGAAGAATCCCGTCCCCAACAGGGGGCGGGATTCTTGGCGTTGGCTCGCGTGGAGGGGGGCGTGCCCAATGCGCCGCCCCCCGCCCATCGGGTGGCAACCAGCGGGGTCGACTGCACGGTCGCGGCTGACCTGCCACAGCAGGTCATGGCAGAATCGGACAGCCGGAGGGGGAGACGACGGCCCGAACAGGGAGGGAGTCGCTGACGCATGGGTGCACACCGGCGGCGGTGCGATTGGTGCGACAGCGGCACGCCGATCGTTCGGGACATGGATCCGGTCAATCCCGACTACCAGTACTGGTGCGAAGAATGCGCGCGGGCGTTGATCATAAAAGGCGACCCGATCGAGACCTACCGTGAGCTTGAGGGAGAGCCGATCTACGGCCGGCTCCTTGACGAGCACTGCACGCTCAAACGCTTCTACTCCTTCGCCCGGGCCTGACCCCTTCCCCTTCCAGGCGCTGCGTGTCAGTCCTCCTGCCCCGGGTTCGGGCTGGTGCGGGGGCTGGAAGCCCGTGGTGCAGCGCGATTTTGGGAGCGGGCGCATCAGCGTGTAATGTTTGGGACGTCGCCGGGGGAACCGGCCAGCGAGACTGGCCAGGGAAGACCGGGGGCATCCAGGCAAGGGGCTATAGCTCAGTTGGTAGAGCGCCTGCATGGCATGCAGGAGGTCAGGAGTTCAATTCTCCTTAGCTCCACAGTGAGTAGGTGGGCCATCCGATTCGGATGGCCCACTTCTCGTTGTGCGGTCGTCCGTGCAGTCGTCATCGGCGCTGCGGTACCCTGACGCCATGCGTGCCGTACGCCTTCTGCTTACCGAGCCGCGCTGAACAGCACCGACCGGTCCACATGGACGGACCTGGTCGGACTCGGCGCGGCGCCCCCTCCTGTGCGAGGGGCTTTTTCGTTTGAGCGCGGAAACCGACGGCAGAGACGATCGATGGAGCTTCCAGAATCATGAGCGAGACGAATTCCCCGGCGCCCGAGGCGGCCGAGGCGCACCGTTACACGGCTGCCGTGGCCGCCGACATCGAGGCACGCTGGCAGGACGCCTGGGACGCGGCGGGCACGTACGAGGCGCCCAACCCCAAGGGCGACCTGGCCGGGGACCCGCAGCTGGTCGCCAAGCCCAAGAAGTTCATCATGGACATGTTCCCGTACCCCTCGGGTGCGGGGCTCCACGTCGGCCACCCCCTGGGGTACATCGCAACGGACGTCTACGCCCGTCACCAGCGGATGTCCGGCCACAACGTGCTGCACACACTGGGGTTCGACGCCTTCGGCCTGCCCGCCGAGCAGTACGCCGTGCAGACCGGCACCCATCCGCGGGTGTCCACCGAGGCGAACATCGAGAACATGAAGGCGCAGCTGCGCCGGCTGGGACTGGGCCACGACAAGCGCCGTTCCTTCGCGACCATCGACCCGGACTACTACAAGTGGACCCAGTGGATCTTCCTGCAGATCTACAACTCCTGGTACGACGGCGAGGCGAAGCGCGCGCGTCCGATCGACGAGCTGGTGGCCTCCTTCGCCGACGGCTCCCGTGAGGTGCCCGGTGGGAGGGCGTGGAACGACCTGAGCGCGGTGGAGCGCGCGGCGGTCCTGGGCGAGTACCGCCTCGCGTACGCCTCCGACGCGCCCGTGAACTGGTGCCCGGGGCTTGGCACCGTGCTGGCCAACGAGGAAGTCACCGCCGACGGCCGGTCCGAGCGCGGCAACTTCCCCGTCTTCAAGGCGCGGCTGAGCCAGTGGAACATGCGCATCACCGCCTACGCCGACCGCCTGCTTGACGACCTGGACGCCCTGGACTGGCCCGAGGCCATCAAACTCCAGCAGCGCAACTGGATCGGACGCAGTGAGGGTGCCCGTGTCGACTTCGCGGTCGGCGAGGGAGAGGCCATCACCGTCTTCACCACCCGCCCCGACACGCTGTTCGGCGCGACGTACATGGTGTTGGCGCCCGAGCACGACCTGGTCGACTCGATCATCCCCGCCCAGTGGCCGCAGGGCACGCACGACGTGTGGACCGGTGGCCACGCCACCCCGGCAGACGCGGTGGCCTCCTACCGGGCCTTCTCCGCCGCCAAGTCCGACGTGGAGCGGCAGGCGGACGCCAAGGAGAAGACCGGCGTCTTCACCGGTGCCTACGCGGTGAACCCGGTCAGTGGCGAGCCGGTACCGGTCTTCATCGCGGACTACGTGCTGATGGGCTACGGAACTGGCGCCATCATGGCCGTGCCGGCCCACGACAGCCGTGACTTCGCTTTCGCGCGGGCCTTCGAACTGCCGATGCGCTGCGTGGTCGCCCCCTCGGACGACCGGGGCACCGACCCGACAAGCTGGGAAGACGCCTTCGTCTCCGGCGACGCGAAGCTGGTCGACTCGGCTGGCCCCGGAGTCATTCTCGACGGCCTGAGCGTTCCGGAGGCCAAGGCCGCCATCACCGAGTGGCTGATGCAGCAGGGCGTCGGGGAGGGCACGGTCAACTTCCGTCTGCGTGACTGGTTGTTCAGCCGCCAGCGGTACTGGGGCGAGCCCTTCCCGATCGTCTATGACGAGGACGGGGTCGCCCACGCTCTGCCGGAGTCGATGCTGCCGCTGGAACTGCCGGAGGTGGAGGACTACTCGCCGCGCACCTTCGAGCCCGACGACGCCGACTCCAAGCCGGAGACGCCCCTCTCGCGCCGCGAGGACTGGGTCAACGTCGAGTTGGACCTCGGTGACGGTCTGAAGACTTACCGTCGAGAGACCAACACGATGCCCAACTGGGCTGGTTCCTGCTGGTACGAGCTGCGCTATCTGGATCCGCACAACGCGGACCGCCTCGTCGACCCCGAGATCGAGCGGTACTGGATGGGTCCGCGCGAGGGGCAGCCGCACGGCGGCGTCGACCTGTACGTCGGCGGGGCCGAACACGCGGTACTGCACCTGCTGTACGCGCGCTTCTGGTCCAAGGTGCTCTTCGACCTGGGGCACGTCTCCTCGGCCGAACCGTTCCACAAGCTGTTCAACCAGGGCATGATCCAGGCCTACGCCTACACCGACGCACGCGGCGTGTACGTCCCGGCGGCGGAGGTGGAGGAACGCGAGGGCGCCTACTTCCACCAGGGAGAGCCGGTTCGTCGCGAACACGGCAAGATGGGCAAGTCCCTGAAGAACGCGGTCACCCCGGACGAGATCTGCCAGGAGTACGGGGCCGACACGTTGCGCCTGTACGAGATGGCGATGGGCCCCCTGGACGTCTCGCGCCCCTGGGACACCCGGGCCGTGGTGGGCCAGTACCGGCTGCTCCAGCGAATGTGGCGCAACATCGTCGACGAGGAGACGGGCGCCGTCACCGTGGTCGACGCCGAGCCGGGCGAGGACACCCTGCGTGCCCTCCACAAGGCGATCGACAGCGTCGCGGGCGACCTGACCGGCCTCCGTTTCAACACGGCCATCGCCAAGATCACGGAGTTGAACAACTTCCTGACCAAGGCCGGCAAGCCCCTGGAGCGTTCGGTCGCGGAACGGCTGGTCCTGCTGATCGCGCCCCTGGCCCCGCACATCGCCGAGGAGCTGTGGCACCGTCTGGGGCACGCCGAGTCAGTGGTCCACCAGGACTTCCCGGTGGCCGATCCGGCTTATGTCGTCGACGAAGCCGTCACCTGTGTGGTGCAGATCAAGGGCAAGGTGCGGGCACGTCTGGAGGTGTCCCCGTCGATCGCCGAGGACGAGCTGGAGAAGCTGGCCCTCGCCGACGCGGCCGTGGTGGCCGCACTGAGCGGCGCAGACATTCGCAAGGTGATCGTGCGGGCACCGAAGCTGGTCAACATCGTTCCCGCATAACTGCACCATCCAGGTGCTTCACGGGGGTGAGGGTTTCCCCGTACGGGCAGGTTGGGGGTTCCTTTGGAACCTCTAGCCTGCCCGCTCCGTTTACGGTGGGAGTAGGAAGCAGCTGGGGAGGAGGGGCACCCATGGAAGCCGCGTTGATCATCATGCCGCTGATGGTCCTGTTCGCGCTCTTGGGCCTGGGCGTCTTCGTCACGGTCAAGGCGGTCACGGCCGCCAAGCGCGGTGTCGACCGTACGCTCCACCACGCCCGTCGGACGGTCGAGGACACCACCCTGCGCGCCCGCAGCCTCGGTCAGGTCGGGGTCAGCGGCAGTCTGGCCCAGCTGAGACTGGATCTGCGGATGTCCATGCGTGCCACCCAGGAAGCGCTCTACACCGGGCTCCAGCAAGACAGCTCACTGTCGGAGTCCATCGCCCTCTTCGAACGGCTCAACCACCACGGACACGAGCTCGACGAGGAGCTCAGGCGGCTGGAGGGCGATCCCGACAAGGACCGGATCTCCGAACGCCTGCCAGAGCTGGCCAAACGCACCAAGCAGATCACCGGCTCCGCCGACTCGCTGCGCTGGGCGGTCCGGGACCGGGCACGGCGATTCGCCGAGGATGACCTGAGCGCGCTGAGCGCCCAGATCGAGGTGGAATCCGGCGCTTTGCGGGACTGGTCCAAGGATCCCGGTGGTGGGGTGTCCTGGGCTGACCTGGACACCCCTGAGGGGCCAGCACCCGCAGGCCCCGCCGCTCCCGAGGAGAACGCCGGGCCGGCCGTTCCACGGTCGATCGAGGGGTCTGGCGAGGGGCCCGCCCTCGGCGGGTACTCCTGGCAGAAGACGCCCCGCCCCGAGGGCACCACCTGAGCCGCAGCGCCTGCGCGCCCGGTGCCGCAGCGGTGGCGGTCACCTCGATGCAGCGCGGCCAGGGGGCCCGACTGCGATCCACCTGCAGCTACGGGTAACCTCCGCCTCATGTCATGCCCTGTCGCGATCGTCACTGACTCCACGGCCTACCTACCGGTCGGGGAGATGCAGCGGCACGACATCACCTCCGTTCCGTTGACCGTGGTGCTTGGCGACGAGGCGCTGGAGGAGGGCACCGAGATCTCGGCCCGTTCCCTGGCCCTCGCGCTCCAAAAGCGCCGCCCCGTCACGACCTCGCGGCCGAGCCCCGAGGACTTCGCCCGCGCCTACCGCGCCGCCGCCGAGCGCGGAGCGCGAGGCATCGTCTCCCTCCACCTGTCGGCCGAATTCTCCGGCACCTATGACGCGGCCCGCCTCGCCGCCGAGCAGGCCCCGGTGCCGGTGCGGGTCGTGGACACCGGCATGGTGGCGATGGCTCTCGGCTTCTGCGCTCTCGCCGCGGCCCAGAGCGCAGAAGCAGGTGGCACCCTGGACGAAGCCGTGGCCGCCGCCGAGAAGCGGGCCGCCGCGATGTCCGCGTTCTTCTACGTCGACACCCTGGAATACCTCCGCCGAGGGGGCCGTATCGGGGCCGCTCAGGCGCTCCTGGGCTCCGCGCTGGCGGTCAAACCCCTCCTGCAGTTGGAAGGCGGGCGGATCGGACCGTTGGAGAAGGTGCGCACGGCGTCCAAAGCCATCGCCCGGCTGGAGGAGCTGGCCGTGGAGCGGGCCGGGGCAGCTGACGTCGATGTCGCCGTGCACCATCTCGCGGCGCCCGAACGGGCAGAGCGCTTGGCGCAGCGACTGCGGGAACGGGTACCGGGTCTGGTAGAGCTCCACACGAGCGAGGTGGGGGCAGTGATCGGAGCACACACCGGGCCGGGTCTGCTGGCCGTCGTGGTCTCACCACGCTGACCGCCACCGCCGGGCGTCAACATCAGACAAGTAGTCACCCGATCGGATAGCTGGGTTATCCACAACGCGCCGGATTTCCACCGAAGTTGAGTAGTCCCGGTCTGAGGCGCCAGGGGTCCCTAACGTCGGGTTCATGGCTCTTCGATCACGGCACGCAACCAGCGGACCGGGGCGTGCCCCCGCATCCGACGTCAGGTCCAGGCACCACACTCGGCCCGGTCGCGACGGGCGGTGGAGGTCCTCGCCATCCCTGCGGGCCCGTCCCGGCCGCCTCCGGCAGGAACCCCCCGCGGCAGCGCTGCGCCGTGCCGAGGCGCTGCTCGGCTCGGCGACCCCACAGACGCCGAGTAGCGGCCCACCGGCACCCCCGAGCGGGGAGCCAGGAGCCAGGGACCGTGGGGGGACGTCGGCCGCGGCGGCCCTGTCCCCGCCGGGCGGCGCCGTTCCGGATCGCCGGCTGCCTTCCCGCTGGGTCGGCCTGTGGGAGCGAACGCCCCTGTGGGTACAGCTGAGATGCGGCCTCGAACCGCGATCGTTGGCCGCACTGACCGTGGTCCTGGTAGCCGCAGCGGTGTTCGCCGGCTACCACCTCTTCTCCGGTCGATCGGTGCCGGTCCCGGTGCCGGCCCCCGAGGTCGTCTCGGCGGGCCAGGCCCCACCTCTCCCCACGGCAAGCTCTCCGGGCGCCGCGCCCCGGATCGTCGTCGACGTCAGCGGCAAGGTGCGCGATCCCGGTCTGCACCGACTTCCTGCTGGCGCCCGGGTGGGTGATGCGATCGACGCTGCCGGCGGGGTGACGCCCGGAGCGGACATCACTCAGCTCAACCGCGCTCGGCTGCTCGGCGACGGAGAGCAGGTCCTGGTCGGTGTGGACGGCTTGGCCTCCGGCGGGCAGGGCGGGACCGCGGTCGCGGGTGCATCACCGGCGGGCCCCCTCGGCCTCAACACGGCCACCGTGGAACAGCTCGATGCCCTCCCCGGCGTCGGCCCGGTACTGGCCCGCAACATCGTGGAGTTCCGCACGGAGCGTGGCGGCTTCCGCAGCGTCGAAGAGCTGCGGCAGGTGGCCGGAATCGGCGAGCGCAGGTTCGCCGAACTGCGCGCGTTGGTGAGGCCATGAGGGCGGCCCCTGCCCCGGCGACGTCCATCGGCTCGACATGTCCTTCCCCGAGCGAGCCGGTACACCGGGAAGGCCCCACGGATCTGAGACTGGTCTGCCCCGCCCTCTCGGTCTGGGCCGCTGCCGCTTGGGCTCTCGAAGCCCCCACTCCGTGGATCCTGGCCGGCGTGGGCGCGTGCACCACCGCGGGCGCCACCGTGCTCCACCTCCATGGCCGCTCTCGATCGCACGCCGGACCCAGGCACTTGGAGCGCCAGGCCAAGGGCACGGCGATCGCCGCTGCCCTGCTGTGCGCAGCCGCCGGGGCGGGTGTGGCCGGCCTGCACGCAGCTGAGGTCCGTCGTGGTCCGGTTCCCGAACTCGCCAGGCAGCACGCTCAGATCACCGCTGTACTGGAGGTGACCGCAGATGCCCGCCGCGCCCGATCCGGTGGGGGCTCGACGACGTTTGTGCTGCCGGCCGAGGTGATAGTGGTGGCTCGGCCGGGTGCAGCCGCGGGCACCGCCACCCGGGCCCCGGTCCTCTTGATCGCCCGGCACCCCGAGTGGTCCCGACTGCTTCCTTCCACCCATGTGCGGATCACCGGGCGGCTGGCTCCGGCGGAGGCCGGTGGACCCGTGGCGGCAGTACTGCGAGTGCCCGCGAGCGACCAGCCCGAGGTGACGGACGCGCCGAATCTGGTGCAGCGCCTGGCCGGCCGCCTGCGAGCCGGCCTGCTGGAGGCGAGCAAGGACCTCCCCCCAGATGCCCGGGCACTGCTTCCCGGGCTGGTGGTCGGCGACACATCCCGGGTACCCCCCGACCTCTTCGAAGCCTTCCTCGCCACCGACCTGCTCCATCTGCTGGCAGTGAGCGGTTCCAACCTCACCATCGTGCTGACCGTACTGCTCGGTCCGCCGGGTAGGGCCATGCGGGCTGAGCGGCGTGGTCTCGCCCGGTGGTTCGGGTTGTCGCTTCGGGGCACAGCTCTGTGCGGTGGTGCCTTGACGCTCGCCTTCGTGATCGTGTGCCGACCTGAGCCCAGCGTGCTGCGAGCTGCTGCCTGCGGCGCCGTCGCCCTGCTGGCCATCGGCACCGGACGCCGGCGCTCGCTCGTTCCCGCGCTCGCCTCGGCCGCCCTGCTGCTCGTCCTTTACGACCCCTGGCTCTCCAGGAGCTACGGGTTCGTCCTCTCCGTCCTGGCCACCGCAGCACTCCTTGTGTTGGCTCCCCGGTGGAGCGACGCCCTACACCGCCGAGGCTTGGCGCCGCGGTGGGCTGACGCGCTGGCCGCGGCCCTCGCGGCGCAGGCGGTGTGTGCTCCGGTGGTGGCGATGTTCGCCGCCCGGGTCAGCCTGGTCGCGGTTCCGTGCAACCTGCTCGCCGAGTTCGCGGCCGGGCCGGCCACGGTGCTCGGGTTCGCCTCCCTGGCCGTGGCGCCGGTGGCGATGCCCGTGGCCGAACTGCTGGCCCGCGGCGCAGGCCTGCCGGCCAGCTGGATCGCAGGTGTTGCCCGCGTGGGCGCCGACCTGCCCGGCGCCGGGATCGACTGGCCCGGCGGAGCCCTTGGCGGATTCCTCCTGGCCCTGCTGGCCGTGGTGGCACTGACCTCGGCCCGGCGGCTGGCCCACCATCCGTGGAGTGCGGCCACCCTGGCTGTTCTCCTGCTGCTGGCGGTGCTTCGTCCGGAGCCGCTCAGTAGGTCCGTCCTTGGCTGGCCGCCGGCGCAGTGGCGATACGCGCAATGCGACGTGGGACAGGGGGACGCGGCGGTGATCGCCGTGGGCCCCGGCACGGCCGTGGTGGTCGATGCGGGCCCCGATCCGGTGCTCGTCGACCGCTGTCTGCGTGCGCTGGGCGTCATCCGGGTGCCCTTGTTGCTCCTCACCCATTTCCACGCCGACCATGTGGCAGGTCTCGGGGGTGTGCTGCGCAACCGCAGTGTGGGTTTGATCCAAACCGCCGTACTCGAAGAACCCCAAGCGCAGGCCGCCCTCGTTCGTCGTACGGCGACGGCCGCGCAAGTCCCGGTTCGTCCCGCCCGACCGGGGGAGCGGCGGCGAATCGGCGCCCTGGACTGGCAGGTGCTCTGGCCGCCGCCCGCCGTCGGGCCCGTTCCGCAGCCAACGACGGCCAACGACGCCAGTGTCACGCTCCTGGTCCGCACCGCTGGCCTCCAGCTCCTGCTCTTGGGTGACCTGGAACCGGGTGGACAGCAAGGGTTGTTGCGGGCACATCCCGAGCTGGGCCGGGTGGATGTGCTGAAGGTGGCCCATCACGGCTCCGCCCACCAGGAGCCCGCCCTCTTGGAGAGGTTGCGCCCACGTGTGGCAGTAATCCCGGTCGGCGCGGGAAACCCGTACGGCCATCCCGCGGCCAGCACGTTGGCCGCGCTGAAGGCGTCGGGTACCCGGGTGCTGCGCACGGACACGGACGGTGCCATCGCGCTCAGTGGAAGGGGGCGGGCCCTGTTTGCCCTGACGCGCCATCAGTGATCGAATGCCTCACCGCGAAAGGTAAAAGAAATGTCAACCAGTCACCACGGGGGTGTGTGAAAGATGTTCGGTCGTCGACGGGGGAGCGAGACGGCGAGCAGCGCGGGCTCGGTTCAGACGCTGGAGCTGGCGCTACCGCCAACTGCTGGTGTGTTGAGTTGCCGGGTGGCGGGGCCGCAGGGAGAGCTGCTGCGACAGGCCCGCTACGAGGTGACCGATCCCATCGGTCGACTGGTCCTTCGCGGACAGACCGATCCTTTCGGTTGCCTCATCGCCACGGTGCCGGCCGGGCCCTACCGGATAGAGATCTCGGCTGAGGGTTACGCCGCGCATGCGGGAGGTGTCCAGGTCAGCGAGGACGGACCGGCGGAGCCGGCCGAGATCGTGCTCCAGTCCGTGGATCCGCCTCTGTTGCCGGCCCCCGGCCACTGGGAGATGGAGCCGACGCATTCCGCAATCCGCTTCACCGCCCACCACACCGGGTTGGCCCGTCTCCACGGCAGATTCAACACCTTCGCTGGCGCGGTACGCATCGCCGACCACATGGAGTCCTCCTCCATACAGGTGATCATCGATGCGGCGGGAATCGACACCGGGTTTCACATGAGGGACGAGTACTTGCGGTCTCATGAGTTCCTGGATGCCGTGCGGCAGCCGAGAGTCGAGTTCCACAGTGAGCGCTTCATCCACCGTGGTGGCACCCGCTGGGCGGTACCGGGAACGCTCACCCTGCGTGGAGTCAGCCGATCGGTCACCCTCGACACCGAGTACCTGGGGCTTGGCTCAGGGTCGGACGGGGAGCCCCGGGCGGCCTGCCGGGCCTCGGTGGAACTCCAACGCGCGGACTACGGCCTCATCGGGGTCTCGGCGGTGGCACAGGGCATGGCGGCAATGGGGCCGAGCATCATGGTGGAACTCGATATCCAGATCGTTCGCAAAGGCTGAGCGCGGGGGCTGGAGGCCAGCTGGCGGGGCGACTGGATGGGGTGACGGTTTGCGGGGCGGGGCCCACAAGGGCATTTCGCCGCGTTGTGGCACACACCGCAGTCTCCCGTACGTGGCCGATGCCTGAGCCGGACGCGGTTGGCCTTGGGGTCAAGCCCTTCCGGTCAGGCACCT
The DNA here is from genome assembly GCF_042869595.1 of Streptomyces sp. NPDC006879. Lineage (NCBI taxonomy): Bacteria > Bacillati > Actinomycetota > Actinomycetes > Kitasatosporales > Streptomycetaceae > Streptomyces > Streptomyces sp. NPDC006879. The sequence continues at coordinate 51,923 of NZ_JBIAGC010000001.1, forward strand.
AGTCGGCCTCCAGCCAGCCCTCGTACTCGGCTGCGAAGGAGTCCAGCAGGCGGGGGTCCAGCCGCCGCCCCGGGTCTTCGACCACCACCAGCCATTGGGCGTCCTCCGCGTCGTCCTCTCCGGCGAGTGCATCGCGGACCAGCTGGGGCTCCTGGGTGACCCCGAAGCGGTCCGCCAGCTCCTCGGCGACGTCTTGCGCGGTGTCGCGGTCGGGCAGGACCAGCACGTGTCGTTCGTTCACCGCACCATTGTCCGGTACGGGCGCGGTTGGCCTCCCGGGGCGGGGCGTTGTCAGTGCGGCGTGGGATGCTGGTCGGCGATGGCCACCAGGAAGAACTCCACCGACGACCTCCTCGCTCCCCTCACCCTCGCGGTGGGCCAGGAGGACCTGCTGCTTGACCGCGCCGTGCGGGAGGTGGTGGCGGCGGCCAGGGCGGCGGACGCCGACACCGATGTGCGCGATCTCGCTCCCGAGCAGCTTCAGCCCGGCACCCTGGCGGAGCTGACCAGCCCCTCACTTTTCGCAGAGCGCAAGGTGGTGGTCGTGCGCAGTGCCCAGGACCTGTCGGCTGACACGATCAAAGACGTCAAGGCGTACCTGACCGCCCCCGTGGAAGAGATCACCTTGGTGTTGCTCCACGCGGGTGGGGCAAAGGGGAAGGGACTGCTGGACGCCGCGCGCAAGGCTGGAGCCCGGGAAGTCGCCTGCCCGAAGATGACCAAGCCCGCGGACCGGCTGGCCTTCGTGCGTTCGGAGTTCCGAGGGCTGGGGCGTTCGGCGACCCCGGAGGCGGGACAGGCACTGGTCGACGCCATCGGTAGTGACCTGCGGGAGCTGGCCAGCGCGGTGGCGCAGTTGTGTGCCGATGTCGAGGGCACCATCGACGAGGCCGTCGTTGCTCGTTACTACACCGGCCGGGCCGAGGCGTCGAGCTTCACCGTCGCCGACCGAGCCGTGGAGGGCCGGGTGGCGGACGCCCTGGAGGCACTGCGCTGGTCACTGTCGACCGGGGTGGCACCCGTACTGATCACCAGTGCACTCTCGCAGGCTGTGCGGGCGATCGGGAAGCTGGCCTCAGCGCCCCGCGGAGCCCGCCCTGGGGATCTTGCGCGGGACCTCGGGATGCCGCCCTGGAAGATCGACCGGGTACGCCAACAGATGCGGGGTTGGTCGGCAGAGGGCGTTTCAGTGGCGCTGCGTGCCATTGCGGAGGCCGATGCAGGGGTCAAGGGCGGCGGTGACGATCCCGAATACGCCCTGGAGAAGGCCGTGGTCTCGGTGGCTCGTGCTGCTCGGACCCGCCGCGAAGCCCACTGAGCAAACCCCGGGTCCTGAACAGCCCCGCCGCGGGGTCGATGGCACGCCGAAGACCCCGGCCGCCCCCTGGGGAAGGGGGGACCGGGGTCTTGGGTTCACGCGGGGTGCGCCGTACCCGCGTGGCGAACGCTTCGTGTACGGCGCGGAGTGCCGGTCAGGAGCGGAAGAGAGGGCCCGCTGGGTCCGTCCCGGCGATCACATCAGTGCTCAGCCCTGAAGGGTGGCAACCTTGGTGGCCAGCGCCGACTTCTTGTTGGCGGCGGCGTTCTTGTGGATGACACCCTTCGAGACGGCCTTGTCGAGCGCGCGCGAAGCGGCGCGGGCGGCAACGGTGGCCTTCTCGACGTCGCCGGCGGCGACAGCCTCGCGGGCCTTGCGGATAGCGGTCTTGAGCGAGGACTTGACGGCCTTGTTGCGCAGGCGCGCCTTCTCGTTCGTCTTGTTCCGCTTGATCTGGGACTTGATGTTCGCCACGAAAGAGCCTTTTCAGGTTCAGGGGTTGATCTTCGGATTGCGTCCCGTGGCTGAGAGGGCACACGAGGCACAGCTGTTCAGGCTACCAGCCACGCTCCGACCGGCCCAAACCGGTCGCACTGGCCTGGCCATGGGAGCATGGGGGCCTGCGTATCGATCCGACATCGACCCGAGTCTTCGCGCTCGCGTCTCAAGAATCAGGACCCTGCGTGCCCGCGACCCCCAGCAACGTGCCCGAGCCGAGCCGTACCGACCCGGCGCTGATCCGCAATTTCTGCATCATCGCGCACATCGACCACGGCAAGTCGACGCTCGCCGACCGGATGCTCCAGCTGACCGGCGTCGTCGAGCAGCGGCAGATGCGTGCCCAGTACCTCGACCGCATGGACATCGAGCGTGAGCGCGGCATCACCATCAAGTCCCAGGCGGTCCGTCTGCCCTGGGCGCCCACGAGTGGCGAGGGCCAGGGCAAGACCCATGTCCTCAACATGATCGACACTCCCGGGCACGTGGACTTCACCTACGAGGTCTCGCGTTCCCTCGCCGCGTGCGAAGGCACGATCTTGCTGGTGGACGCCGCCCAGGGCATCGAGGCCCAGACGCTCGCCAATCTGTATCTGGCGATGGAGAACGACCTGGCGATCGTCCCGGTACTGAACAAGATCGACTTGCCGGCCGCGCAGCCGGAGAAGTTCGCTGAGGAACTCGCGAACCTGGTCGGCTGCCAGCCCGAGGACGTTCTGAGGGTGTCCGCCAAGACGGGGGTCGGGGTCGACACCCTGCTCGACAAGGTGGTGGCCACCGTCCCCGCTCCGGTGGGTGTTGCCGACGCCCCCGCCCGCGCGATGATCTTCGACTCGGTCTACGACTCCTACCGGGGCGTCGTGACCTATGTCCGAGTGGTCGATGGCCAGCTCAACAAGCGTGAGCGCATCAGGATGATGTCCACAGGGGCCACCCACGAACTGCTGGAGATCGGTGTCTCCTCTCCGGAGATGACCGCCGCCGACGGCCTGGGCGTGGGCGAGGTGGGCTACCTGATCACCGGTGTGAAGGACGTCCGCCAGTCCAAGGTGGGTGACACCATCACCAGCCTCCACAAGGGGGCCACCGAGCCGCTGGGCGGATACAAGGACCCGAAGCCGATGGTCTTCTCCGGCCTGTATCCGCTGGACGGCTCCGACTATCCCGACCTGCGTGAGGCGCTGGACAAGCTCCAGCTCAACGATGCCGCGCTGGTGTACGAGCCGGAGACCTCCGCGGCCCTCGGCTTCGGCTTCCGAGTCGGCTTCCTGGGCCTGCTGCATCTGGACGTCGTCCGGGAGCGGCTGGAGCGTGAGTTCGGCCTCGACCTGATCGCCACCGCCCCCAACGTCGTGTACCGCGTGGTCATGGAAGACGGCAAGGAAGTCACGGTCACCAATCCGAGCGAGTTCCCCGAGGGCAAGATCTCGGACGTGTTCGAGCCGGTGGTGCGTGCCACGATCCTCGCGCCCAGTGAGTTCATCGGCGCCATCATGGAGCTGTGCCAGACCCGTCGCGGCACCCTCCTCGGCATGGACTACCTGTCCGAGGACCGAGTCGAGATCCGTTACACCCTGCCGCTCGCCGAGATCGTCTTCGACTTCTTCGACCAGCTGAAGTCCAAGACCCGCGGGTACGCCTCGTTGGACTACGAGCCCACCGGCGAGCAGTCCTCCAGCCTGGTCAAGGTCGACATCCTGCTGCACGGAGACAAGGTCGACGCCTTCTCCGCGGTCACTCACAAGGACGCCGCCTACGCCTATGGTGTGCGTCTGGTCGCCAAGCTGCGCGAGCTCATCCCGCGGCAGGCGTTCGAGGTCCCCATCCAGGCGGCGATCGGTTCGCGGGTGATCGCTCGGGAAACCATCAGGGCCATCCGCAAGGACGTCCTCGCCAAGTGTTACGGCGGTGACATCTCCCGTAAGCGGAAGCTGCTGGAGAAGCAGAAGGAGGGCAAGAAGCGGATGAAGATGGTGGGCTCCGTCGAGGTCCCCCAGGAAGCCTTTATCGCGGTGCTCTCCAGCGACGAATCCGGTGGAAAGGCGAAGAAGTAGCCATCCGTGCGGGCCTTGGGCAGTCCGTGGTGGGGGGGGGGGGGGGGGGGGGGGGGGGGGGGGGGGGGCGGGGGGGCGGGGGGGGGGGGGGGGGGGGGGGGGGGGGGGGGGGGCCCCGCGCGGGGGGGGGGCGCCCCCCCCCTCACGTCGTGCCGGGTCGGGTCTGGTTCGTTACCAAGCGGCAGCCCGCGGACCCTTACGAACCGGCCGGGCGGCCTCTACCCTGATCACTGCTCGATGGTTACTCGCAAGTTAAGCAACCAGCCAGTCCCACGTACGAGGCGGAACGCCGCGTTGGTCCGGAGGATGTCGTGAGCGACACACAGACCTTGATCGAGAACCGTCCGCCCACCGTGGCGGCACTCTTCCTTGAGCGGGTCGCAGCTACCCCAGATGCCGAGGCCTACCGGTACCCCGTACCGGCTGCGTCCGGTCAGGGTCCGGACGAGTGGAAGTCGCTGAGCTGGGGGCAGGCGGCGGAGCGGGTTTTCGCCATCGCCGCGGGTCTGGTGAGTCTGGGGCTGCGTTCCGAAGAGCGGGTCGCCTTGGCCTCCAGCACCCGGGTGGAGTGGATCCTCGCTGACCTCGGCGTGATGTGTGCGGGAGCCGCCACGACGACCATCTACCCGAGCACCAACGCGGAGGAGTCGGCCTTCATCCTGGAGGACTCCGACAGCAGGGTGCTGATCGCGGAGGACGCCGAGCAGCTCGCGAAGGCCCGTGAGCGTCGTGGGGACCTCCCTGACCTGGCTCACGTGATCGTCCTGGAGGCCGCGGACGCCGTCGCCGCCGACGGTGACCCGGAGGGTTGGGTGCTGTCCCTCGCGGAGCTCGAGGCCAGGGGCGCCGAGTATCTGAGCCTGCATCCGGAAGCGGTCAAGGAGCGCGTCAGCGCCATCACCGCCGACCAGCTGGCCACATTGATCTACACCTCGGGAACCACCGGCCGCCCCAAGGGCGTGCGGCTTCCGCACGACAACTGGTCGTACATGGCGAAGGCGATCGCGGCCACCGGGCTGGTCACCGGCGACGACGTGCAGTACCTGTGGCTACCGCTCGCCCATGTCTTCGGCAAGGTGTTGACCTCGGGCCAGATCGAGGTCGGTCACGTCACTGCCGTCGACGGCCGGGTCGACAAGATCATCGAGAATCTTCCGGTGGTCCAGCCGACCTACATGGCCGCGGTCCCACGGATCTTCGAGAAGGTCTACAACGGCGTCGCCGCCAAGGCGCGAGCCGGGGGCGGCGCCAAGTACAAGATCTTCCAATGGGCTGCTGGAGTGGCTCGTGAGTACGCCAAGGTCACCCAGGACAACTTCCGGCGGACCGGTACGGCCAGCGCCCCGTTCGGCCTCAGCGCCCGGCACAAGGTCGCCGATGCGCTCGTCTACGCCAAGCTCCGGGAGGCCTTCGGCGGCCGGCTGCGCGCCGCGGTCTCCGGCTCGGCCGCTCTCTCCCCGGAGATCGGCTACTTCTTCTCCGGCGCCGGCATCCACATCCTGGAGGGCTACGGCCTGACGGAGTCCAGCGCCGCCTCCTTCGTGAACCCCGGCGAGGCTTACCGCACCGGCACCGTGGGCAAACCGCTGCCCGGCACCGAGGTGCGGATCGCAGACGACGGCGAGATCCTCTTGCGAGGCCCCGGCATCATGGAGGGCTACCACGGTTTGCCGGAGAAGACCGCGGAGGTGTTGGAGACGGACGGTTGGTTCCACACCGGTGATATCGGAGAACTCTCCGCCGACGGCTACCTGCGGATCACCGACCGCAAGAAGGACCTCATCAAGACCTCGGGCGGCAAGTACATCTCGCCCGCGGAGGTCGAGGGCCAGTTCAAGGCGGTCTGCCCGTTCGTCTCCAACATCCTGGTGCACGGAGCCGACCGGAACTTCTGCACGGCGCTGATCGCCCTCGACGAGCCGGCGATCCTCGCCTGGGCGGCCGACCACGGCATGGGTGGCGCCAGCTACGCGGACGTGTCGACGAGCACGCAGACCCGGGAGCTGATCCAGGGCTATGTGAACACCCTCAACGAAGGTCTGCAGCGCTGGCAGACGATCAAGAAGTTCCAGTTGCTGCCGCGCGACCTCGACGTCGAGCACGGGGAGCTCACGCCCAGCCTCAAGCTCAAGCGACCGGTGGTCGAGCGTGAGTTCAAGCACCTCATCGACGAGATGTACGCGGGAACCCGCGAGGACTGACCGTCGGGAGTGCTCGGCTGGCCGGCTCACCCCGAGCGTACGGGACAATGGGCGCATGCCTTCCGTACTGCCCGATGGTGAGCCCGTACCCGATGACGGGGCGCTGCCGTTCCACGCCCTCAAGGACGCGCGGGAGCGGCCCCTCGGGTTCTACCTGCACGTGCCGTACTGCGCGACCCGCTGCGGGTACTGCGACTTCAACACGTACACCGCAACCGAGTTGCGCGGTTCGGGCGGGGCCCTGGCGTCCCGGGACAACTACGCCGGCACCCTCGTCGAGGAGGTGCGCCTGGCCCGCAAGGTCCTCGGTGACGACCCGCGCGAAGTGCGCACCGTCTTCGTCGGAGGCGGTACGCCCACCCTCCTGCCCGCCGGGGACCTGGTGCGGATGCTGGCGGCCATCCGGGACGAGTTCGGCCTGGCCCCCGATGCCGAGGTGACCACCGAGGCGAACCCGGAGTCCGTGGACCCGCGCTACCTCGCCGAACTGCGTGCGGGCGGCTTCAACCGTGTCTCCTTCGGGATGCAGAGCGCCAAGCAGCACGTCCTGAAGATCTTGGACCGCACGCACACCCCGGGGCGCCCCGAAGCCTGCGTGGCCGAGGCGCGCTCCGCCGGATTCGAGCACGTCAACCTCGACTTGATCTACGGGACCCCTGGCGAGTCGGACGAGGACTGGCGGGCGTCCCTCGACGCGGCGATCGGCGCCGGACCGGACCACGTGTCCGCCTATGCGCTGATCGTGGAGGAAGGTACGCAACTGGCCCGCCGGATCCGACGCGGTGAGGTGCCGATGACGGACGACGACGTCCACGCGGACCGCTACCTGATCGCGGACGAAGCCCTCGCCGCCGCGGGCTTCTCCTGGTACGAGGTCTCCAACTGGGCCACCTCCAAGGCCGGCCGATGCCTGCACAACGAGCTGTACTGGCGGGGCGCCGACTGGTGGGGTGCGGGTCCGGGCGCTCACAGCCACGTGGGCGGGGTGCGCTGGTGGAACGTCAAGCACCCCGGCGCCTACGCGCAGGCGCTCACCGAGAACCGCTCGCCCGGCGCCGGTCGCGAGGTGCTGAGCGCGCAGGACCGCCGGGTCGAGCGGGTCCTGCTGGAGTTGCGTCTGGTGGACGGCTGCCCGCTGACCCTGCTGGCCGCGGCCGGCCGGGCCGCGGCCGACCGGGCACTTGCCGACGGCCTGCTGTCCCCGGGCCCGTTCGCCGAGGGGCGAGCCGTCCTGACGCTACGTGGGCGGCTACTGGCCGATGCGGTGGTCCGCGACCTGGTGGACTGAACTCCTGGACGTCCCCTCACGCCGGCGATACGCGGTTGTCGGCCCGCCGCTGCTCCGCGCGTCCCGGGCGGTGCGAAGGGGGCGGCGCCAGGCCCGCTAAGGGCTGTCCCGTAGTCCCCGGCGGGCGCACGGCGACAGCTACGGCACCTCGCTGCGTTGTCGGAACGCCCGAATACGCCCAGTATGGGTTCGCCCCTCCGCCTTGCGATGCACCGCATCTGACGCCGTGCGCTGATCCACCGGGGATTACGGGACAGCCCTTAGGCCGGTGCGGTGACGAAGTCGATGAGCTGTTCCACAGCGCCCAACAGCGCCGGCTCCAGGTCCCGGTAGGAACCGACCCGGGACAGGACGTGCTGCCAGGCCGCTCCGGTGTGGGAGGGCCAACCGAGGGCCGTGCAGACGCCGCGCTTCCAGTCCTGACCAGGGGGCACCACCGGCCAGGCGGGGATGGCCAGAGCGGACGGTTTCACGGCCTGCCAGACGTCGACGTAGGGGTGTCCGAGGACCAGGACGTCGGCGTCCGAGACCTGCGCGGCGATACGGGACTCCTTGGAGCCGGGCACCAGATGGTCGACCAGCACGCCCAGCCTGGCTCGCGGGCCGGGGGCGAACTCGTCGACGATCGCAGGTAGGTCGTCGACGCCCTCCAGGTACTCCACGACGACGCCTTCGACGCGCAGGTCGTCGCCCCAGACCTTCTCCACCAGTTCGGCGTCGTGACGTCCCTCGACGTAGATGCGGCCGGCGCGGGCCACCCGGGCGCGGGCGACGGGCACCGCGATGGACCCGGAGGCGGTGCGGGTGGGGCGGGCCGGGGCCCGGACCGGGCGGACCAAAGTGACCGGGGCGCCTTCCAGGAGGAATCCGCGTGGTTCCAGTGGGAAGACCCGGTGTTTACCAAACCGGTCCTCAAGGGTGACGGTGCCGCCTTCGCAGCTCACCACCGCCCCGCAGAAGCCGGTGGCCACCTCCTCCACGACCAGGTCGGGGTCGGCAGGCACCTCCGGCACCGGGCGGGTCCGCTTCCACGCGGGGGTCAGGTCCGGTGAGTACTCGCGCATCCGGCACAGACTACGGGAGGGGCGGGGTCCCAGTGGTGGCCGGCAGGCCCGGGGCGAACCGCTCGGCGAGGTTCTCCCGCTGGGTGCGCACGAAGGCAGCGTCCACCACAGCCCCGTGCCCGGGCACGTAGAGCGCTTCCTCCCCGCCGAGGGCCACGAGCCGCTCCAGGGCGGCCGGCCACTGCTGGGGGACCGCGTCCGGGCCGGCCTGTGGCTCTCCCGACTCCTCGACGAGGTCACCGCAGAAGACCACCTCGCGGTCGGTGCTCGCGTGGCCGGGGACCAGAACCGCGAGGTCGTGGCCGGTGTGGCCCGGACCCACATTGGCCAGCAGGACTTGGACGCCGCCGAGTTCCAGGGTCCATTCGCCGGAGACCAGGTGTTGGGGCAACACCATCAAATCCACCGCCTCGGAGGCGTCGGTGGGCGCCAGACCGTGTCGCACCGCGTCCTCGCGCAGGACGTCACGGTCGGCGTCGAGCAGCCGGTCGAGCCCCACGGCCCCGTACACCTCGACACCGGCGAAGGCCGCGGCGCCCAGGACGTGGTCGAAATGGGCGTGGGTCAGTGCGAGGTGCGTCACTCTCCCGGGTCCCCGGGGGGTGGTGGCGACGCCCTCATCCGTCCCTGGACCGGCGAGCATCCACTGGGTCTGGGTGCGCAGCTCGGCCCCCTCGCGCAGCGAACTCCCCGCGTCCACCAGCAACACCGCCGCGTCCCCCACGACCAGCCCGACGGTGCAGTCCCAGCCCGGTAGGCGGCGCCTGCCGACCCTGCTGCCGAGCCGCTCCCAGCCGGCCTCTTCCCAACGCACGTCCATACCGAGACGCTAGACCAACGCGGCAGCCCGCTGCCCCTCGGGAGTCGCCGCCGCGAGGTACGTTGCGCGATGTCGGGGTGGGCCGCCCTTGCTACGGGCGTACCACCCCGCCGTACACTGGCCGGGGGATCGCTGGCACTCGCCCGCACAGAGTGCCAGGAACGCGGATCGGGTGAGTGGATCGGCTGGCAGGTTCCGACAGGTGGTTGCCCGGCAGAATCAAGACGTCAAGGTGGAGGTGCGCGCGATGCTCAGCGAACGCAGACTCGAAGTGTTGCGCGCGATCGTCCAGGACTACGTCGGGACCGAGGAGCCGGTGGGCTCCAAGGCGCTCACCGAGCGGCACCGGCTGGGCGTCTCGCCCGCCACGGTGCGCAACGACATGGCCGTACTGGAGGACGAGGGCTACATCGCCCAGCCGCACACCAGCGCGGGGCGCATCCCCACGGACAAGGGCTACCGTCTGTTCGTCGACCGGTTGGCGGGCGTCAAGCCGCTGTCCACCCCCGAGCGGCGCGCCATCCACAACTTCCTCGACGGTGCGGTCGACCTCGATGACGTCGTCGGTCGCACGGTCCGGCTGCTCGCGCAGCTGACCCGGCAGGTCGCCGTCGTGCAGTACCCGAGCCTGACTCGTTCCACCGTGCGTCACGTCGAGCTGTTGTCGTTGGCCCCGGCCCGGCTGATGCTCGTCCTGATCACGGACACCGGACGGGTGGAGCAGCGGCTGGTGGACTGCCCGGCGCCGTTCTCCGACACCTCGATGGCCGATCTGCGGGCCCGGCTCAACAGCCGGGTCGTGGGCCGTCGCTTCGCCGACGTCCCACAACTGGTGCAAGACCTGCCCGAGTCCTTCGATACGGAGGACCGGGCTACGGTCTCCACCGTGCTCGCGACTCTCCTGGAGACGCTGGTGGAGGAGACCGAGGAGCGGTTGATGATCGGCGGTACCGCCAACCTGACCCGCTTCGGACACGATTTCCCCCTGACGATCAGGCCGGTGCTGGAGGCACTTGAGGAGCAGGTCGTGCTCCTGAAGTTGCTCGGCGAGGCCAAGGAGTCGGGAATGACCGTACGTATCGGCCATGAGAACGCCCACGAGGGCCTGAACTCCACTTCGGTGGTCTCGGTCGGTTACGGTTCGGGCGACGAGGCAGTCGCCAAACTCGGCGTGGTCGGACCGACCCGCATGGACTACCCCGGAACGATGGGAGCGGTACGCGCAGTGGCACGTTACGTCGGACAGATCCTGGCGGAGTCGTAAGTGGCCACCGACTACTACGCCGTACTTGGCGTACGCCGCGACGCATCGCAGGACGAGATCAAGAAGGCCTTCCGGCGGCTTGCCCGCGAGCTGCATCCGGATGTGAACCCTGATCCCAAGACGCAGGAGCGTTTCAAGGAGATCAACGCCGCCTACGAGGTGCTGTCGGACCCGCAGAAGAAGCAGGTCTACGACCTCGGCGGCGACCCGCTGTCCTCCTCCGGCGGCGGCGGTGGCGCCGGCGGGTTCGGTGCGGGTGGCTTCGGAAACTTCTCGGACATCATGGACGCCTTCTTCGGCACGGCCTCCCAGCGTGGGCCGCGCTCGCGGACGCGGCGCGGCCAGGACGCCATGATCCGGCTGGAGATCGACCTGAACGAGGCGGCCTTCGGCACCACGAAGGACATCCAGGTCGACACCGCTGTGGTGTGCACCACTTGCTCCGGTGAGGGTGCTGCCCCCGGGACCTCCGCCCAGACCTGTGACATGTGTCGCGGTCGCGGTGAAGTGTCGCAGGTGACGCGGTCCTTCCTGGGCCAGGTCATGACCTCCCGCCCCTGCCCGCAGTGCCAGGGGTTCGGCACGGTCGTTCCGACCCCCTGCCCCGAGTGCGCGGGCGACGGTCGCACCCGCTCCCGCCGCACGCTCACGGTCAAGATCCCGGCCGGCGTCGACAACGGCACCCGCATCCAACTCGCGGGCGAGGGCGAAGTCGGCCCGGGTGGTGGTCCTGCCGGTGACCTCTACGTCGAGATCCACGAGTTGCCGCACTCGGTGTTCCAGCGGCGGGGCGACGATCTGCACTGCACGGTCACCATCCCGATGACGGCAGCCGCGCTGGGCACCAAGTGCCCCCTGGAGACCCTGGACGGCGTAGAGGAGATCGACGTGCGGCCGGGCACCCAGTCCGGTCAGTCGATCCCGCTGCACGGCCGCGGAGTCACCCACCTGCGCGGTGGTGGTCGCGGCGACCTGATCGTGCATGTCGAGGTGCAGACCCCGAGCAAGCTCGACCCGCAGCAGGAGGACCTGCTGCGCCAACTGGCCAAACTGCGTGGCGAAGAACGGCCCCTGGGTCAGTTCCAGCCCGGCCAGCAGGGCTTGTTCTCCCGACTGAAGGACGCCTTCAACGGGCGCTGAGCGGCGCCCGTGGGTTCCTGAACCGGCGGCGGCCTGCGGGGATGACCCGTCGGGCCGCCGCCGGCGTCTTTGCACTGAGGACACCGCCCCCATCGGCCGCCGGGTTGGGCCCCCTGGGCCATGAACGCCCCGATTCGGCGGCGCGCGGGGGACGTGGCACGATGCAGGGCATGTCCTCCGCTCTGAGCGATCTCTCCCGGTATCCGGTCGTACAGGCGCCCATGGCGGGTGGCGCTTCGCGCCCCCAGCTCGCCGCCGCCGTGTCAGGCGCGGGCGGACTGGGCTTCCTGGCAGCCGGCTACAAGACGGCCGACGGCATGTACCAGGAGATCAAGCTGATGCGCGGGCTGACCGCCCGCCCCTTCGGCGTCAACGTCTTCATGCCGCAGAACGCGGCCGTGGACCCGGTTGCCGTCGAGGTCTACGCCGCGCAGCTCGCCGGCGAGGCCAAGTGGTACCAGACGGCGCTCGGCGCGCCTGATTCCGTGGGTGGCGACGACGGCTTCGAGGCGAAACTGGCGATCCTCCTCGAAGATCCGGTGCCGGTGGTCTCCTTCACCTTCGGTTGTCCCGACCCGTCCGTACTGGACGCCTTCGCCGCGGCGGGCACGCTCACCATCGTCACGGTCACCGATGTCGAGGAGGCACGGGCTGCTCAGGCGGCCGGGGCGTCCGCCGTGTGCGTGCAGGGGATCGAGGCGGGCGGACACCAGTCCACCCACCGTGACGATCCGCAGAACGACGGTGCCGGTGCGGGACTCGGCCTGCTGTCGCTGGTGGCCCAGGTGCGGGAATCGGTCGGGTTGCCGATCATCGCTGCCGGCGGGCTGATGCGCGGCGCGCAGATCGCCGCCGTGCTCGCCGCCGGAGCGGAGTCCGCACAACTGGGCACCGCTTTCCTGGTCTGCCCCGAATCGGGCGCTCATCCCCTGCACAAGAAGGCGCTGACGGACCCCATGTTCGTCCGCACCGAGCTCACCAGAGCTTTCTCCGGGCGCCCGGCCCGGGGCCTGGTCAACCGCTTCATCCGCGAGCACGGCCCGTACGCGCCGGCCGCCTACCCCCAGGTGCACCACCTGACTTCGGCGCTGCGCAAGGCCGCGGCTGCCGCCGGTGACCCGCAGGCCATGGCACTGTGGGCGGGGCAGGGCCACCGGTTGGCCCGGGAACTTCCAGCCGCGCAGCTCGTGGAGGTGCTGGCGGCGGAACTCGCCGAAGCACAGGGCACCCTGCTGACGGAGAGTGGATCATGACCGCACCGGTGTTCGTCGTGGAACGGGTCCCGGACGGCCCGGACTTCGTCCTGGACGGCCCCGAGGGGCGACACGCGGTGTCCGTGAAGCGGCTGGAGCCCGGCGAGCCCGTGGTGCTCACCGATGGCCTTGGACGCTGGGCCGAGGGCGTGGTGCGGTCGGCGGAGGGCAAGGACCGACTGGTCTTGACGGATCTCCAGGCACGCACCGAGGACGCCGAGCCCGGGCCGCGGGTCACCGTCGTCCAGGCCCTCCCCAAGGGCGACCGCGGTGAACTGGCCGTGGAGACCATGACGGAGACGGGCGTCGATGCGATCGTGCCCTGGCAGGCGGCCCGTTGCATCACCCAGTGGCGTGGGGACCGAGGCGTCAAGGCACTCGCCAAATGGCGCAGCACCGCTCGGGAGGCGGGCAAACAGTCGCGTCGGGTGCGTTTTCCCGAGGTCGCGTCGGCGATGACCACCAAGCAGGTGGCGACACTGCTGGCGTCGGCGGACCTCGCGGTGGTGCTTCACGAGGACCGCGAAGCCCCCTCCGAGGCGCTCGCCACTGCCGAACTGCCCTCCTCGGGTTCGATCGTGCTGGTCGTCGGCCCCGAGGGAGGCGTCTCTCCGCAGGAGCTCGCGATCTTCGCCGAAGCAGGCGCCCGCCCCTACCGGTTGGGGCGCTCGGTCCTGCGTACCTCCACCGCGGGGACGGCCGCAGTCGCCGTCGTGCTGGCTCGTACCGGCCGCTGGTCCTGAGGAGCCGACCGGCGCCCGGCGGGGGCGCCCGGGGCCGCTACCATGCCGTTACCGATCACCGGCACGAGAGGCGAAGCCCATGGCAGGGGAACCGCAGGCCGATTGCCTGTTCTGCAAGATCGTCACTGGGGAGGTGCCCGCCACGGTCGTGCGGGAGACCGCGACGACCGTCGCCTTCCGCGATATCAACCCCCAGGCACCCACACACATCCTGGTGATTCCGAAGGCGCACTACGCGGACGCCGCCTCGCTGGCCTCCGCCGAGCCGACGCTCGCTGCGGACGTTCTGCGTGAGGCCGGTGAGGTGGCAGCCGAGGAGAAGATCGACGGCAGCGGATTCCGGGTCGTCTTCAACACGGGCGCGGGGGCCGGCCAGACCGTGTTCCATGCGCACGCCCATGTGTTGGGTGGCCGCGGCCTCCAGTGGCCGCCCGGGTAGTGAAGCGCGATCGAGGCGGTGCGGGCGGAGCCTTGGCATCCGGGCGGCACTGGTCCAACACAGCATCAGAGAACGGGTGACGCACCGTGTCCGCACGTGAGTTCGTGGTCCTCGGCACCGCCAGCCAGGTTCCCACCCGGCACCGGAACCACAACGGCTATCTCCTTCGCTGGGACGGCGAGGGGTTCCTCTTCGACCCAGGCGAGGGCACCCAGCGCCAGATGTTGCGGGCCGGTGTCGCCGCCCACGACATCAACCGCATCTGCATCACGCACTTCCACGGGGATCACAGCCTCGGACTGGCCGGGGTGATCCAACGGATCAACCTCGACCGGGTGCCGCACCCGGTCGCGGTTCACTACCCGGCCAGTGGCCAGGTCTTCTTCGACCGGCTGCGCTACGCGACGGCCTACCGCGAGACCGTCCCACTGGGGCAGGCGCCGGTGACCGAGGGCGGCCTGCTGGCCACCGGGTCGTCCTACGCGCTCCACGCCCAACGGCTCGACCACCCGGTTGAGTCGTTCGGCTACCGCATCACCGAACCCGACAGCCGCCGGATGCGCCCCGACCTGCTTGCCCGGCACGGTGTGCGGGGGCCGGACGTGGGGCGCATCCAGCGCGAGGGGTCCTGGAACGGCATCGGCCTCGAAGAGGTCAGTGAGCACCGCCCGGGGCAGAGTTTCGCCTTCGTCATGGACACCCGCCTTTGCGAGGGTGTCCACGCCCTCGCTGAGGGCGTGGACATGCTGGTCATCGAATCCACCTTCCTGGACGAGGACGTGGCACTGGCCACCGAGCACGGGCACCTCAGTGCAGGCCAGGCGGCGGGGGCCGCCCGTGACGCGGGGGTGCGCCACCTGGTGTTGACGCACTTCTCCCAGCGGTACAACGACCCCGCCGAGTTCGAGCGTCAGGCGAGGGCGGCCGGTTTCGAAGGGGAGCTGACGATCGCGGCCGACCTGATGCACGTGCCGCTCCCCAAGCGGCAGCGGCCGGCCGCTGCCGGCACGGCCCGCTGAGCGGGCGTCCGCCGGGCGGCTGATCCCGCCCGGAAGGGGCTTTGGCGGTCAGGTGGGACACACTGGGTTTGCGTCAACCTGAGAGGGGGAGCGCCCGTGCCCGCGGTGTGCCGCGCCCGTGTGCTCCCGTAGCGCCGCACCATGACCGGGAGCATGCCGTGACCAGCTTCGAAGGACAGCCAGTGCAGCAGGAGGGCCGGATGGACCTCGACCCCCTCGGCTCTGTGCGCGCCCCGCTGGACCCGGACTGCGACGTCTTCCTGACCGGCACGGTCTTCCTCGACATCATCTTCACCGGACTGGACTCGGCGCCGGTGCGGGGCACCGAGTCCTGGGCCCGCGGGATGGGGCAGAGCCCCGGCGGCGTGGCCAACATGGCCACTGCACTGGCCCGTCTCGGTCTGCGCACTTCCCTTGCCGCCGCGTTCGGTGACGACCACTACGGCGAGTACTGCTGGGACGCTTTGGAGCAGGGCGAGGGGATCGACCTGGGAATGTCGCGCACGGTTCCCGGCTGGCACTCCCCGGTGACGGTTTCCATGGCCTACGAGGGCGAGCGCACCATGGTCTCGCACGGGCATGAGGCACCACCGCCCGCCGGCCCCGACCCGTTCCCGCAGTGCCCGCCGCGGGCACGCGCGGCGGTGGCCTCGCTGGCACCCGGCCGGCAGGAGGAGTGGATCGCCGCCGCGGCCCGTCGCGGGGCGAAGGTCTTCGCCGACGTGGGCTGGGACGAGACGGGACGCTGGGACTTGGGCGCGCTCGGCGACCTCGCCCACTGCGAGGCGTTCTTGCCCAATGCCGACGAGGCGATGCGCTACACCCGCACCGAGTGTCCGCGGGCCGCCGCCCGCGCCCTTGCGGAGGTGGTGCCGCTCGCCGTGGTCACGATGGGCGCCCAGGGCGCCTACGCGGTGGACGCCGGCAGTGGTGCGAGCGCCGAGGTCCCGGGGATCACGGTGGAAGCCCTGGATCCGACCGGGGCGGGCGACGTGTTCGTCGCGGGCTTCCTCACCGGGACCCTGGCGGGCTGGCCGTTGGCCGATCGATTGGCCTTCGCCTGTCTGACCGCCGCGCTCTCGGTGCAGGAGTTCGGAGGTTCCCTCTCCGCACCCGGTTGGGAGGAGGTGGCCCAGTGGTGGCGGGCGTTGACCGCTCGGCCGGGCGGCGTTCCCCGGCCGTTGCGCCACTACGCGTTCTTGGAGGAGCTGCTTCCGTCGCGGTCTCGACCCTGGCCCCGCCGTCGCGCCGTGCCCACCATCGGATTTCGTCACACGGCCTGAAGCGAGTTCGGGGACCGCGGGGAAAACCTCTCGGCCTGGTCGGCGCGGCGTCGTACGCTTGACATTCCAGAGGCGGTCGAGCGGCGACCCCCGCAACGGGAGGTATGTGCAGGCCACAGAGCCGGCCCATGACTCAGACACCGACAGCCCACACCCCCGCGCCAGGGCAGGCGCGAGCCCATTTCACCGTCCCGGCCAAGCACCCGATGGTGACGGTGCTCGGTTCGGGTGACGCCCTGCTGCGCGTGATAGAGAAGGCGTTTCCGCAGGCCGACATCCATGTACGGGGCAACCAGGTCAGTGCGATCGGAGAGGCGACGGAAGTCGCACTGATCCAACGCCTGTTCGACGAGATGATGCTGGTGCTGCGCACTGGCCAGCCAATGACGGAGGACGCCGTGGAACGCTCGATCGCCATGCTGAAGGCGAGCGAGAACGGTGAAGGACCTCAGGAAACCCCGGCCGAGGTCCTCACCCAGAACATCCTCTCCAACCGAGGGCGCACCATCCGTCCCAAGACGCTGAACCAGAAGCGCTATGTGGACGCCATCGACAAGCACACGATCGTCTTCGGCATCGGGCCCGCTGGTACCGGCAAGACCTATCTGGCCATGGCCAAGGCGGTGCAGGCCCTGCAGTCCAAGCAGGTCACCCGCATCATCTTGACCAGGCCCGCGGTGGAGGCCGGTGAGCGCCTGGGATTCCTGCCGGGCACGCTCTACGAGAAGATCGACCCCTACCTGCGTCCGCTGTACGACGCGCTGCACGACATGCTCGACGGCGACTCCATCCCGCGGCTGATGGCCGCGGGCACGATCGAGGTCGCGCCGCTGGCGTACATGCGCGGTCGGACGCTGAACGACGCCTTCATCATTCTGGACGAGGCTCAGAACACCAGCCCCGAGCAGATGAAGATGTTCCTCACCAGGCTGGGCTTCGACTCGAAGATCGTCATCACCGGCGACATCACCCAGGTCGACCTGCCCGGTGGCACCAAGTCGGGCCTACGTCAGGTCCAGGACATCCTGGAAGGCGTCCAGGATGTCCACTTCTCCCGCCTCACCTCGCAGGATGTCGTACGGCACAAGCTCGTCGGCCGTATCGTCGACGCGTACGAGCAGTACGACAGCCGAAACGGGAAGTAGCAAAAGCGCACCATGTCGATCGACGTCAACAACGAGTCCGGAACCGAGGTCGACGAGCAGGCGATCCTCGACATCGCCCGCTACGCGCTCGCCCGGATGCGGATCCACCCGCTGTCCGAGCTCTCGGTGATCGTCGTCGACGCCGAGGCGATGGAGCAGTTGCACATCCAGTGGATGGACCTGCCCGGCCCCACCGACGTCATGTCCTTCCCGATGGACGAGCTACGTCCGCCGTCGAAGGACGAGGAGGAGCCCCCGCAGGGGCTCCTCGGTGACATCGTGCTCTGCCCAGAGGTGGCCACCAAGCAGGGCCAGGACGCTCCGACGGGGCACTCCATGGACGAGGAGCTCCAGCTCCTGACCGTTCATGGAGTGCTGCACCTTCTCGGGTACGACCACGAGGAGCCGGAGGAGAAGACCGAGATGTTCGGACTCCAGGCGGCCATCGTGGACGGCTGGCGCGCCGAGCGCGGCATGACCGGTCCCTCGCCCGCCCCGACCGTCTCGTGAACGCCCCGCAGCTGATCACCGGGGCGGTGCTGCTGGTCATCGTCGCCTGGCTGGCCGCATGCGCCGAGGCGGGCATCGCCCGAGTCTCCAGTTTCCGGGCAGCCGAGGCGGTTCGCTCCGGCCGGCGCGGAAGCGCGAAGCTGGCCCAGGTAGCCTCCGACCCCACCCGCTACCTCAACGTGGCCCTGCTGGTCCGGGTGGCCTGCGAAATGGCCGCGGGGGTGCTCGTCACCTACGTGTGTCTGGACGAGATCGGCGACAACTGGACCGCGCTGCTGGTGGCGATCGTGGTGATGGTGCTGGTGTCGTACGTCGCGGTGGGGGTGTCCCCGCGCACCATCGGTCGTCAGCATCCCTTGAACACCGCGACGGCGGCGGCCTACGCCCTGGTGCCGCTCGCCCGGGTGATGGGGCCGGTACCTCAGCTGCTGATCCTCATCGGCAACGCGCTCACGCCCGGCAAGGGCTTCCGCAAGGGCCCGTTCGCCTCGGAGGCGGAACTGCGCGCCATGGTTGACCTGGCCGAGCAGGAGTCGCTGATCGAGGACGAGGAGCGCCGGATGGTGCACTCGGTCTTCGAACTCGGGGACACCCTGGTGCGCGAGGTGATGGTGCCGCGCACCGACCTCATCTGCATCGAACGCTTCAAGACGATCCGGCAGGCCACCACGCTGGCGCTGCGTTCGGGGTTCTCGCGGATACCGGTGACCGGGGAGAACGAGGACGACATCGTCGGCATGGTGTATCTGAAGGACCTGGTGCGTAAGACGCACATCAACCGGGGGGCCGAGGCCGACCTGGTCTCCACGGCGATGCGGCCGGCCGTGTTCGTGCCCGACACCAAGAACGCTGGTGACCTGCTGCGGGAGATGCAGCAGGTCCGCAACCACGTGGCGGTGGTCATCGACGAGTACGGGGGCACGGCCGGAATCGTCACCATCGAGGACATCCTGGAGGAGATCGTCGGTGAGATCACCGACGAGTACGACCGGGAGCTGCCGCCCGTGGAGGAGTTGGGGGACGACCGTTACCGCGTCACTTCGCGCCTTGACATCACGGATCTGGGAGAGCTGTTCGGCCTGGAGGACTTCGACGACGAGGACGTGGAGACGGTCGGCGGACTGCTGGCCAAGGCTCTGGGGCGGGTGCCCATCGCGGGTGCCGGCGCGGAGGTGGAGTTGCCGGACGGGCGCGCGCTGCGCCTGACTGCGGAAGCCCCCGCGGGCCGTCGGAACAAGATCGTCACGGTTTTGGTGGAGCCTGCCGGTGAATCGGACGAGATCACTTCCGCCGGCCCGGGGGAGCTCGGATGACCCCGGCCGAGCTGCGCTCCTTCTGTCTGGCCCGCACTGCTGCGGTGGAGGAGTTCCCCTTCGACTCCGAGACCTCCGTCTTCAAGGTGCAGGGCAAGATGTTCGCGCTCTCGGCGCTGGACGCGCGGCCGTTGAAAGTGAACCTGAAGTGTGATCCGGACCTGGCGGTTCAACTGCGCATCCAGTACGAGGCCATCGCACCGGGCTGGCACATGAACAAGCGGCATTGGAACACGGTCACTGTGGACCAGCTCCCGGCTGCTCTGGTGCGGGAGCTGATCGAAGACAGCTATGACCTCGTGGTGGCCGGTCTGCCGCGGGCGGAGCGGCTCCGACTGGACCGGGAGTGACCACCCTCTACATGACGGCGACCATCGAGATCAAGGTCATAGTTCACCGCAGCCTTTGAAGTTGAGGAAATCTAACCCCTAGCCTTGGTTCTACCTTGACGGGGTCGGAGGGGAGGGCGTCTCGGCGGGCCGCAGCGTAGGCCACTGCGCGGGCCCGCCGAGACGCTCCTTATGCTCGGGGCATGACCGAAAGCACGGGGCTGGACCCCGAGGACCGCAAGATCATCACATTGGCCCGCAGCGCCCGCGCCCGTAACGGGGTGGCCGAGGGCGCGGCCGTGCGTGACGAGACGGGCCGCACCTACGTCGCCGGCACCGTGGACCTGGACTCCCTGAAACTGACGGCGTTGCAGACCGCCGTCGCCATGGCGGTGGCCAGCGGCGCGCAGTCGCTGGAGGCTGCCGCGGTGGTCACCGAGGCCACGTCCCCCGCGGCCTGCGACCGCGCTGCGGTCCGTGACCTCGGTGGTCCGGACACCCCCGTCCTGCTCGCCGGGGCCGACGGCGCCCTGCGCTCGCAGACGCCGGCGGGCTGAGCCCGTACCGCAGGTCCCGCGCCGTACCCGCGCAGGCCACCGCGCCGGGCGGGTGGCGGTGCTGGTCGGCGTCGGCGGCGTCATCGGGGAGAATGGCCCACATGAGCGATCGATCCTCCTCGTCCCGCACCGAAGTGCCGCAGCCGGCCCCGCACCGCGCGGGCTTCGCCTGCTTCGTCGGCCGACCCAACGCGGGCAAGTCGACCCTGACGAATGCTCTGGTCGGCCAGAAGGTGGCGATCACCTCCAACCGGCCGCAGACCACCCGACACACCGTGCGCGGCATCGTCCACCGTCCGGACGCCCAGCTGGTGCTCGTCGACACCCCGGGCCTGCACAAGCCGCGCACCCTGCTCGGTGAGCGCCTCAACGACGTCGTGCGGACCACCTGGGCCGAAGTGGACGTCATCGGCTTCTGTCTGCCCGCTGACCAGAAGCTGGGCCCCGGTGACAAGTTCATCGCCAAGGAGCTCGCCGGGATCAAGAAGACCCCCAAGATCGCCATCGTCACCAAGACCGACCTGGTCGACTCCAAGACGCTGGCCGAGCAACTGCTGGCGGTCTCCCAGCTGGGGACCGAACTGGGCATCGAGTGGGCCGAGATCGTGCCTGTTTCGGCCGTCGGTGACCAGCAGGTCCAGCTCCTCGCGGATCTGATCGCACCGATGCTCCCGCAGAGCCCGCCGCTCTACCCCGAGGGCGATCTCACCGACGAGCCCGAGATGGTGATGGTCGCCGAGCTCATCCGTGAGGCGGCGTTGGAAGGCGTCCGTGATGAGCTGCCGCACTCCATCGCGGTGGTGGTGGAGGAGATGTTGCCCCGGGAGAACCGCCCCAAGGACCGGCCGCTCCTGGACATCCATGCGAACGTGTACATCGAGCGGCCCAGTCAGAAGGGCATCATCATCGGCCCGAAGGGCTCGCGGCTCAAGGAAGTGGGGATGAAGTCGCGCAAGCACATCGAAGCCCTGCTCGGTACACCCGTCTTCCTGGACCTGCACGTCAAGGTCGCCAAGGACTGGCAGCGAGACCCCAAGCAGTTGCGCAAGCTCGGCTTCTAGACCGTTCCAGGACCGGGCCCTGGACCTCCGTCGTGTCGTGCGGCCCATGGGCTTCGCCCCACCCCGGGGCGACCGCTGGCGTCCGTCGGGGCGCCTCAGGGGGCGGCGGGCTCCGCGATCAGGGCCGTTCCCACCCGGCGGAAACCCGCTCGCGCGTATATCCGGGCCACATCCTCGTCCCCCGCGGACAGGAAGACGGTCTCCATTCCCCTCGCCCGGGCATCGCTGACCAGGGCCGAGGTCACTGCCAGCGCCAGCCCTCGGCGGCGCGCGGCGGGGAGCGTGCCGATACCGACGATCTCGCAGACCCTACCGACCGGCTGGTGCTGGCCGGAGGACAGTACGGTGCCGTCCTCTATGTAGGCGGCGACAGCGGTGCTGCCGGCTGCCAGCCGCGCGGAGACGTATGTGGTGCGCCCGTTGCCGAGGTCCTCGGTCATGCGGGTGGCCAGTTCGGCGGTGCCGACGGGACCGGTGGCCGTGCCGGGGGCGGCGAAGGCCAGCTGTGGAACGGTGAGGGCTGCGTGCAGAAAGGGATCGCCGGGATCCAGCATGCGGACTGCCGGATGTGGTCGTGCCGGCGCGACCTCGGGATCCAGGATCATCAGCGGGTGTGCGTGGACCGTAAGACCGCTGGCTTCCGCGGCGGCGCGCAGCGTCGGTGTCGTCTCGTCCACCCACTCGAAGGCCTCGGGTATGCCGAGTGCGCGTTGCCGGGCCAGGACCCGTTCGACATCGGCGCTCGTCACCGTCGCGGCGGTGCCCGGTGTGGGGCGGGCGTAGTAGGGCCAGCCACTGCCCTCCTGGACGAAGAGGGTCAGCGGGCCGAAGTCCTCAGCCCGCGCGCCACCACGGCGCGGGACACTGTCGTAGTACTGCTCCAGCTGTTCCAGCCGGTCGATTGAGGAGGTCGTCACAGGCTCATACAAGCACCCTGACAGCTGCTCAGGCACCCTCTTTGAGTACCCGTGAGATCAACTGTCTCTGGGCCTGGGTGAGATGCGGGTCCGCGCAGTGCACCGTTCGCCCACCCACGGTGATCGTGTACGAGAAGCCGTCCGGCACTCCCACCCGTCCGCCGGGCGCGTCCACGTCTGCCGGGGCCAGCGCCCGCTCGGCGAGCGCCAGCCATTCGTCTGCGTCCGGCCGGTCCGCGGTCTCCACCTCGGCCCGGCGTTCGATACCCGCGAAACCGCCCGTGCGGCGTACTTCGATGCGCATGGGAGGTCTCCTACCTCGCTCAGCTCGTCGGCACACCCACGGTGGACCATGCCTTCATCAGCGCCCGGAGTTCCTCGCCCTCGCCGTAGCGAGCCACCGCGGCGGCCACGGTCAGCCGTGCGAAGTCCGCGAAGGAGGCCCTCTGGCGCAGTTGCCCGCCCGCGAGGGCGTCGTACCAGATCTGCCCCGCCCGCTCCCACGCCTTGCCGCCGAGCTCGGTCGCCAGCAAGTAGAAGGCGTGGTTGGGGATGCCCGAGTTGATGTGGACACCGCCGTTGTCCCGGCCGGTGTAGACGTAGTCGTCCATCGTTGCCGGTTGTGGGTCCTTGCCGAGGACGTCGTCGTCGTAGGCGGTGCCCGGGGCCTTCATCGAGCGAAGGGCGACACCCGTGACCTCCGGTCCCAGCAGCCCGGCTCCGATGAGCCAGTCCGCCTCGGTGGCGCTCTGGTCGAGCGTGTACTGCTTGATCAGGGAGCCGAAGACGTCCGACATCGATTCGTTGAGGGCGCCCGGCTGGCGGAAGTACTCCAGGTTCGCCGTGTACTGGGTGACACCGTGGGCGAGCTCGTGTCCGATGACGTCCACCGGGACCGTGAAGTCGAGGAAGAGCTCTCCGTCACCGTCGCCGAAGACCATCTGCTCGCCGTTCCAGAAGGCGTTGGCGTAGTTCTCGTCGTAGTGGACGGTGGCGATCAGCGGGAGGCCGTCGCCGTCGATCGAGTTGCGGCCGAAGGCGTTGAGGAACAACTCGAAGGTTGCGCCGAGTCCGCTGTAGGCGCGGTTCGCGGATGCGTCCTGGCCGGGCTCGGAGCCTTCGCAGCGCACGATACGGCCGGGCAGCCGCAGGCCGTGTTCGGCGTCGTGGACGGTCCGCTGTGGCTTGTCCACGAGGGGTGCGGCCGTCAGGGTGGGGGCGGCCCCGACGACGGTTGTCAGCCGCCGGGCGGTGCGCTGGGCGGCGTCGGTGATCAAGGTCCTCCGGCCGATCCCGGCCCAGTCCGACCGCTGGGCCTGGGCGATTCGGTCGAGGAGGTGGGGAGGGACGATGGTGCAGAAGACGGGATGGCGGTTGGCGGAATCCATGCCCGGCAATGTGGCACTGGGTCACGCCTCTGTCACTAGGTGCAACCATGATTCATTCGAGTGTCTGAAACTCGCGAGTTCAGGTTGACGGATCGAATGGATATCAAACACCTCATCGAGGCGTGCATCACATAACATGCAAATCGGACACTGCGGTCCCGCATGCTGATACGGGTCCTCACAGGACGGAACGGCTCGGCTAGGCTGCCGTCCATCATGCGTTTCGGGCTGCTTCTCCTTAGCTGCCGCGGCGAGGGCCTGTAGTCGTAGGCCGACCCCCTCCCCGCGGAGTCTGGTGTTGCGGATTCACCGTCGGCCGTCCCAGCGGACCTTTCCGCGGATACCCACGGACTCTCGAGGAGCCCCACGTCATGTCCCAGCCCACCTCGGTCGGCCGCCCCACGCCCGTCACCAACGCGACCCACCACCAGCGACCCTCCGGCATGCCGGTCCACAAGTACGGCGTGTACGAGCAGGTGGACATCGCCGACCGCACCTGGCCGAACCAACGGATCACCAAGGCCCCCCGCTGGCTGTCCACGGACCTGCGCGACGGCAATCAGGCGCTGATCGACCCGATGTCCCCGGCCCGCAAGCGTGAGATGTTCGACCTGCTGGTGCGCATGGGCTACAAGGAGATCGAGGTCGGCTTCCCCTCCTCGGGCGAGACCGACTTCAACTTCGTACGCTCCATCATCGAAGAGGGCGCGATCCCCGAGGACGTCACCATCTCCGTGCTGACACAGGCCCGTGAGGACCTGATCGAGCGCACCGTGGAGTCCCTGCGGGGCGCCCACCGGGCCACGGTGCACCTGTACAACGCGACCGCCCCCACCTTCCGCCGGGTCGTCTTCCGCGGCTCCAAGGAAGACATCAAGCAGATCGCCGTCGACGGCACCCGCCTGGTGATGGAGTACGCGGAGAAGATCCTGGGGCCGGAGACCACCTTCGGCTACCAGTACAGCCCGGAGATCTTCACCGACACCGAGCTGGACTTCGCTCTGGAGGTTTGCGAAGCGGTCTGTGACGTATGGCAGCCCGAAGAGGGCCGCGAGATCATCCTGAACCTGCCCGCCACGGTCGAGCGGTCCACGCCCTCCACCCATGCGGACCGCTTCGAGTGGATGGCCCGCAACCTCACTCGGCGCGAGTACGTCTGCCTGTCCGTCCACCCGCACAACGATCGCGGAACGGCGGTCGCCGCCGCGGAACTGGCCATCATGGCCGGCGCCGACCGGATCGAGGGCTGCCTGTTCGGCCAGGGCGAGCGCACCGGCAACGTGGACCTGGTCACGCTGGGCATGAACCTGTTCTCGCAGGGCGTCGACCCGCAGATCGACTTCTCGCAGATCGACGAGGTCCGCCGGACCTCCGAGTACTGCAACCAGATGGAGGTCCACCCGCGCCACCCCTACGCGGGCGATCTGGTCTACACCGCCTTCTCCGGCTCCCACCAGGACGCCATCAAGAAGGGCTTCGACGCCATGGAGGCCGATGCGGCAGCCCAGGGCAAGACAGTGGACGAGATCGAGTGGGCGGTGCCCTACCTGCCCATCGACCCCAAGGACGTCGGCCGCTCCTACGAGGCGGTCATCCGGGTCAACTCGCAGTCCGGCAAGGGCGGAATCGCCTACGTGCTGAAGAACGACCACAAACTGGACCTGCCGCGGCGCATGCAGATCGAGTTCTCGCGGATCATTCAGGCCAAGACCGATGCCGAGGGCGGCGAGGTCACCCCCAAGGCGATCTGGTCCGTCTTCCAGGACGAGTACCTGCCCAACCCGGAGAACGCCTGGGGCCGCATCCAACTGCGCTCCGGCCAGACCACCACCGATAAGGACGGCACGGACACCCTGACGGTGGAGGCCGTGGTCGACGGGGCCGAAACCGTCCTGGCCGGCAGTGGCAACGGTCCGATTTCGGCCTTCTTCGACGCGCTGGCCGGCATCGGCGTCGACGCCCGACTGCTGGACTACACCGAGCACACCATGAGTGAGGGAGCCTCCGCGCAGGCCGCCTCGTACATCGAGTGCGCCATCGACGGTCGGGTCCTGTGGGGCATCGGTATCGACGCCAACACGACACGCGCCTCCCTCAAGGCCGTCATCTCCGCCGTCAACCGCGCCGGTCGCTGACACCACCCGGTACGGCGTCCTCTCTCCCCGCGCCCCGCCTCCCGCTCCGGCGGGGGCGGGGCGCTCCCGTTGCAGGGCGTGGCGCCGTCGATGCCGCGGTGTTCTTCGGCCATGTGCACGCGCACGCCACGGAGTTGTCTCGTCACAGGACTGACGCGACACCGTGGATGTGGTTAACATCACGCCAGCGCGGCGATGTTGCCGAAATGTTGCGGAGGTGGACCGTGCTCCCTGCTCGGGGTCGGACCGGACGAAGGATTAGGTTCTGCGGCATTCGCATCACCTGGAGCACGGACAGTGACGGTGAGTTCTTCTGCCCCGCCTGCGGAGGGGACCGCAACTACCGGCGCCGCACCGGACGCCGTCGGTTCGCCCTGTTGGGCGTTCCCCTGCTGCCCCGCGGCCTGGCCGGCCCGGTCGTCGAATGCGGTGCTTGCCACGAACGCTATGCCCCCGAGGTGTTGGACCAGCCGACCACCACCCGGTTCGCCAGCATGCTCCGCGACGCCGTGCACACCATCGCCCTCGCCGTGCTCACAGCTGGCGGCACCGGATCCCGCACCGCGGTCTCGGCCGCGACCAGCGCCGTACGGGCGGCCGGCTTCGAGGACGCCACCAGCGAGCAACTGACCGCCCTCGCCGAAGGGCTCGCGGCCGGGACCGAGCGCTTCCCCGAGGACCTGCGATCCGTGGCGCTCTCCATCGAACTCCACGAGGCCCTGGAACCCCTCACCGGGCATCTGGCTCCAGTCGGCCGGGAGTCGCTGCTCCTCCAGGGCGCCCGGATCGCTCTCGCCGACGGCCCCTACCTGCCGGCGGAGCACGAGGCCCTCGCCACCATCGGCAACGCCCTGCACCTGGGCACGGAGGAGGTGGCCCGGCTGTTGGCAGCCGCCCGTACACCGTCCTGACCGGTCCCGATCGGCGCTGCCCTCCGGCGAGCCGGTCCGAGCGCCCCGTGGAGACCGCCGGGGCATTCGGTGGGCGAGAATGAGTGGCATGAGTCTGTTCCGCGACGACGGCATCGTGCTGCGCACCCAGAAGCTGGGTGAGGCGGACCGCATCATCACGATCCTGACCCGTGGACACGGTCGGGTGCGGGCGGTGGCCCGCGGGGTGCGGCGGACCAAGTCGAAGTTCGGTGCCCGACTGGAGCCGTTCTCCCACGTCGACGTGCAGTTCTTCGCGCGCGGAAGCGAACTGGTCGGACGCAGCCTTCCGCTGTGCACCCAGACCGAGATCATCGCCCCCTACGGCGGGGGGATCGTCAGCGACTATGCCCGCTACACCGCGGGCACCGCGATGCTGGAGACCGCCGAACGGTTCACCGACCAGGAGGGTGAGCCCGCGGTCCAGCAGTACCTCCTGTTGGTCGGAGCACTGCGCACGCTCTCCCGCGGCGAGCACGAGCCACACCTGATCCTCGACGCCTTCCTCCTGCGCTCGCTCGCCGTCAACGGCTACGCGCCGAGCTTCGACGACTGCGCGAAGTGCGGGATCCACGGGCCGAACCGACACTTCTCGATGGCGGCCGGCGGGGTCATATGCGGCGACTGCCGGGTGCCGGGCAGCGTCGTACCATCGGCGGAAGCCGTCAGACTGCTCAGCGCCCTGCTGACTGGAGACTGGGACACCGCGGACGCCGCCGAGCCTCGGTACGTGCGGGAAGGCAGCGGTCTGGTCTCCGCCTACCTGCACTGGCATCTGGAGCGCGGGCTACGCTCCTTGCGTTACGTAGAGAAATAAGGAGCGAGGCGATATGGCACGACGCGGGATCCTGGGACGCGCCCGCCGGGACTACAAACTGCCCGAGCCGCATCCGTCCGGAGAGCGTCCGCCGAAGATCCCCGGCGAGTTGCTGCCGGGCCACGTCGCGATCGTCATGGACGGCAACGGCCGCTGGGCCAAGGACCGGGGTCTGCCGCGCACCGAGGGGCACAAGGTCGGCGAGGGTGTCGTCCTCGACGTGCTCAAGGGCTGCCTGGAAATGGGCGTGAAGAACCTCTCCCTCTATGCCTTCTCCACCGAGAACTGGAAGCGCTCTCCGGAAGAGGTCCGCTTCCTGATGAACTTCAACCGCGATGTCATCCGCCGCCGCCGTGACGAGATGAACGAGCTCGGCATTCGGATCCGCTGGGTCGGCAGGATGCCGAAGATGTGGAAGTCGGTGGTCCAAGAGCTCCAGATCGCCCAGGAGCAGACCGTCGACAACGACGCGATGACCTTGTACTTCTGCGTCAACTACGGTGGTCGGGCAGAGATCGCCGACGCCGCTCAGGCGATCGCACGCGATGTTGCCGCCGGCCGCCTGGACCCGGCGAAGGTCAACGAGAAGACCTTCGCCAAGTACCTGTACTACCCCGATATGCCGGACGTGGACCTTTTCCTGCGGCCCAGTGGCGAGATGCGGACGTCCAACTACCTGATCTGGCAGAGCAGCTACGCGGAGATGGTCTTCCAGGACGTGCTGTGGCCGGACTTCGACCGCCGTGACCTCTGGCGGGCCTGCTACGAGTACGCCCAGCGTGACCGCCGCTTCGGTGGGGCACTGCCGAACGAAGTCCAGATCCCCCAGCAGTAGCGAGCATCCGGATCGCGAGTGGGCCCCGACCAGAAGCCTCCTTCCGGTCGGGGCCCACTCTTACCTGCTCAGTCCTTGGCGGCGCAGTCGGCGCAGGTGCCGAAGATCTCCACGGTGTGCGCGACGTTGACGAAACCGTGCTCGGCCGCGATGGCGTCGGCCCACTTCTCCACGGCCGGGCCCTCGACCTCGACGGCCTTGCCGCACATCCGACAGACCAGGTGGTGGTGGTGCTCGCCGGTGGAGCACCGGCGGTAGACCGACTCCCCGTCGCTGGTACGCAGCACGTCGACTTCACCGGCGTCAGCGAGCGATTGAAGGGTGCGGTAGACGGTGGTCAGGCCCACGGAGGCGCCCCGGTGTTTGAGCATGTCGTGCAGCTCCTGCGCGCTGCGGAACTCGTCCACCTCGTCGAGCGCCGCCGCCACCGCGGCCCGCTGTCTGGTCGATCGGCCTCGTACTGGCGCGGTATTCGTCTCGCCAGGGGCAGTCGCCACCGGTTCCTCCTCAGATCGGCCGTGCGGCCATTGTGCCAGGCGCCCGGCGCCTCACACCTTCACGTCATCGCGTGTGCACACCGTCTCGGCGGACTGGGCGGCGCGGGCCCGTTTGCCTGCCAGCGGAGCCGAGACCAGCGACATCACGAGGAACACCGCGATGGCCAGTAGCACGATGGTGCCGCCCGAGGGCGCGTCGATGTAGTACGTCGTGACCGTACCCGTCAGGGAGACGCTCACGCCGATGGCAATGGACAGGGCCAAGGTGGTGGTGAACCCGCGGGTGACCCGCTGGGCAGCCGCGACCGGGATCACCATCATGGCGCTCACCAGCAGGAGGCCGACGATGCGCATGGCGACGGTGACGGTGACGGCCGCGGTGACGGCGATCAGCAGGTTCAGCGCCCGCACCGGGAGGCCGGTGACCCGGGCGAACTCCTCGTCCTGACAGACGGCGAACAGCTGTCGGCGCAGTCCGATGGTCACCGCGATGACGAAGGCCGCCAGCACCACCACGGCGGTGACGTCCGCCGTCGAGACGGTGGTGATCGAACCGAAGAGGTAGCTGGTCAGGTTGGACGTGGAGCCGCCCGGTGCCAAGTTGATGATCATGACGCCGCCGGCCAGACCGCCGTAGAAGAGCAGGGCCAGCGCGATGTCACCGCTGGTCCTGCCACGGGAGCGGATCCATTCCATCCCGACGGCGCCGAGGACGGCGACCAGGGTGGCGGTCCACACAGGGCTGGCGTTGAGCAGGAAACCGAGGGCGACGCCGGTCATGGCGACGTGGCCGATGCCGTCTCCCATGACCGCCTGTCGACGCTGGACCAGGTAGGTGCCGATGGCAGGTGCGGTGATGCCAACCAGTGCGGCGGCGAGCAGGGCCCGCTGCATGAAGGCGTAGTTGAGGAGGTCCATCAGCTCAGCAGTCCCGTCCGGATGGGTTCGGCGTCATGAGCCGCATGCGGGTGTACGTGGTCGTGGCCGGGCAGCGCGTGTTGCCCCACCGCTTCCGGTGGGGCTCCGTCGTGTACGACGCAGCCGTCCCGCAGCACCACGGCCCGGTCTATCAGCGGCTCCAGTGGGCCGAGCTCGTGCAGGACCAGCAGCACGGTGGTGCCGGCGGAGACCTGCTCCCGCACCGCGGCGGCCAGTACTTCCTGGTTGGCCAGGTCCACTCCGGCCATCGGCTCATCCATGATCAGCAGCTCGGGTTCGCCGGCGAGTGCGCGGGCGATCAGCACCCGCTGGTGCTGGCCACCGGACAACGCGTTGACCGAGGACTCGGCGTGCTGGCCCATGTCGACCAGGGCCAGGGCTCGGGTCACGGCGGCCCGGTCGGCCCGGCCCAGCATTCCGAAGCGGCTGCGGGCCAGGCGCCCGGCGGAGACGACTTCCCGGACGGTCGCTGGGACGCCGCTGGCGGCTGTGGTGCGCTGCGGTACGTATCCGACCCGCGACCAGGAGCGAAAGCGCTTCTGGTCCGTGCCGAACAGGGATATCTCTCCGCCGCTGAGCGGTACCTGCCCCACCACGGCCCGCACGGCGGTCGACTTCCCCGACCCGTTGGCGCCGAGCAGCGCAACGACCTCACCGCGCGCCACCCGCAGGTCGACGCCGCGCAGCACGGGGCGGGATCCGAGGGCGGCAGTGACTGACCGCATGGATATGACGGGTTGGTCGCTCTGTTGCGGGGATCCGCCGCGGCTGGCCATCGCTCGCGCCTCCGTTGTCGCTGTTTCCGTCACTTCGCGCCGAGCGCCTTCTGGAGGTTCTTGAGGTTGGACCGCATGACCTCGAAGTAGTCAGCGCCCTGGGAGGCGTCCGTGATTCCCTCCAGCGGGTCCAGGACATCCGTCCTCAGACCGGTGTCCGCGGCCAGCGACTTCGCGGTCTTGTCGCTGGCGAGGGTCTCGAAGAAGACGGTGGTGACCTTCTCTTCGCGGGCCAGGGACTGGAGCTCCTTCATCCGCGCCGGGCTGGGCTCGGATTCGGGGTCGATGCCGGATATGCTCTCCTGGTCCAGGCCGTAGCGTTCGGCGAGGTAGCCGAACGCGGCGTGGGTGGTGATGAAGGTGCGGGTGCCTGCGTCCTTCAAGCCTTCCTGGAAGTCCTTGTCCAGCGAGGTCAGCCTGCCGACCAGTGCGTCGGCGTTCTTCCGGTACGCGTCGGCGTGCTGCGGGTCGGCCTTGGTGAGGGCGGATTCGACGCCCCGGGCCACCTCGCGGTACTTCGTGGGGTCCAGCCAGATGTGCGGGTCCTTGCCGGTGTTGCCGTGATCGTGCCCGTCGTGCTCGCCGCTCTCGTGGTCGTGGCCACCGTCGCCATGGGCCTCCAACGTGGTGAGCTGTGCGGCGTCCACGGCGGTGTGCGCGCCGGACTGCGCAACGGCCTCGTCGACGGCGGGTTGGAGTCCCTTCAGGTAGAGGACGAGGTCGGCCTCGCTGAGACGGGCGGTCTGCTTGGGGGTGATCTCCAGGTCGTGCGGCTCCACGCCCGGCTTGGTCAGCCCGGTCACCGAGACGTGGTCCTTGCCGATCTCCCGGGCGAGGAACTCCATCGGATAGAACGACGCCACCACGTCAACCTTGCCCTCGGCCCGATCGGTCGCCGCGGAGTCCGAGCAAGCGGAGAGGGTGGTCGCGGCGAGCGCGACGGCTCCGGCGAGGGCGGCGGTGGGTATGAGGCCTCGTACGTTCATGACAGTCATTTTCAACAAAAGTGGAAACGATTGTCAACAAGCTCAGATTTGAAACGGGGGGTGCGCGCGCCGGTAATCTGAAGCATTCGCCGTTCGTCCTCGTAATGAAGAGAGCACCGTGGCCGACAAGATCGAGACCATCGTCAGCCTCAGCAAGCGCCGTGGCTTCGTCTACCCGTGCAGCGAGATCTACGGTGGTCAGCGTGCCGCCTGGGACTACGGGCCGCTGGGTGTCGAGCTCAAGGAGAACATCAAGCGCCAGTGGTGGCGCGCGATGGTCACCTCCCGCGAGGATGTCGTCGGTATCGACTCCTCCGTGATCCTGGCCCCCGAGGTGTGGGTGGCCTCCGGTCACGTCGCCACCTTCTCGGACCCGCTTACCGAGTGCACCGCATGCCACAAGCGCCACCGCGCCGACCACCTGGAGGAGGCGTACGAGGCCAAGCACGGCCGCCTCCCCGAGAACGGCCTTGCCGATATCAACTGCCCCAACTGCGGCAACAAGGGCCAGTTCACCGAGCCCAAGCAGTTCTCCGGCATGCTGGAGACCCACCTTGGCCCCACCCAGGACACCGGCTCCAAGGCCTACCTGCGCCCCGAGACCGCCCAGGGCATCTTCACCAACTTCGCCCAGGTGCAGCAGACTTCCCGTAAGAAGCCGCCGTTCGGCATCGCGCAGATGGGTAAGTCCTTCCGGAACGAGATCACTCCGGGCAACTTCATCTTCCGCACCCGCGAGTTCGAGCAGATGGAGATGGAGTTCTTCGTCAAGCCGGGTGAGGACGAGCAGTGGCACGAGTACTGGATGGAGCAGCGCTGGAACTGGTACCGCGACCTCGGTCTGCGCGAGGAGAACATCCGCTGGTACGACCACCCGAAGGAGAAGCTCTCCCACTACTCGAAGCGCACCGCGGACATCGAGTACCGCTTCAACTTCGGTGGCAGTGAGTTCTCCGAGCTGGAGGGCGTGGCCAACCGCACCGACTTCGACCTGAAGTCCCACTCGGAAGCCTCCGGCCAGGACCTGTCGTACTTTGACCAGGAGGCCGGGGAGCGCTGGACGCCGTACGTGATCGAGCCCGCGGCCGGTGTGAACCGCGCGATGCTCGCCTTCATGCTCGACGCATACATCGAGGACGAGGCCCCGAACGCCAAGGGCGTCATGGAGAAGCGCACCGTGATGCGCCTTGACCCGCGTCTGGCTCCGGTCAAGGTCGCCGTGCTGCCGCTCTCCCGGAACCCGCAGCTTTCGCCGAAGGCCAAGGGCCTGGCGACGGACCTGCGTAAGAACTGGAACATCGAGTTCGATGACGCGGGCGCCATCGGTCGCCGCTACCGTCGTCAGGACGAGATCGGCACCCCGTTCTGCGTCACCGTTGACTTCGACACGCTCGACGACAACGCGGTGACCGTGCGCGAGCGCGACACGATGAAGCAGGAGCGGGTCTCGCTGGACCAGATTCAGTCCTACCTCGGTGGCCGTCTCCTCGGCTGCTGAGCCTCGGTCCTGACCCTGCCGGGTTCGGTGCTGATCCAGCGCGGTCCCGGAGCCCTGTGACGATCATTGGTCCGGCGTGCACAACTGCGCGCCGGACCAATGGTGCTTGTACGCACTGCAAGAGCGGGGGAGTCTGTGGTGTCCGGCCCGCCGCGTGCGCCTGCCCGCTCAGCCTTGGCCTCAGTCGCGACGCGAAAGCGCGGGCGGTGTGGGTGCCCGCCGGGGAAACCGCGGCCGTGATCGTCAGGATCGCGAGGTGACCAGGGCGAACTCGTCCAGCTTCCGACGCCAGACGAGATGGATGAGGTTGTCCAGCACAGGCGGCGCGTCTGGTGATCAGGGCGGCGAACTTGCTACAGCTGTGATCGGTGAGTGCGTGGTAGGTGAGGATCGGAGCGGCGACGTTGAAACCAAGGGTGAACGTCCTACCCGGCACGGTTGCTGCCTTTGAGCCGGTGGGCTCGGTAGTGCGTAGCGTTGGTGCGAAGGCTTCAGGCACGAGGTTCCCCTGGCAGAGCCCGCTGTGGCCAGGAACCCATCCGGGACGGTGGGCGGCGGCCAGGCTCCAGGGCACTCCAGCCCAGCAGTTGGCGGCGCTCGTTGGGTGAAGAGATCAGGCCCGCAACCCGCGGACCACGAGGCTGGCGACGGCCTCGAACTCGGCGCCGATCTCGGGGCGCGACCATTCGGCCGCGTACTGGGGGTCGTGGAACCGACCGGTGGCATCGAAGATTGCCCGGGCTGTGGACGCCACATCCGGTGCTTGGAATGCTCCCGCAGTCACACCCTCACCCACGATCTCGCCGAGTTGCTCGACCAACTCGGCCAGGTGTGCCTCCACCACCGAACTGTTCTCGGCCAGAAGCACCGTGTATGTGGCGAAGAGTTCCGGGTCATCGCCGGCCTTGTGTCGTTTGGCCTCGAAGAGTGCCGCCAACCAGTCGTGGAGCTTGCGCTGCGGATCCAGGCTGCCCTCCGTGATCCGCTCCAACTGCACGACCGTCCGCCCCAGCCACCGGTTGGTTACGGCCTCGCGCAGCGCCGCCTTGCTGGCGAAGTGGCGGTACACGCTGCCGTGGCTCACCCCTAGGGCGCGTGCGACGTCGACGACGGTGGCTTTCGCCGGGCCGTAGCGTCGCAGGACGTCCTCCGTCGCTTCGAGGATGCGCTCGGGTGTCAGGGCTTCAGCGGGCATGACACGACGGTACCGGGCGATCAGTGCTCGCTGTCGAGGTGGGCCATCTGCGCCTGGGGGTAGCGCTCACCGGCTGCCGACCCTGCCGGTATGGCTGTCTCGATCTCTGCGAGAGTGGCGTCGTCCAGGTAGAGGTCGAGGGCACTGAGTGCCTCCGCCAGCCGGTCCCTTCGACGGGCTCCGATCAGAGGCACGATGCCCAGGCCGCGGCGCGCATTCTGGGCGAGTACCCAGGCGATGGCTATCTGCGCGACCGAGGCTCCGTTGGCAGTAGCGACCTTTCGAAGTGCGTCGACGAGGTCGAGGTTGTGGTGCAGGTTCTCGCCTTGGAAGCGGGGGCTCATCCCACGGAAGTCTCCGGCCGAGAGTTGCCGGTCGCGCGTGAAGTGGCCACTGATCAGGCCACGGGAGAGCACTCCGTATGCGGTGATCCCGATGCCCAGCTCCCGTGCTGTGGGCAAAATCTCCGCCTCTATGCCACGGGAGAGCAGCGAATATTCGATCTGTAGGTCCGAGATGGGGGCTACCGCCGCCGCCCGGCGCATGGTGTGCGCGCCGACTTCGGAGAGACCGATGTGTCGAATGTGGCCGGCCTGGACCGCCTCGGCCATCGCCCCGATGGTTTCTTCGATCGGGACGTCAGGGTCCACTCGGGCGATTCGATAGATGTCGATATGGTCGAGTCCGAGCCTTTGGAGCGAGTAGGCCAGGAAGTTCCGTACGGCCGCCGGGTGGCCGTCGTAGCCGGTGAAGCCCCCCTCGACCGTGCGCAGGGCGCCGAATTTGACGCTGGTGAGCGCCTTGCTCCGACTGGCCGCCGGGGCCGTTTGCAGTGCTTCGCGGATCAGTAGTTCGTTGTGGCCCATGCCGTAGAAGTCACCCGTGTCCAGGAGGGTGATGCCGGCCTCCAGGGCGGCATGGATGGTGGCGATGGACTCGGCGCGGTCGCTCTCGCCGTACAGGGCGGACATGCCCATGCAGCCGAGGCCGAGGGCGGAGACGGTGGGGCCGGTACTGCCGAGGGTGCGGTCGTCGGGAGTCATGGAGACAGCATGGCATGACGAGTGACAGATTTCAATATCTGTCACTCGTTATCAGGGTGGGAGGCTTCGGGGTCTCGAACTTGGCGCTGGTCCGGGCCGCTGTGCGTTGTCCCCAGGCACCGGTGGTGACAGCGCCCATGACCAGTACGAGCAGCCCGCAGCCGGTGATGACCCAGTAGGCGGGTTGCGCCGCCGTGGTGAACTCCTGCGCGACGCCTCCGGAGTGCACCCCGGCTGCCAGGATCGCGCCGATCAGTGCGACTCCGAGGGTCTGGCCGGTCTGGCGACTCGTCGAAGCGACAGCGGCGGCGACCCCGGCCTGGGCCCTGGGCATCCCGGTCACGGCCGTATTGGTGATTGGAGCGTTCACCACCCCGAAGCCGATGCCGAATAGCACGTATCCGGTAAACAGCAGGGGGGTGGAGGTCTCCGCGGTCAGGAGGGCGAACAGCAGACCGCTGGATGCGATACCCGCGCCGGCGACCAGCAACGGCCCGCGCGGACCGCGGCTTCCGACCACGCGGCCCGAAAGCGGGGCGAGCACCAGCGTCAGCCCGGCCATCGGCAGCATGTACAGACCGGCGTTCATCGCCGAGAGCCCACGAACCTCCTGAAGGTAGATCGTGTTGAGGAAGAGGAAGCCACCGAGAGCGGAGAAGGCACAGATCGCGATCACCACAGCGCCGCTGAAGGGCGCGCTGGTGAAGAACCGAGGGTCGATCAGCGGCTCCGGGTGGCGTCTCTCGTAGCGGATGAGCGCGATAAGGGCGAGGAGTGCGGTGGTGGCGCACCCGAGGATGAGGACCGAGCCGAAACCCGCTGCGTGCGCCTCGATGATCCCGTATGTGACCGAGGCGAGCAGAGCCATTACCAGCAGTTGTCCCACGGGGTCCGGGCGCCTGGGGCGCGGAGCCTTCGACTCGGGGATGAACCGCCAGGTCAAGATGAGGGCGACGAGTCCGATCGGCAGGTTGATCCAGAAGATGGACCGCCAGCCGAGGGTGTCCACCAGCAGTCCACCGACGAGCGGACCGGCGGCCATGGAGATCCCGATCACCCCGCCCCATACGCCGATCGCCCGGGCGCGCTGGGCGGGATCCGTGAAGGTGTTGGTGATGATCGACATCGCCACCGGGTTAAGCATCGAGCCGCCCACGCCTTGGAGGGCCCGGAAAGCCACCAGGGACTCCAGGTTCGGCGCCACGGAGCAGAGCAGCGAGGCGAGGACGAAGATCACCAGGCCCGCGGTGAACACCTTGCGCCGGCCGATCCGGTCCGCGGTGGAGCCGGAGAGCATCAGCAGCGAGGCGAGAGTGAGGGTGTAGGCGTCGATGGTCCACTGCATCCCCGAGACGCTGGCCCCGAGCTCCCGACGTATCGAGGGCAGGGCGACGTTGAGTGCCGTGTTGTCGATGCTGACGATGAGAAGGCTCATGCAGCAGATCGCCAGGACCACGAAGCGTTGCCGGTTACCGAGCTCAGCCATGGTCGGACAGTACGACCAACCCATGGACACCGCAGCACGATGCGACAATGGCGGGATGAGCACGCTCGCCCCGTCCACGCTTCCCCAGGCCCTCATGATCGGCCCGCACCAGGTGCAGCCGCCGGTCGTGCTCGCCCCCATGGCCGGCATCACCAATGCTCCGTTCCGCACCCTGTGCCGTGAATTCAGCGGGGGCAAGGGTCTGTTCGTCAGCGAGATGATCACTACGAGGGCGCTGGTCGAGCGCAACGAGAAGACGATGCAGCTGATCCATTTCGACCCGAGTGAGACCCCCCGCTCGATCCAGCTGTACGGAGTCGATCCCGCAACCGTCGGTAAGGCCGTTCGGATGATCGTGGAGGAGGACCTGGCCGACCACATCGACTTGAACTTTGGCTGCCCGGTCCCCAAGGTCACGCGCAAGGGCGGGGGGTCGGCCCTGCCCTACAAGCGTCCGCTGCTGCGGGCCATCCTGCGCGAGGCGGTCTGTGGTGCCGGTGATCTGCCGGTCACCATGAAGATGCGCAAGGGCATCGACGAGGACCACCTCACGTACCTCGATGCGGGCAGGATCGCCGTCGAGGAAGGCGTCACCGCCATAGCCCTGCACGGCCGCACCACTGCTCAGCACTATGGGGGCACCGCCGACTGGGAGGCCATCGCCCGGCTCAAGGAACACGTCCCGGAGATTCCAGTGCTGGGCAACGGCGACATCTGGTGCGCCGAGGACGCGCTGCGGATGGTGCGGGAGACGGGCTGCGACGGAGTGGTGGTCGGCCGTGGCTGCCTCGGCAGGCCCTGGCTCTTCGCGGATCTGGTCGCAGCCTTCGAGGGGAACCCGGAGCGTACTGCTCCGGGCATGCGCGAGGTCGCGACGGCCATGCTGCGTCATGCGCGGCTGCTGGGGGAGTGGATCGGTGACGAGACGCGTGGGGTGATCGACTTCCGCAAGCACGTCGCTTGGTACCTGAAGGGCTTCTCCGTCGGCTCCGAGCTGCGTCGGAAGTTGGCGGTGACTTCTTCGCTGGCCGAGTTGGACGCTCATCTGAGCGAGTTGGACCTGGATCAGCCGTGGCCGGTCGGGGCGGACGGTCCGCGCGGTCGCACGTCGGGAAACAACCGCGTGGTGCTTCCGGACGGTTGGCTGCGGGACCCCTACGACTGTGCCGGAGTGGGCGAGGAAGCCGAACTGGATACGTCCGGAGGCTGAACGAGCGGCGTGATATGCGCCACGCATGCGAGGGCTTGCGCTCAGATGAGCGCGGAATTCTCCGATGCACTTCTCAAAGGGTGGCACTGGGTGCCACCCTTTGAGTGTTCAAGACTTGAAAACAATTGTATCGATCATCGCTCAAGTGAGCGGCAATGGGTCACTTGGGCACCTGCACCCTTCGGGAGGTGAAGCCTTCCGCCTCTGCATGGCTACCGTTGAGTTACTTTCGATCTACTGGCGGATGGGTGGTTGCAGTCCCATGACGACCAAGTGGACGTACCCAGATGCCTTCGATCTGGGTATGTTCCTCGCCGTCAGGGCAGCCACCGAGTCCTCAAGGAGTCGAGACCCGTGTCGGAGAACAAAGAGCAGAAGTTCGTCTACGACTTCACCGAGGGCAACCGGGACCTCAAGGACCTCCTCGGCGGCAAGGGCGCCAACCTCGCCGAGATGACCAACCTCGGCCTGCCGGTCCCTCCCGGCTTCACCATCACCACCGAGGCCTGCCGGGTCTACCTCGAATCGGGCGAAGAGCCCGACGCGCTGCGCGCCGAGGTCAGCGCCCACCTCGACGCCCTGGAGGGGAGGATGGGCAAGCGACTCGGGCAGTCCGACGACCCCCTGCTGGTATCCGTACGCTCCGGCGCCAAGTTCTCCATGCCCGGCATGATGGACACGGTGCTGAACATCGGCCTCTCCGACGAATCGGTGCAGGGGCTGGCTCAGCAGTCCGGCGACGAGCGCTTCGCCTGGGACTCCTACCGCCGCCTCGTCCAGATGTTCGGCAAGACGGTGCTCGGCGTCGACGGAGAGCTCTTCGAGGACGCTCTGGACGAGGCCAAGGCGGCCAAGAAGGTCACGGTGGACACCGACCTCGATGCCGCTGACCTCAAGAAGCTCGTCAAGCACTTCAAGAAGATCGTCGCCAGGGAAGCCGGCCGTGACTTCCCGCAGGACCCGCGCGAGCAGATGGATCTCGCAGTCCGCGCCGTCTTCGATTCGTGGAACGGCGACCGTGCCAAGCTCTACCGCCGACAGGAGCGCATCCCCGGCGACCTCGGTACCGCTGTCAACATCTGCTCCATGGTCTTCGGCAACCTCGGGCCAGACTCCGGCACGGGAGTCGCCTTCACCCGCGACCCCGCCAGCGGCCACCAGGGCGTCTACGGCGACTACCTGCAGAACGCGCAGGGCGAGGACGTCGTCGCCGGCATCCGCAACACGGTGCCGCTCGCCGATCTGGAGCAGATCGACAAGAAGTCGTACGACCAGCTCATGTCGATCATGGAGACGCTTGAGACGCACTACAAGGACCTGTGCGACATCGAGTTCACCATCGAGCGCGGCCAGCTCTGGATGCTCCAGACCCGGGTGGGCAAGCGCACCGCGGGCGCTGCCTTCCGGATCGCCACCCAGCTCGTCGACCAGGGGCTGATCGACGAGGCCGAGGCCCTCCAGCGGGTCACCGGCGCCCAGCTCGCCCAGCTGATGTTCCCCCGCTTCGACGAGTCCGCCAAGGTCGAGAAGCTCGGTCGCGGCATCGCCGCCTCCCCTGGCGCGGCGGTCGGCAAGGCGGTCTTCGACTCCTACACCGCCGTCAAATGGTCCCGCTCGGGTGAGAAGGTCATCTTGATCCGCCGCGAGACCAACCCCGACGACCTCGACGGGATGATCGCGGCCGAGGGCATCTTGACCTCCCGCGGCGGGAAGACCTCGCATGCCGCGGTCGTCGCCCGAGGAATGGGCAAGACCTGTGTCTGTGGCGCCGAGGAGTTGGAGGTCGACACCAAGCGTCGCCGGATGACGGTCAACGGGACCGTCATCGAGGAGGGCGACGTCGTCTCGATCGACGGGTCCACCGGCAAGGTGTACCTCGGCGAGGTCCCTGTCGTGCCCTCCCCGGTCGTCGAGTACTTCGAGGGCCGCATGCACGCCGGCGCCGACGATGCCGACGAGCTGGTCCAAGCCGTTCATCGTGTGATGGCCTACGCGGACCGGGTGCGCCGCCTCCGGGTGCGCGCCAACGCCGACAACGCCGAGGACGCGCTGCGTGCGCGTCGCTTCGGGGCCCAGGGCATCGGCCTGTGCCGCACCGAGCACATGTTCCTCGGCGAGCGCCGCGAGATGGTCGAGCGACTGATCCTCGCCGACACGGACACGGAACGGGAGTCGGCGCTCAGTGCCCTGCTGCCGCTTCAGAAGAAGGACTTCGTCGAGCTGTTCGAGGCCATGGACGGGCTGCCGGTCACGGTGCGGCTGCTCGACCCGCCGCTGCACGAGTTCCTGCCCGACATCACCGAACTGTCGGTCCGGGTGGCCCTCGCGGAATCCCGCAAGGACGCCAACGAGAACGATCTGCGTCTGCTCCAGGCGGTTCACAAGCTGCACGAGCAGAATCCGATGTTGGGGCTGCGCGGGGTGCGGCTGGGCCTGGTCATTCCGGGGCTGTTCGCCATGCAGGTCCGCGCGATCGCCGAGGCCGCGGCGGAGCGCAAGAACGCCAAGGGTGACCCGCGCGCCGAGATCATGATCCCGTTGGTCGGTACCGTCCAGGAGCTGGAGATCGTGCGAGAGGAGGCGGACCAGGTCATCGCCGAGGTGGAGGCCGCGACCGGGACCTCCCTGAAGCTGACCATCGGCACGATGATCGAACTGCCTCGTGCCGCGCTCACGGCCGGTCAGATCGCGGAAGCCGCACAGTTCTTCTCGTTCGGTACCAACGACCTGACCCAGACCGTGTGGGGCTTCTCACGGGACGATGTGGAGGCGAGCTTCTTCACCGCGTACCTGGAGAAGGGCATCTTCGGGGTCTCGCCGTTCGAGACCATCGACAAGGATGGTGTGGGCTCGCTCGTGCGGAGCGCCGCCGCAGCAGGCCGGGCCACCCGTCCCGACCTGAAGCTCGGTATCTGCGGTGAGCACGGGGGTGACCCCGAGTCGGTGCACTTCTTCCACGAGGTGGGCCTGGACTACGTCTCCTGCTCGCCGTTCCGCATCCCGGTCGCCCGACTTGAGGCCGGTCGCGCGGCGGCTGCCGCTAAGGGGTCCGACAGTCGCTGAGCCTGGACGGGGCCGCCGAGTCCGGCTTAACCACAGACTCCGGAGCCGTCGTCGGTCTACCCGAACCCTCACCGGGGCCGACGACGGCTCCGGTGCGTTCGGGTGGCCTGCATGGCTTCCGTGCGACGTCGGCAGTACACGCGAATACGTCATTTGTGTGAGGTTACTGGCGTGTATCCGCTTAATTTCTGCCGGAATTCAAGCACTTCGGGCACTTCAAGCAGAAGGCGACGGGCGGATCCCCACCCGCCCGTCGCCTCCTGTCAATCTGCCAGACACGTCGACGCTTCCCGAGTCGACCGACCGCCAGGCCCCGCAAAGCCCCCCACGGCCTTCGCGGAGCGTTTCCGGTCGCCCCGGAGTGTGCCCGGCGGAGTACAGCATTTCGCTTGCCCGGGCGATGACGAAAGGCGTTTCAACTGTGGCTGAAAGGGCGTGGTGACGGCCTGTGATGGCGTGCATACTCATGGGGCGGGGGCATTGCGAGTGCACAGGTGTGGGGGTTCGGTGCTGCGCATCCATTTCACTGGAGTGGACCTAGCACGGGTACGGATGGCGGGGAGACCCGACGCGTTGTGGGAAACCATTCTGAGCTTTCACCGAATAAGGGACCGGCGCGATGCTCGGCTGTTTGGTGAATGGCGTACAGAATCGCGTACCCGGTTGAACGGTGAAACAAGGCTGCTGGGTGCATTGATACCCAGCAGGGGTTATTTCCCGGACTTTCTGACCCCGATGGAGGGACAGTACGGGATGGACGCCGGGCTCGATGCGCTACGGGAGACACGCCCGCAGCGACTGCGCGCCGAACTGGCGCTGCTGACCACCGAGCAGGAACAGCCTACCCGGCTGCGGGAGATAGCCGACGGGCAGGGGCCCGCCCTGGCCCGGCTGGCGAGCGTGCTGAGGGCTTACCACCGTGCGGCGGTCGAGCCTTACTGGGCGCGCATCCAAGCGCAGGTCGAGGCTGAGCGAGCCGCTCGCGGCCGAGCGGTCCTCGACGGTGGCGCCGACGAACTCCTTGCCTCCTTGCCACCGATGTTGCGGTGGAATCCGCCGGTCCTGGAGTGTGACTATCCGGTCGACCGCGATGTCCAACTCGGCGGGCGGGGTCTGCTCCTACAGCCTTCCTTCTTCTGCCGCCGCACCGCGGTGACCCTCCACGATCCGGGACTCTCGCCGGTGCTCGTCTACCCGGCCCAGCACGCGTCCTCGCCGGTCGGTGCCGAGCCGAGCCGCGCGCGCGACGGACTGCGCGGCCTGGGGAAGCTGGTGGGACATACCCGCTCGGTGGTGCTGCGGGCCATCGGTGACGGTGCCACCACCAGTGAGCTCGCCCGTCGAGCCGGGGTGTCGCTGGCCAGCGCGAGCCAACACGCCTGTGTGATGCGTGAGGCCGGGCTGGTGACCACCCTGCGGCACGGGAACGCCGTACTCCACACGGTCACCCCGCTCGGTGCCGCATTGCTCAAAGCGGGCTCCTGAACCGTGTTCCTGGACGACCACTCGGAGGAGGACTGGCCGAGCACCTTGAGGAAGGGCGGCGCCACCACCTCGTTCTGGGTGATCCACAGATCTCCAGATCGCTGCCACCCTGCGCGCCGTAGGTCTCCGTAGCTGGACCCGGTGACGTTGTCCACGCCGTCGCTGGGGCTCTTCCCCCGGCCACCAGCGAATCTTCGTAGGCGAGTTCGTAGGTGCTGTCCGCGAGGTGCAGGCCTCGGAGCCGGACGGCGCCGGGCCGTGGTGCGCCGAGGAACCCGGAGGACGGGGACTGACGACAGGTCAACGTGCGTCGACTTGGCGATGGCCGTGCGGGTGCGGGAAGGGCGCTCCCCTGGACGGGTGGGCGGCAGGAGGACGGTCGTGGGGAAGCTCCTGAAAAAGTTCGCCGGATCGCGATGAGTTGTGCCGGGCACGGCGGTCTACCCCTTGAAAGCACCGCCTCGGGGCGGGCAACGAGAGGAAGAGGCACCATGGCCACGAAGATCTTCGTCAACCTGCCGGTCAAGGACCTGGACGCCGCCAAGGACTTCTGGGGCAAGCTCGGCTACACCTTCAACCCCCAGTTCACCGACGACAACGCCGCATCCATGGTGATCAGCGATTCGATCTTCGTCATGCTGCTCACGCACAAGCGGTTCGCGGACTTCACCGACAAGGACATCGCGGACACCGCTGCCACCACTGAGGCTCTGCTCTGCCTCAGCGCCGAGAGCCGTGCCGAGGTGGACGAACTCGCAGAGAAGGCGCTGGCCGCCGGCGGTGCCGAGCTGCGCCCCGCCAGCGACCACGGATTCATGTACGGCCGGGCTTTCGAGGACCTCGACGGTCACAACTGGGAGGTCATGTGGATGGACCCGGCAGTGCTCCAGGGCGAATCCGCTCAGAGCTGACCGGGGCGGCGCCTTCAGACGGCGGTGCTGGTGCGGATCCGAAAGGTCCGCACCGCCACCTCCTCATCATCCAGGCAGCGTCCCGACTGCAGGTCGAACCGCTGCTTGAGTAGCGGCGAGGCGACGAACGGACGTCCGGCGAGGGACCCCAGCAGACCGCGGGAGAGGACCTGCGCTCCGGTGAAGGGGTCCTGGTTGCCGATGGCATACGCCCGACCGGACCGGTCCATGAAGAGCGCGGCCTGGGTGCCGTCGGGGAGGAGGGCCGCCACCCCGCGGCCCGGCGTGAGACAAGTCACCTCACATACCGCGAACCAGTCGTCGTCCATGCAGAGTTCCAAGGTCATCGCGCTGAGCTCCCTTCGAGCGGCCTGAGCGTGAGGATCTCCAGATCGGGTTTGACCTGGTCGCGTTCGGGGACGAAGCGGACGGTCGGATCCGGTGCCCCCGGGGCGTTCACGAAGGACTCGAAGCGGCGCAGCCGATCCGGGTCCCTCAGAGTCTCCGCCCATTCGTCACGGTAGTGGGACACGTGGTCGGCCATCATGGCCTCCAACTCCGCGCACAGACCGAGCGAGTCCCGCACGATCACATCGCGCAGGTGCTCCAGTCCGCCCTCCAGTCG
This sequence comes from Streptomyces sp. NPDC006879, assembly GCF_042869595.1. NCBI lineage: Bacteria > Bacillati > Actinomycetota > Actinomycetes > Kitasatosporales > Streptomycetaceae > Streptomyces > Streptomyces sp. NPDC006879. Next base: position 95,957 of record NZ_JBIAGC010000001.1, read on the forward strand.
TTGCAGCCAAGCGGCCGTGCGTTCCAAGCGGTCGGCGGTGCGGATGTAGAACATCAGGAACCGGTCGATGAGCCGCACCAGTTCCTCGTCGCTCAGGTCCTGCGCCAGCAGGTCCGCATGGCGGGGTGTGGCGCCGCCGTTTCCACCGACGTACAGGTTCCAGCCCTGGGCCGTGGCGATGACGCCGAAGTCCTTGCTCTGCGCCTCAGCGCACTCGCGTGCGCAGCCGGAGACCGCGGACTTCAGCTTGTGCGGGGCCCGCAGTCCGCGGTAGCGCAACTCCAGATCGATGGCCATCCGCACGCTGTCCTGCACCCCGTAGCGGCACCAGGTCCGTCCCACGCAGGATTTCACCGTCCGCAGTGCCTTCCCGTAGGCGTGGCCGGACTCGAAGCCGGCGTCGACCAGCCGACTCCAGATCGCCGGGAGCTGGTCGATGCGGGCCCCGAAGAGGTCGATCCGCTGCCCGCCGGTGATCTTGGTGTACAGCCCGAAGTCACGGGCGACCTCGCCGATGACAATCAGCCTCTCGGGGGTGATCTCACCGCCGGGGATGCGGGGGACCACCGAGTACGAGCCATTGCGCTGCATATTGGCCAGGTGATGGTCGTTGGTGTCCTGGAGGGCCGACTGCTCGCCGTCCAGGACGTAGCCGGCTGCGCCGATGGACGGCGCGAGCGAGGCGAGCACCGACGCCACGGCTGGCTTGCAGATCTCACAGCCCTCGCCGCCGCGGGCCGGGGCGCGGCCGTGGCTGTCCAACAGTTGGGCGTAGGAGGTGATGCGCAGGGTGCGGACGATCTCGTAGAGCTCGGCCCGGGTGTAGCCGAAGCACCCGCACAGCCCCTCGTCCGCCGGAGCCGGCAGGAGTTGGCCGATCACCTTCAGGCAACTGCCACAACCGGTGCCGGCCTTCGTGCACTTCTTGACCTGGGGAAGGTCCGTGCAGGCGGCGATGGCCTTCTTGGTCACGTTGTGACAGGAGCAGATGACCGCCTCGTCGGGAAGGGAGGACGGCCCGAGGGCGGCGGGCGCACCGGCCCCGGCCGGCAGCACCAGTTGTTCGGGGGCGGCCGGCGGAACGGAACCGGTGAGCGGGCGCAACAGGGCGTAGGCGTCAGCCTCGCCGACCAGGACGCCCCCCAGCAGTCGGCCGTCGGAGGCCATCACGAGCTTCTTGTAGATCCCGGACCGGGAATCGGAATAGACCACGTCCAGGCTGCCTTTGGTGGTCCCGTGCGCATCGCCGAAGGAGGCCACGTCCACGCCCAGCAGTTTGAGCTTGGTAGAGAGGTCCGCACCGGTGAACTGGCGCCCGCCCCCCGCCCCGGTGGGTGCGGCCTCCTGCGCGTACGCGGCTGCTGCCGTGAGGGCCATCTCGTAGCCCGGGGCGACCAGGCCGTACACCCGGCCGTCGCACGCCAGGGCACACTCGCCGATCGCGTAGACGTCCGGGTCGGAGGTACGGCAGTGCGCGTCCACCACGATGCCGCCTCGCTCGCCGACGGCAAGACCGCAGTCCCGGGCCAACTGGTCACGGGGCCGGACACCCGCCGAGAAGACGACCAGATCGGTGTCGACCGTCGCCCCGTCCGACAGGCGCATCCCGTTGACCGAACCGTCCGCTCCGGTGAGCACCTCCTCCGTGCCCACCCCGGTGTGCACGCTCAGCCCCATGCCCTCGATGGTGCGCAGGAGGGCCGCACCACCACCCTGGTCGACCTGCACCGGCATCAACCGGGGGGCGAACTCGACTACCCGGGTGCCCAGTCCGAGGCCTTGCAGGGCGCCTGCCGCCTCCAGTCCGAGCAGCCCGCCGCCGACCACGGCCCCCCGAGTACGGCCCTTCGCGTATTCCTCGATGGCGCGTACGTCCTCGATGGTCCGGTAGACGAAACAGCCGGGCGCTTCCCTGCCGGGGACCGGCGGTACGAAGGGCGAAGAGCCCGTGGCCAGTACGAGGGTGTCGTAACGGAAGACACGGCCAGATCGGGACGTCACGCTCCGGAGATCGCGGTCGATCGCGATGGCCGGATCGTCGAGGTGGATCTCGATGCCGTGTTGCTCCAAGAAGCCGTCCGGAGTGACGGACAGGTCCTCGGGCGTGCTCTTGGAAAAGTACGAGGTGAGATGCACGCGGTCATAGGCAGGCCGGGGCTCCTCGCACAGTACGACGACGCGGGCGCGTTCGGGCACCCCGTGTTCGGCGAGCGCCTCCAGGTAGCGCTGGCCCACCATGCCGTGCCCGATGAGCAGGATGACGGGACGGGTGGGGGCGGGTGTGCGGGTGGCCATCTCAGGAGCCTCCATCGTCGGTGAGCAGGTGGAGCAGCGGACTCCCGGGGGAATCCGGAAGTGGTTGGTCGCCCTCCCAGGCGCGGGCCAGCGTCCCCACCGCGGAGAGTTCACCGAGCAGCACCCCGCCGACGAGCCGGTCACCACGGACCACCACCTGCCGGTAGGTGCCACGGGTGGCGTCCGTCAGGCGCAGTACGTCGTCGCCCGGTCGGGGAGTCGGCTCACCGAAGGCGGCGAGGTCGAGGGCGCGCTCGCCGCCACTGAAGGTCAGCCTGGTGAGGGCGCGGGTTCCCGCGTAGCGCCCGGTGCCGGTGGCGAGTCGGGCCGCCAGGGCGTCTGCCTGGTCGAGTGCCGCACCGGCGAGACCGTACGAGTGGCCCTGGTGCTCGGCGCAGTCTCCGATGGCGTGGATGTCCGGGTCGGAGGTGCGTAGCTCGTCGTCGACGACGATTCCCTCGCGCACGGCGAGGCCCGCGTCCCGGGCCAGCCCGACGCGGGGGCGGATGCCGCACGCGAAGACCACGAGTGCGGCATCCAGACGGAAGCCGTCCGCGAGTTCCACCGCGATGACCCGTCGGGCGCCCGTGCCTTCCGCGGTGGGGACGCGGGAGGTGCGGGTGCCGGACGGGACGGTGTCGTCGGGCGTGGGCGCGCGGGGCGAAGTGACCAGACCGCGGGCGCGGCATTCGGTGTGGACTTCCACGCCGAGCGAGGTGAGGTGGGCGGCCAGCAGCGCTGAAGCCTCTGGGTCGAGCTGGCGTTCCATCAGGCGGTCTCCTTGCTGGGCGAGGACCACCTCGGCTCCGCGTTCGGCCAGTGCCCGGGCTGCGGAGACGCCCAGCAGGCCCCCGCCGATCACCACGGTTGGTAGGCCCGGCTGGACGGCCGCGGTCAGCGCCAAGCAGTCGTCCATCGTCCACAAGGAGTGGACCCCTTCGGGTAGCTGCCTGCTTTCGGTGTCGACCAAGCCGCGCAGTGGCGGTAGTACCGGCCGCGATCCGGTGGCGAGGACCAGCCGGTCGTAGCCGATGACGCGCCCGTCCTGGCAGGTCACGGTGTGGGTGGTGCGGTCGATGCGGACGGCGCGTGCGTCCCGGAGCAGTGCTGATCCGATCCAGGGGAGTTCGGTGACCTCGGGCCCGTACCGGCCGGCCAGGACCTCGGCGAGGAGCACCCGGTTGTAGGGCCGGCGGCTTTCCTCCCCGAGCACCGTCACCGAAGCGGTGGGCTGGGCTGCGAGGGTGCGTTGTGCGAGCCGCAGGCCGGCGAGGCCGCTGCCGATCACCACCACCCGTGGTTGCGAGGTCATGCTCGCAGCCTGCGGGTCTGCTGTTACCCCTCGGCATCCCGCCGGTTTCCGGTGCGGAACGCTGCCCTCTCATCGTGGGCCGGTGCCCGTGTGAGGCTGCGCGCGGTCGGTGGCGTCACGGGCAACCGTGTTCAGGGCGGCCGAAGCTCAAGCCTTGCGCAAGTTTCCAGGGAGTGCATGGACGTTACATCCATCAACTTCATAGGGTCACGATCATGCCCGACATATCACTGACGATGATCATCACGCTCTGCCTCGCGGCAGCTGCGGCCGGCTGGATCGACGCGGTAGTCGGGGGCGGTGGGCTACTGCTTCTACCCGCCCTGCTACTCGGGGTGCCGGGAGCGCACCCCTCCTACGTCCTCGGTACGAACAAGGCCGTGGCGATCGTCGGAACTTCGGGCGCCGCCATCACCTACCTCCGCAAAGCACCGCTGGACCTCCGCCTCGCAGTTCGAATCGGCATGGCGGCCCTCGCGGGGTCCATGCTCGGGGCGTTCTTCGCCGGTGGTATCAGTAGCGAGGTGCTCCGGCCGGTGATCATGGTGGTGCTGTTGGCCGTGGCCGCCTTCGTGATCTTTCGACCGAGCTTCGGGACCGCTGTTCCCGGCGGTCCCGTCACCCGGAAGCGGATCCTCGCAGCCATCGCCCTTGCGGGCCTGGGAATGGGCTTCTACGATGGCCTGTTCGGACCCGGCACCGGCACTTTCCTCGTGCTGGCCCTCTCCGCCCTCCTGCACATGGACCTGGTCACGGCTTCGGCCACTGCGAAGGTCGTCAACGTCTGCACCAACGGCGGCGCGCTCGCCATGTTCGCCTATCAGGGCACAGTGTTGTGGCAACTAGCCGGACTGCTCGCCCTGTTCAACTTGATCGGCAGCATGGCCGGAGCGCGGACGGCGCTGAAGAAGGGGAGCGGATTCGTGCGGGGCGTCCTGTTGACCGTGGTCGTCTCGCTCGTCGCCAAGCTTGCCTTCGACCAGTGGATCGCCTGACGTTCGAGGGGGATACGCTGCTGCGCCGACCTCCGGGCGTACTTCGGGTGGGCATCCTCAAGCCCCACCGTAGGTACCCGTCAGATGGGCGAAGGCGACGATGTTGCCTCCGTACCCGGCCCGTGGAGAGAAGGAACCCCCGCAGGTGATCAGGCGTAGTTCCGGACGGGAGGACGGTGCGTAGACGCGCGTGTCGGGGAAGTCCGTCGCTTCGAAGGACTCGACGGCGTCAACCGTGAACACCGCTGTTCGACCGTCCGTCCGCACCACCTCGACCAGCGCGCCGGGTCGCACCGACCCCAGGGCGTAGAACACCGCCGGCCCACCGGAATGGTCCACGTGCCCTGCGATCAAGGCAGTGCCCCGCGCACCGGGAGGAGTTCCCTCCCGGTACCAGCCGGCGAGTTCGGGACGCCCGGTGGGAGGCACCTGTAGGCGCCCGTCCGGCTGGAGGCCCAGCCCGGTGAGTGGTGCGTCCACCGCGATCGACGGGATCCGGATGCGGTTCGGGGCGGCGCCTGGCAGCGGTGCGATGCTGGAACCACGCCCGACACCGGCCGTCGCAGGATGCCCCGCCTGAGCGTAAGAGGGCTGGGGTGGCGTCGACCTGTCGGCGACGCCACTGCTGATGAGCCAGAAACCGGTCAGGGCGGCGATCGCGAGAAGCCCACCGCGGCCAGCATGGCAACGGGTGCCCTCACCCACTGGAATCACCTACCGTTTCCCGTCCGAAGTCTGGGCGCGCACCCCAACCCCCCACTGCACGCGGTCCGTGTCGTCCGCCCCGGCTCGGGGGCCCTCCGGGGCGGACGACTGGGGCGGTACCGGTTCCGGCACGACGGTGCGGCCGGTCCTCGCTCACCGCGTGCCGCTCGCCCGGCGACGCAGGAGACGGATACCGCCGACGGCGGATACGGCCAGGAAGGCCGCTCCCGCCGCGATCTTGGTGGGATCGGGAGACGAGGAGGCGCCGCCGCCCACACCGGTTTGGACGTGCCCCTTCGGGCCCTGGTCGGCGACGCTCAGATCGCCGTGCATGGACTTGCCGTCCTGGCAGGTCACACGGATCCGATGGGTACCCGACCGAGCCTCCCTACCAACCGTGAACTGGCCCACGACCAGTTCCTTGTGGGTACCGGCGGTCAGTTTGAAACGACCCCCACCCACGGTGCTCGCGTCCCCTTCAGCCTTGGCGTGCGTACCGCACCCGGTGGTGCTGACGGTGACGGTCGTGCCGGGGGCCGCCGTGCTCGGGAACACTTCGAGCCGGCCACCACTCGCAGTCGACTCATGGCTGGTCTTCGTACCGGCGACCGGGCGGTCCTTCTCGGTGGCGTCAGCCGGCGTTGAGCCCTGCGGCTTGCTCGGCGGCTCGGTGAGCACGGGCCTGACGTCGACCGCCGGGTCACTGTCCTGCCCGGCATGGGCCTGCGGACTCAGGGCGGCAAGGGAGGCGGCCGACCCGGCGAGGAGCAGGGACGCGCTCAGGAGGGTGCCACTGAGGACGCGTACGGTGCGGCGGGGCATGGGCACTCCCTTGAGAACTCTGCGCTGTTGATGTCGAGATAAGACCGGAAGCGCCAGCGGTGCCTCCCGGCCCTACCTCCACGTGCTCCTTTGACCAGTTGTCATACGCCCCGGAGCCCAGCATTTCGCCAGGTCACCGCCACTGTTCCAGAGGAGCGTGGGCCGTTTCGGTGCCGCGGCGCCGAACGAGTGAGGGGACACGCCCGGGGTGGATGAACCAGCCGGCCGTGGGCGACCGACAATCAGAGGAGCGCCCTGGCTCCCGATGCCGGCCGCTGCACCGGGCGCCCGTCTGGTGCGCCAGCACCCGACGAAGGCGAAGGAGAGTGCCGTGACGCCGGACGAGCAGACGGTTCTGGCCGTCACCACCACCGTGGACTCGACCGATGCCGCGCGGCACCTGGCCGCGGGCGCGGTCGAGGCGCGATACGCGGCCTGTGCACAGATCACCGGACCGGTCACTTCCGTATATCGCTGGCGGGGAGCGGTCGAGACCGCTCAGGAATGGCAGGTCACTTTCAAGACCGTTGCCGCCCGCTACCCGGACCTCGAAGCCCACCTGCTGGCCGCCCACCCTTACGACACGCCTGAGATCCTTGCCGCCCACGTGGTTCACGGGAGCGCGGACTACCTTGAATGGGTCGCGGCCGAGACGGCCCGGAACTCGTGATGAACGAGCTGCCCTTCTTCGTGTACGGGACCCTGCGTCCGGGCCAGGTCAACCACGACCGCTACGTGCTCGGCAGGGCCGTCCGGGAGGAGCGGGCATGTCTTCCCGGCGCGGCTCTCTACGAGGGCCCCGGCTACCCCTATGCCGTACGGGCGAGGGCCTCCATGATCGCTGGTGACCTGGTCACCGCCATCCCTGCGCACTACGGGGGACTGCTGCGGGCGCTGGATCGCCTGGAGGACTACCACGGCCCAGGCCACCCCCAGAACCTGTACGACCGGTCGGCTCTGCGCGTAGTGGGGGCGGAAGGCGGCATCGTACTCGCCTGGGTCTACCTGGCTGCGGAACCCCTCGCGCGGCGGCTCCGAGCCGAAGGGACGCTGATACCGGGTGGGGACTGGTTGTATGGCCGACAGCCGCCGCGGAAGTCCTCAGTGGTACGCGGGGCGCCGCGGCGGCTGTCGCAACAAGAAGGTCCCCCCGAGGGAACCGGTTAGCGATTAGCCTGAAAACGTGATCGTCTCTAGGGTCCTTACCTGGGAAGTCGTTGCAACCGGCGGTTATGAGACCGCCTGGACGGAGCGTGAAGGCACTGTCCTGCGTGCACGGGGGCGCGCCGTCGGCACGGGGCCTGAGCCCTACTGGGTTTCCTACAAGCTGGAGACCGGTGAGGATTTCGTGACCCGTCGGCTGAGAGTGACAGTGGAGAGGGCCGCCGGCACCGAGGAACTCGGATTGCGCCGTGACGAGGCCGGTCGGTGGACCGCTGCCGGCGAGCCCCTGCCTCAACTCGACGGAGCGCTGGACTGCGATCTAGGCCTGTGCCCCCTGACCAACACGATGCCGGTCCTGCGCCATGAGCTGCACCGTTCGGGCGGCGACCGGGAGTTCCTCGTGGCGTGGGTCAGCGTGCCCGAACTGTCCGTGGTGGCTGCTACGCAACGGTATTCCACCGTTGAGCAGGGTGAGAGCGGAGCGTTGATCCGCTTCGAATCGGGCACCTTTCGCCGAGACATCGAATTCGACACCGAGGGTATGGTCCTTGACTACCCGGGGCTGGCTCGTCGGATCGACACCCGACTCCCCGTGCCCCCCTTGGTCTGAGAGCGGCTTGGAAACCGCCAGGGTCCCCTCTGCCCACCTGTTGCGCTATTCGCCCCGTGCGGCCTGCTGATCTTCCTCGGCCAGCTCCACCCGTACCGCGCAGGTCTTGAATTCGGGCATGCGGGAGGTCGGGTCGAGTGCAGGATTGGTCAAGGAGTTCGCTCGGCCCTCCCCTGGCCAGTGGAAGGGCATGAACACCGTGTCGGCGCGGATGGTGTCCGTGATCCGTGCAGGGGCCACGGCTCGTCCACGGCGGGACACCACCGCCAGCGGTTGGCCCTCAACCGCTCCGATCCGCTCGGCCAGCCTGGGGTGCAGCTCCACGAACGGCCCGGGCGCCGCCGCGTTGAGCTCTGCCACCCGCCTGGTCTGGGCGCCTGATTGGTACTGGGAGACCACGCGGCCGGTGGTGAGGAGGACGGGGTAGAGGGCATCTGGTTCCTCCGCCGCCTCGCGGTGTTCCACCGGGATGAAGCGGGCGAGACCGTCGTCGGTCGCGAACCGTTCGAGGAACAGCCTCGGAGTGCCAGGATGTTCCGCTCTTCCATCGGTCGGTGCTGGACATGGCCAGAAAATGCCGTCTTCTCGGTCGATGCGGCCGTAGTCGATGCCGGAGTAGTCGGCCGCTCCTCCGGCGGAAGCCAGCCCGAGTTCTTCGAACACCTCCTGTGGATCGGTGGGAAACCCCTTCTCCCAGCCCATTCGAGCTGCCAGGCCGTGCAGGACCTCCAGGTCGCTGCGCACTCCGGGTGGTGGGTCGACCGCTTGTCGGCGCAGCACCACCCGCCCTTCGAGGTTGGTGGTGGTGCCGGTCTCCTCCGCCCACTGCGTGACGGGGAGCACCACATCGGCCAGTGCCGCCGTCTCGGAGAGCACCACGTCGGCCACGGCCAAGAAGTCCAGCGAACGCAGTCGCTGCTCGACGTGACCGGCTCTGGGCGCTGAGACCACCGGGTTCGAGCCCATGAGCAACAGAGCGCGCACCTCGCTTCCCAGGGCGTCCAGGAGCTCGTAGGCGCTCCGGCCAGGTCCGGGGAGGTCGTCAGGGTCCACGCCCCAGACGCGGGCCACATGAGCCCGGTCCGCGGGGTCGGTCAACTTCCGGTAGCCGGGGAGTTGGTCGGCTTTCTGGCCGTGCTCTCGACCACCTTGTCCGTTTCCCTGGCCGGTCAGACAGCCGTAGCCGGACAGGGGGCGCCCGGCGCGGCCGGTGGAAAGGCAGAGGTTGATCCAGGCACTGACAGTGTCGGTGCCCTTGGTGTGTTGCTCCGGTCCGCGAGCGGTGAGCACCATCGCGGACTGCGGTGCGCAGAACATCCGCACGGCTTCGCGAAGCCGCGGCACTGGGATTCCGGTGATGCGTTCCACTCGCTCCGGCCAGTGGGCCATGGCCGTGGCCCGAACCTCTTCCCAGCCGCTGGTGCGCTCCTTGACGAATGCCTCGTCTACGCGGCCCTCTGAGATCACCAGGTGCAGCAGTCCGAGGGCCAGCGCGAGATCGGTGCCCGGTCGCGGGGCCAGGTGGAGGTCTGCCTGTGCCGCGGTCCGGGTTCGGCGAGGGTCGACAACGATCAACCGTCCCCCGTTTTCCCGTAGTTCGGTGAGGTAGCGCAGGGCCGGAGGCATGGTTTCGGCGAGGTTGGAGCCGACCAGGATCACACAACCGGTGCGGGGAATGTCCTCCAGCGGGAAGGGCAGCCCCCGGTCGAGGCCGAAAGCACGTTGGTGGGCTGCTGCTGCCGAGGACATGCAGAAGCGGCCGTTGTAGTCGATTTGAGAGGTTCCCAGCACGACGCGAGCGAACTTGCCCAGGGCGTAGGCCTTCTCGTTGGTCAGCCCTCCACCGCCGAACACCCCTACGGCGTCCGCTCCCTGTGCCTGACGGGTGCGGGTCAGGCTTTCGGCCACCAGCCCGAGGGCCTCCTGCCAGGTGGCCGGTTCGAGCCGGCCCGTGGCCCGTGAGCGCACGAGTGGCTCGGTCAGGCGTACCCGAGAGGAGAGCACCTCCGGGGCGGTGCGCCCCTTCCCGCACAGCGCCCCCCGGTTGACCGGGAAGTCCGGGCGTTCCACCACCTCGACACCGGCGCCCGGCACGGGACGCAGGTTCATCCCGCACTGCAGGGCGCAGTAAGGGCAGTGGGTCGCAGTGGGGGGCATCGCGGTGTGCATGCTGCCCAGCGTGCGGCTGCGGTGTTACACCCGATGGGCCCTGCGGGTTACAGACGAGGCAGGAACCGCTCAGCACCGTGACGTCACCGTGGTGAGGGGCAACCTGAAATCGCTGTTCCGACTCCTCCAGCGGGCAGGGTACGGCAAAGCGTCCCACCCGATCCGGCTGATCTTCCCGCTGCCTCGTGGTCACCGAAGCGCCCCGTCGCTCAACCATCACGCCACCACCTCCAAGTCGATCGGGCTGTCAGCCCGAGCCAATGCGTTACTCTCTGTGATGAATGCGGCCCTCGCGTGACCGAAGTTCCGGCCAGGGCACCTTTCACCCTCCCGAGTGCGGACGTGAGCACTCGGAAAACCCCCGTCACTCTCTGGCAACGGCATCGCAACCTGGCTCCGTCAGGATCGGTCCATGACGGAGCCGCCCGCCCTCGGCAGCACCGCCGAGCTGCTGACCAGCATCACCGCCCAGCTCGGCACCCAACTCAGCGGTCTGCGCCCCCGCCCGGTCCACCCCGATGCAGCCACCACCAACCCGACGAACGAAGGCACCCGCATGCCCGCTCACCCGCACCCGGCACCGGCCCTCGTCCTCGTCGCCCACGGGAGTCGTGACCCGCGCGCCCTACGCACTGTCACTTCCCTGCTCCAGTCGGTCCAGGAACTGCGTCCCCAGCTTCCCGTCCGCCTGGGACACATCGAACTGAACGCGCCACGCCTCGATGAGGCCCTCGCCTCCCTCCCGTCCGGCCGGGCCGTCCTCGTCCCGCTCCTCCTCGGCCGTGGCCACCACGTCAAGCAGGACCTGCCGCGCGCCGCAGCCGCGGCGCCCTGGCTGCACATCAAGGTGGCCGCCGCGCTTGGACCCCACCCGCTGCTCGTCGAGGCCCTCCATGACCGGCTCACGGAGGCGGGCTGGCCCGCCACCGGCCCGGGGCGCCGGGGCCCGGCCGTGGTCCTGGCGGCCGCCGGCTCCCGCGACCGGCAGTCCGTTGCTGACACGCACAGCACCGCGGTACTGCTCAGCGAGCGCCTTGGCGGAGTCCCCGTCGTCCCCGCGTTCGCCTCAGCTGCGGCGCCCACCGTCCCAGGTGCCGTTCGGGCGCTGACCGCTCGCGGACACCATCGCGTCGCGCTCGCCTCCTACTTCACCGCCCCCGGGCGGTTCGCCACGCAGAGCGCTGCTGCCGCGCCTTGGATCGCTGCCGCGCCCCTCGGCGCTCACCCTGCCCTGGCCCGTCTCCTTCTGCTGCGCTACGACCAGGCCCTCGTCGGCGAGCCCGCGATGGCGCCCGGGCGGGAACTGGCCACGGCCTGAGGCACCTCACATCCCCCGATTGTCAGCAGTTGCGGTTAACGTCTCAACATGGAAGGCGCCACGCACGACCCGTTCCCCGACTCGGCCGCGTACGACCCCTCCGCCACCGAGCGGTGGGCCGCCGAACCCGACAAGCGGCCCGGGAGAAGCGCCTTCCAGCGCGATCGCGCCCGGGTGTTGCACTCCGCGGCGCTGCGGCGCCTCGCAGGCAAGACCCAGGTGGTCACCCCGGGTGTCAGCGCACAGGACTGGGATGCCAGCCCACGCACCAGGCTCACGCACTCACTCGAATGCGCGCAGGTCGGACGCGAGCTCGGCGCAGCCCTCGGCTGCGACCCCGATCTTGTGGAGGCCGCCTGTCTCTCGCACGACATGGGGCACCCACCCTTCGGACACAACGGTGAGTCGGCACTGAACGAGATCGCCCAGGACTGCGGTGGCTTCGAGGGCAATGCCCAGTCGCTGCGCCTGCTCACCCGGCTCGAACCCAAGCGGTTCGTCACCGGCGAGCGTGGCGAGCAGATCAGCGTCGGCCTGAACCTCACCCGTGCCTGCCTCGACGCGGCCACCAAGTACCCGTGGCCGCGCGGTGGCCATCCCAGTGATCCCGAGTCGGTCAAGTTCGGTGTCTATGAGGACGACCTCCCGGTGTTCGACTGGCTTCGGCGGGGAGCCCCGCCGCACGGCAAGTGCTTCGAAGCACAGGTGATGGACTGGGCCGACGACGTCGCCTACTGCGTACACGACTTCGAGGACGGGCTCCACGCCGGCCACCTGGACCCCAACCTCTTGTTCGCCGACCCCGAGCGCGAAGAGATCTGCGAGGTGGCGATCGGCCGCTACGTACCGGCCGGCACGGCCGCGCAGGAGCTGCTAGACGCCCTGGACCGGTTGATGGGGGAGGCGTGGTGGCCGCACGGGTACGACGGCTCGGCGGTTGCCCAGGCCCGCTTGAAGGACGCCACCAGTCAGCTCATCGGCCGTTTCTGCCTGGCCGCCGAGAGCGCGACCCGAGAGGCCTTCGGCCCTGGTCGGCTCACCCGCTATGCGGCGGAGCTGGTGGTGCCGCGCACCGCGCGCAACGAGAGTGCCGTCCTCAAGGCGGTTGCCGATCTCTACGTCATGCAGCGCGACGAACAGGAGCGGCTGCGCGCCGACCAGCGCATCGTCCTGGCCGAACTGGCCGAGGCCCTCACCAGACGGGCCCCAGAGGGTTTGGACCCCCAGTTCCGGGCGCTGTTCGACGCGGCGGCCGACGAGCCGGCGCGCAAACGCGCAGTCGTCGACCAGATCGCCTCGCTGACCGACGCCTCGGCGCGCTCGCTGCACGCCCGGCTCACGACTCGCCGGGCCTGACCTGATCGCGCCATCCCCCCTTCACGGGGCAGGCTCAGTGCGGGACGCTCGCATGTGGCCGAATGGTTATGAGGAGGCATCAAGTGGTCGACGCACACCGGACATTCGTCATCGTCGGCGGAGGGCTGGCCGGCGCAAAGGCCGCCCAGGCACTCAGAGAAGAGGGCTTCACCGGCCGGGTCATCCTGATCGGGGATGAGCTCGACCATCCGTACGAACGACCGGCACTGTCCAAGGGCTACCTCCTGGGCAAGGAAGATCGGGACAGCGTCTTCGTCCACGAGGCCGCCTGGTATGCAGCTGCCGACATCGAGCTTCACCTCGGCCAGCCGGTCGTCCAGATCGACCGCGCCAGCAAGTCGGTCATCCTCGGTGACGGTGCCGTGGTGCACTACGACCGGCTACTCCTGGCCACCGGCTCCGAACCGCGCCGGCTGGACATCCCCGGCACCGACCTCGCCGGTGTGCACCATCTGCGCCGGCTGGCCCACGCCGAACGGCTCCGTGGCGTACTGGCCAGCCTCGGTCGGGACAACGGGCACCTGGTCGTCGCCGGGGCCGGTTGGATCGGCCTGGAGGTCGCGGCAGCGGCACGCGAGTACGGGGCGGAGGTCACCGTGGTCGAACCCGAACCCACTCCGCTGCACGGGGCGCTGGGCCCGGAGCTCGGTCAGTTCTTCACCGAGCTCCATCAGGAGCACGGCGTGCGCTTCCGCTTCGGCGCGCGCCTCACCGAGATCATCGGCCAGGACGGTATGGTCCTCGCCGCACGTACCGACGAGGACGAGGAGCACCCGGCTCACGTGGTGCTGGCCGCAGTGGGTGCGGCCCCCCGCACGGCGCTCGCCGAGGCCTCGGGCCTGGCGCTCGCGGACCGGGGGGAAGGTGGCGGCATCGCCGTGGACCGCGCCCTGCGCACCAGCGACCCCGATGTCTTCGCCGCAGGTGACGTGGCCTGCGCGGAGCACCCGTTGCTCGGCCGCCGACTGCGCGTGGAGCACTGGGCGAACGCGCTCAACGGCGGGCCGGCTGCTGCCCGCTCCATGCTGGGCCGGGAGGTTTCCTACGAGCGTGTCCCGTACTTCTTCTCCGACCAGTACGACGTCGGGATGGAGTACTCGGGCTACGCCGCCCCCGGGTCCTATGACCAGGTGGTGGTGCGCGGAGACGCCGGTAAGCGGGAGTTCGTGGCGTTCTGGCTCTCTGAGGGCCGGGTACTCGCCGGGATGAACGTCAACGTGTGGGGTGTGACCGAGCCCATTCAGTGCCTCATCCGCTCCGGATCCCGGGTGGACCAGGCGAAGCTGGCCGATCCCTCCGTGCCGCTGGAGGACCTCGGCCAGTGATCTGAGCTCCGCCCCGCCGCAGCTCACCGAGGCAGGGGCGGAGCCGACCGAGAGCGTTGTCCGTCCCTCACCGTAGACTTCACGCGTGGCAGGCAGGATCAACGACGACGACGTGAAGGCGGTCCGGGACGCAGTCCCGATCGACGCCGTGGTTTCCGAATACCTCCAGCTGCGCAATGCCGGCGGTGGCAACCTCAAGGGCCTGTGCCCCTTCCACGACGAGAAGTCCCCGTCCTTCCAGGTCAGCCCGAGTAAGGGGCTCTACCACTGCTTCGGTTGCCAGGCGGGCGGGGACACCCTCGACTTCGTGATGAAGATCGACCACCTCTCGTTCTCCGAGGCGGTCGAGCGTCTGGCCGGTCAGGCCGGTATCACCCTGCGCTACGAAGAGGGTGGCTACACCCCGGGGCAGAGCGGTCGGGGTGAGCGCATCCGGCTGGTCGAGGCCCATAAGGCCGCCGCTGCCTTCTACCTCGATCAGCTGGAAAGCCCAGAGGCCGAAATCGGCCGCAGGTTCCTGGCGGAACGCGGCTTCGACCAGGCCGCAGCGGCACATTTCGGGGTCGGCTACAGCCCGGCCGGCTGGGACCACCTGACCCGGTTCCTCCGGGGCAGGGGATTCAGCGACAAGGAGCTGCTGCTGTCCGGCCTGGCCCAGGACAGCCGTAGCGGTAAGCCGATCGACCGCTTCCGGGGCCGATTGATGTGGCCGATCCGCGACATCACGGGCGAGGTGGTCGGCTTCGGCGCACGCAAACTGCGCGAGGACGACAACGGACCGAAGTACCTCAACACCCCGGAAACGGCGATTTACAAGAAGTCCCAGGTCCTCTACGGAATCGACCTGGCGAAGAAGGAGATCGCGAAGACCAGCCGGGCCGTGGTCGTCGAGGGTTACACCGACGTCATGGCCTGCCACCTCGCCGGAGTGACCACCGCGATCGCCACCTGCGGAACCTCCTTCGGCGGTGACCACATCAAGATCCTTCGCCGCCTGTTGATGGACAACGCCAGCGCTGAGGTGGTCTTCACCTTCGACGGTGACGCCGCAGGGCAGAAGGCCGCCCTACGAGCCTTCGAGGACGACCAGAAGTTCGCGGCGGAGACATCCATCGCGATCACCCCGGGCGGCATGGACCCCTGTGAGCTGCGGCTGGCCGAGGGCGATGGGGCGGTTTGCGCGCTGGTGGACAACCGCACGCCGCTGTTCGAGTTCGCCATCCGCCATGTCGTGCGCCGCCACAACCTGGAGACGCCGGCTGGTCGGGCTGCCGCCCTGGACGAAGCCGCCCCCATCGTCGCCGGGATCAAGAACATCGCGATCCAGCACGAGTCGGCGGTCCAGCTCGCCGGGATGCTCGGCGTCCGCGACGAGCAGTTCGTGGTGAAGCGAGTGGCTCAGTTGGCCCGATGGGCCCGCGAGCGGGGGGGCCGCCCGGCACCGCCGCAGCGCACCGGCGGCCCCCGCGGCGAAGGCGGGCCGGGGGGATCGGAGCACGCCGGGGCGTCCGCTGCCGCGACCCCGCCCGCCGGTCCCGCGCTCAACCTGCGCAGCCCGGCCCATCGCACCGAGCGCGAACTGCTCAAGCTGGCGCTCCAGCGCCCTGAGTTGGTCTCACCCGCTTTTGACGCCTATGGAGCCGACGAGTTCACCGCTCCTCCGTACGCCACGGTCCGTCAGGCCATCGCGGAAGCCGGCGGCGCCGGTCAGGACGCACCCGACTACCTCGCGCGGGTTCGGGACGCGGCCCCCAATGACACGGTCCGAGCCATGATCACCGAGCTTGCCGTCGAGGCGATCCACGCCAAGACCGTGGACGAGGCCTATGCGGGCGTGCAATTGGTGCAGGTTCGGCTGCGCGCCGTGGACCGCCGTGTCCACGATATCCAGGGCACCATGGCGCGCCTGGGCTCCCACGGAAGCTCACAGCAGCTGGCAGCGGTCCAGCAGGACCTGTGGGTGCTCCAGCAGTACGGGCAGGCGCTTCGCAACCGGGGTGCCGAGGCCCTCTGAGTGGAGGGGACAACCGTTCTAGGCGGCATGGGGCACCCGTCCAGCGGGTAACCGTCCGGTCACGCACCGGACTCAGAAAGTGCCCGCACGCCCCTCGTAGCAGCCATGTGTCGTCCCCCACACTGAGTTGCGGTGCCTGAGCCCTCGGAGTCCTGGAGGTCGCCCCCGTGCAGACCCAGACCACGCCCGAAGTCGTGCCCCCGCAGAGCCGAGCCGAAGCGCACCCCGAAACCGAACCGGTGGTCGCGATGGACACCGAGGCCGAGGGGGTGCCGGCGCCGCGTACGGCGCGGGCCGAGGCCAGTGGTCCCTCGGCCGACCTCTTCCGCCAGTACTTGCGGGAAATAGGCAGGATTCCGCTCCTGACGGCTGCCGAGGAGGTGGAGCTGGCGCGACGAGTCGAAGCAGGTCTCTTCGCGGAGGAGAAGCTCAGCGGAGCATCCGACCTCGACTCGCTCCTCGCCGTGGACCTCGATCGGCTCGTCGTCCTCGGCCGGATGGCCAAGCGCCGCCTGATCGAGGCGAACCTCCGGCTCGTCGTCTCGGTCGCCAAGCGCTACGTGGGTCGCGGGCTGACCATGCTCGACCTGGTCCAGGAGGGAAACCTGGGCCTGATCAGGGCAGTGGAGAAGTTCGACTACGCACGCGGCTACAAATTCTCCACCTACGCGACCTGGTGGATCCGCCAGGCGATGTCCAGGGCCCTTGCCGACCAGGCGCGGACCATCCGTGTCCCGGTCCACGTCGTGGAGCTCATCAACCGGGTCGTCCGGGTCCAACGCCGCATCCTGCAAGAACGCGGCTACGAACCGACCTCCGAGGAAGTCGCGACCCAACTGGGGCTGCCCCCGGAGCGGGTCAGCGAGGTGTTGCGGCTCGCCCAGGAACCGGTCTCCCTGCACGCACCGGTCGGCGAGGAGGACGATGTCGCCCTGGGAGACCTCATCGAGGACGGCGACGCGGCCTCCCCGGTGGAGTCGGCTGCCTTCTTCCTCCTGCGCGAACATCTGGAGGCGGTGCTGTCCACCCTTGGAGAGCGCGAGCGCAAGGTGGTTCAGCTGCGCTACGGGCTGATGGACGGTCGCCCCCGGACCTTGGAGGAGATAGGGCGCATCTTCGGTGTGACGCGTGAGCGGATCCGTCAGATCGAGTCCAAGACCCTGAACAAGCTGCGCGACCATGCCTTCGCGGACCAGCTCCGCGGATACCTCGACTGAGGTCAGTCGACCTCCACGACGGCTTGGGCGAACTGGGCCGCGTACAGTCGGGCGTAGGCGCCCTCCGCCGCCAACAGTTCCTCGTGCGTGCCCTGCTCGACGATGGACCCGCGCTCCATCACCAAGATCACATCCGCGTCGCGGATGGTGGAGAGCCGGTGTGCGATCACGAAGGACGTACGCCCGTGCGAGAGCCTTGCCATCGCCTTCTGGATGAGCACCTCGGTGCGGGTGTCGACCGAACTTGTCGCCTCGTCCAGCACCAGGATCACCGGATCCGACAGGAACGCCCGCGCGATCGTGATCAGTTGCTTCTCGCCGGCGCTGACTCCGGCGCCCTCATCGTCCAGCACCGTGTCATAGCCGTCGGGCAGCGTGCGGATGAACCTGTCGGCGTGTGCGGCCCGCGCCGCCTCCTCGATCTCGGTGCGGGACACGTCCCGGGTCGCTCCGTAGGCGATGTTCTGCGCGATGGTGCCCCCGAACAGCCAGGTGTCCTGGAGCACCATGCCGATGCCGGATCGCAGCTCCTCCCGGGTCATCCGGGCGATGTCGACCCCATCGAGAGCGATCCGGCCGCCGGTCACCTCGTAGAACCGCATCAAGAGGTTCACCAGGGTGGTCTTGCCCGCCCCCGTGGGTCCGACGATCGCGACCGTGTGGCCCGGTTCCACTTGGAGGGAGAGGTTCTCGATCAGCGGCTCGTCCGGGGTGTAGCGGAAGGCGACGCCGTCAAGGGTCACCTGGCCCTTCAACTCGGCAGGCCGTTCCGGAACGGAGGTGTCCGGATCTTGTTCCGCGGCGTCGAGGAGTTCGAAGACCCGCTCGGCGGACGCCACGCCCGACTGTACGAGGTTCGCCATCGAGGCCACCTGGGTCAGGGGCATGGAGAACTGTCGGGTGTACTGGATGAACGCCTGGACGTCACCGATCGACAGGGTGCCGGAGGCCACCCGCAGTCCGCCGACGACCGCCACCAGCACGTAGTTGATGTTGGAGATGAACAACATCACCGGTTGCATGATCCCGCTGACGAACTGGGCCTTGAAGGAAGCCCGGAAGAGCTCCTCATTGTGCTCGGCGAACACCTGTGCGGACTCCTTCTGGCGCCCGAAGACCTTCACCAGGGAGTGACCCGAGTACATCTCCTCCACGTGGGCGTTGAGGGTGCCCGTGGACTTCCACTGCGCGATGAAGTGGGGCTGGGAACGCTTTCCGATGCGGGTGGCGACAACCACCGACAGCGGAACCGTCACCAAGGCCACCAGTGCCAACAGCGGCGAGATCCAGATCATCATCGCCAGTACGCCCACGATGGTGAGCAACGAGTTCAACAACTGCCCCATCGTCTGCTGCAGGGTCTGGCCGATGTTGTCGATGTCGTTGGTAGCCCGGCTGAGCACCTCGCCGCGTTTTTGACCGTCGAAGTACGACAGCGGGAGCCGTGAGAGCTTCCCCTGCAACTCCTCACGCAGCCGGTACATCGCTCCGTTGATCACGAGGTTGGAGACCCGGGTCGCCACCAGCATCAGCAGGCCGGCCAGGGTGAAGACGACCACCGCCCACAGCGCGACCCGCCCCACCGCGGTGAAGTCGATTCCCTGACCGGGTGTGAAGGCGGTACCGGAAAGCATCTCCGCCATCCCGCCCTCGCCGCGGTCCCGCAACCCCTGGAGCGCCTGTTCCTTGGTCAGGCCGGCGGGCAGCTGTCGTCCCACGATCCCCGCGAACACAAGGTCCGTGGCCGCACCCAGGATCTTCGGACCGACGACTGACATCGCGACACTGCCGAAGACCGCGAGGACCATGCCCCACAGCTTGGCGCGGTCCCGGGCCAGCATGCGCAGGAGCCGCTTGCTGGATCCCTTGAAGTCCAGGGACCGCTGAGCCGGCCCCGCCATCATGCGTCCACCGGGACCGCTCATGCGGCTTCCGCCTCCGTCAGCTGGGAGAGCACGATCTCCCGGTAGGTTTCGTTGTCCGCCATCAGCTCGTGGTGCCGGCCCACGCCCACCACCTGTCCCTCGTCAAGGACGACGATGCGGTCGGCTTCGCGGATCGTCGACACCCGCTGGGCGACGATCACCACGGTGGCGTCCGAGGTCTCGCGGCCGAGCGCTGCCCGCAGGGCCGCGTCCGTCGCATAGTCCAGAGCCGAGAAGGAGTCGTCGAACAGGTAGATCGCCGGCTGCTGCACCAGGGTCCGGGCGATCGCCAGTCGCTGGCGCTGGCCGCCGGACACGTTGGTCCCGCCCTGGGCGATCGTCGCGTCCAGGCCGCCTTCCATCCGCTCCACGAACTCCCTGGCTTGGGCTACCTCAAGTGCCCGCCACAACTCCTCGTCCGTCGCCTGGGGCCGTCCGTAGCGCAGATTGGAGGCCACCGTGCCGGAGAAGAGGTAAGGCTTCTGCGGGACCAAGCCCACGGTGCGGGAAAGTACCTGCGGGTCGATCCTGCGCACGTCCACGCCCCCCACGAGGACTTCACCGCCAGTGGCGTCGAAAAGCCTGGGAACCAGGCCCAGCAAGGTGGACTTCCCGCTTCCGGTCGAGCCGATCACGGCAGTGGTCTCTCCCGGCCCTGCCACGAGGTCGACCCCGCGCAGCACCGGGGCCTCCGCACCCGGGTAGCCGAAGTCGGCCCCGCGCAGCTCCAGGTGTCCCCCGGTACCGAGGCGTGTCACCGGCTCGCTTGGTGGCACCACACTGGACTTGGTGTCCAGCAC
The DNA here is from genome assembly GCF_042869595.1 of Streptomyces sp. NPDC006879. Lineage (NCBI taxonomy): Bacteria > Bacillati > Actinomycetota > Actinomycetes > Kitasatosporales > Streptomycetaceae > Streptomyces > Streptomyces sp. NPDC006879. The sequence continues at coordinate 116,005 of NZ_JBIAGC010000001.1, forward strand.
CTGCTTGATGCGTTCGGCGCAGACCTCGGCCCGGGGCACCATCATGAACATGAAGGTGGCCATCATCACGGCCATCACGATCTGCATCAGATAGGCCAGGAACGCGGTCAGCGCCCCGATCTCCATCCCGCCGCTGTCGATGCGCTGAGCACCGAACCAGACCACGGCGACACTGGAGATGTTCACCACCAGGATCACCGTGGGGAACATCAGGGCCATCAGTCGCCCGGCCGACAGCGAGACGTCCGTCAGCTCGTCGTTGGCCCGGGCGAAACGATTGCGCTCGAACTCGTCACGTACGAAAGCCCGGATCACCCTGTTCCCGGTGATCTGCTCGCGCAGTACCCGGTTGACCGTGTCCAGACGCTCCTGCATCTGGCGGAAGAGCGGACGCGTCTTGAGCACGATCACGGTGACGGAGATCCCGAGCACCGGCACGACAGCCAGCAGCACCATGGACAGCTGAACATCCAAGCCGAGGGCCATGACGATGCCGCCCACACACATGATCGGCGCCGACACCATCAGCGTGAAGGCCATCAGTACCAGCATCTGGATCTGCTGTACGTCGTTGGTCGACCGGGTGATCAGTGACGGGGCGCCGAACTGCCCGACCTCTCGTGCGGAGAAGCTCTGCACCCGATCGAACACGGCGGCCCGGACATCGCGGCCCAGGGACGCGGCGGTCCGCGCCCCGAAGAAGACGGCCCCGACGTTGCAGACCACCTGCACCAGGCTGACACCGACCATCAGCGCACCGAAACTGAGGATGTAGCCGGTGTCCCCCTTCACGACACCCTGGTCGATGATGTCCGCGTTGAGGGTCGGCAGATAGAGCGTCGCGCTGGTCTGCAGCAACTGGAGCAGCACCAGGACGGCGATCGTCTTCTTGTACGGATCCAGATGGGTCCGTAGGAGTCGTATGAGCACGCGCAGGCTCTCCGGGTCGGCAAGATCGAGGGGGCAATCCATCTTCGGCCACATCGAGTCGCCGTGCTTACTCCTTTTTCTCAAAGCACGGTCAAAACGCACCGTTCGACTGAGGTCGTCCGTCGAGTTCGGGCCTCAGAAGGCGCCGGGATGCAACTGCTCACGGGTAGCCACGTACTGCTGGCGCACCGCCTGCCCCACTGCGAGATCCTCATCACTCACGTCGAAGACCTGAGCCGGAGCCACCTGCCAGACCGGCGGGCCCTGCGCCGACAACGTCCCCTGCGCAACCCCCCACGCCCAGGCCGCCTGCCGTGCCGCGCCGAGCGCCGCGTAGTCGGCGGGCGCCGGCACCACCACCAGTGCCCCGAACAGCGCCGGGGCCACCGCCTGCACCGCCGGGAGATCGGCAGCCGCGCCCAACAGCACCACCCGACGCACCTCCACGCCGCGTCCGCGCAGTACGTCCAAGGCGTCCACGAGTGAGCAGAGCATGCCTTCGAAGGCGGCCCGCGCGAGATGCTCCGGCTTCATCGAGTCCCGCCGCATCCCGCTCAGGGTGCCCGCGGTATGCGGCAGATAGGGGGTCCGCTCGCCCTCCAGGTAGGGAAGCATCACCAGGCCATGGGAGCCAGGAGTCGATTTCAGGGCCAGATCGGAGAGTTCCTCCAGGTCGGTGCCCAACAACTCCGCGGTACCCCGCAGGGCCCGGACCGCGTTGGAGGTGTACACGACGGGAAGGTGCATGCCCGTGGCGTCGGCCAGGGAGGTGATCGTTCCGTGTGGGTCGGAGAGCGGTTCGTGGTGCACGGCCATCACCGAGCCCGACGCGCCCAGGGAGACCACCACGTCTCCGGGCCCCAGGCCGAGACCCAGTGCAGCGGCCATCGTCTCGCCCGTTCCAGCAGAGATCAGCAGCCCCTCGGGCGTGCTCCCCGCGGGCTCGGCCGGGCCGAGCACCTCGGGAAGGGCCACCCGCTGACCGAGCGCGAGCTCCACCAGGTCAGGACGGTAGGAGCCGGTCGCCGCAGACCAGTACCCGGTCCCCGAAGCCGCGCCACGGTCGGTGGTGCGCCGGGCCGGCCTGCCCAGCAGCTGCCACACCAGCCAGTCGTGGGGCTGCATGAGCAACGCGGTACGCCGGGCCGCCTCGGGTTCGTTGCGGGCCAGCCAGCGCAACTTGGCCACCGGCTGGGCGGCCTGCGGGACGCAGCCCACGGCCTCAGCCCAGGCCGTCCGGCCGCCCAGGGCATCGACCAGGTCCGCGGCGGCCACCTGGGCGCGCTTGTCGTTGCCGAGGAGCGGGGGACGCACCAGGGCTCCCTGAGCGTCCAGTGGCAGCAACCCGTGTTGCTGTGCCGAGACGCCGATGGCCTGGACACCCTCCAGCAGTCCACCGCTCGCGGCCTCGCCGAGGGAGAGGAGCCATGCCTGGGGGTCGAGTTCGTGGTGCGAAGCCTCGCCCGACGGCTGTGGATGGGGTGCGTACCCCTGGCGCAGTACGGCGCCCGTCTCGGTATCGCAGACGACGATGCGTGTGTAGGTGGAAGAGCTATCGAGCCCGGCGACTATCCCCATGCCGGAGATTCTGCCGCACGACTCAGGTGTTGCTGGTACCCCAGTCGTCATCGAGGTTCTGTCCGCGTTCCCGCAGCGCGGTGATCTTGACGCTGATCGAGCCGGGCAGACTCCCGGCCTTCTCACCCACCGCGGACGCCGCGCGACCGGCGAACTGTCGGCCCTGCTGGCCGGCTGTCTCGGCAGCGTTACGGACCGCCGGGTTCTGCGACAGCTCGCGCAGGGACTTCTTCATCTGCTCGTAGCGCTCTCGGCCGGCCCGCGTGCCCACCACGTATCCGAGGGCAAGTCCGGCGACGAACGTGAGCTTGTACCTCATGGCAGCCACCCTTCCTGAGTCCGTCCGGGGCCGCCTACCCGCCGACGGTCGAGATCACCCGGGGCGGAACCGATTGGCGGAGCACCCCCCTGCTTGCGCTAATGTAGGTCCCGCAACGAGCACCCGCCGCCCGGCAAGGCCGGATGTGCGTCTGTTCGGTGCAACGCAGCAATCCCCTGTAGCTCAATTGGCAGAGCAGCCGGCTGTTAACCGGCAGGTTACTGGTTCGAGTCCAGTCGGGGGAGCGCGATCCCCTGTAGCTCAATTGGCAGAGCATTCGGCTGTTAACCGGAGGGTTGCTGGTTCGAGTCCAGCCGGGGGAGCACATCGAAGGAGGGCCCCTTGCGGGTCCTTTTTCCTTTTCCGCCCGCTGAGCAACCTGTGCGTGTGATTCCGTGCGCTTGCCGGAACCACCCAGGGGGGCGGTGAAGTCCTCATGGGCAGGCGAAGCCGACCATCCGAAGCAGGAGATCGTATGAGCGGCTATGCTGCGGCAGACGGCGCGCACAAATGTGCGCGACGCGCCGTTAGGGGCGGTAGCTCAGCCGGTTAGAGCAGCGGACTCATAATCCGTCGGCCGTGGGTTCGAGTCCCACCCGCCCCACTGCGAGCCGCAGGTGAAGAAACGATCTCACCTGCGGCTTTGGCGTTTCCGGGGTCTGTCGCGCCATCAGCCTGGCAGCCGGTGTCTGGCTCTCCTGATCGTCGATGCGCCAGCCGCCATACCGGACCCTTCCCCGGCGGCTCCGGGCGGACACCGGCACGTGGGCGAGGCGGGGAGCGGTCCTGGTGGGGTGCCGAGGTCGGCAGAGGGGGCCTCTCGACAGGGATGAGATCCGCTTGAAGTGGTGGCGCGTGACATGCCGCTGACGGCGCAATGGGGCGGGGCGTCCGGATGGGGCGGCCAGTCTGTGCACCGTTGGTCGCGAAGGCGGCTGGTGCGTGGTCGATCGGCCCGCACCGTCCCGTGGACGGCCTGCGGAGCCGCGCCGGGCCCGCTTGCCGGTGCGTACGGACGGCAGACCACGTTCAGAACAGGGGTACCCATGTCCTCGCTACGCCCGGAGAACCTGCCGAAGATCGACCTGCCGGTGGATTCGGAGCTTGATGAGGAGACGTTGGCGTTTCTCGGGTCGGTGCCGCAGTTGAACGTGTGGCGGATGATCGCTCGAACTGGCATGGCCCGGGAGTACCAGGCCCTGCTGTCGGTGATGTTCGGGCCGGAGTGGATTCCTGGCGCCGACCGCGAGGTCATCGCCCTGCGGACGTTCCAGCAGAACGATTCGGACTACGAGGTCCCGCAGCATCTCGTCATGGCGCAGACCGTGGGACTCTCCCAGGAGGACAGTCGGGCAGTGCTGGAGGACGATCTCGACCGGCTCACACCGTGGCGCCGACGGCTGTGTCACATGGTGGACGAGATGGCTGCCCGAGCCAAGCTGAACGCCACGGAGGTGCAGGAACTGGTGGCGCACTACGGCAGTCAGGACAGGGCCGCACAGGCCATCATGACCATGGCCTGGTTCCACATGTTGACGCGTTTCGTCGATTCGACCGGGGTTCCCGTCGACGCCGCGCCCGACGCCTATACCGGGCTTTCGGCTCCGACCACGAAGGGGTAGGCCGAGAGCGCCGCTCGATGCCCGGACCCGATGCCGGGTCTCCGGCGGCCCGATCCGCGTCCGGGCCCATCAGCCCCGGGCCCCGGTCCGGCTGGACCTCGGCACAGCCCTCAGAAGGGGTTGTCGGGGTCGAAGATCCCTACCAGCGACTCGAAGCCTCCGTCCTGGCCGTACCCGAGCTGTTCGACGGTCCGGGCCGAGGTCACCGCGAAGGGTTTGCCGTCGTGGCGCCGCACCTCGGTGGTACCCGTCACTCCTTCGCTGGACCATTCGATGGAGAGCACGAAGGTGTGCGAGTCCCTGAGCGCATAGGCGAAGACCACCAGGTTCTCGGGGTCGCTCTCCGAGACCTGCACTGGAAACCCGCGCGTGCGCATGGTTCCCGCCGCGCTTTCCCCTTCCGTGAAGGTGAGCACGGGGTGGGAGGAGCTGATATCCGTGGCGAAGCGGTTGAGGTTGGCGCCTCCGCAAGCGCCCATGCGTTGGACGCGCACCGCCCCGGCGGGGACGGGCAAGCTCGTCAGACGGTGGACGGTGACGTCCTTGATGGTTACCGCACGGCGGCTCGTGCCTTGCACGTTGAGACCGATGAGGGTGTAGTTCGCGGGAGTTCCGTGGTGGCCGTCGTCGAAGGCCGCGAGGCGCTCACGGTAGCTGCGGGCCTCCTGCGGCGTGCCAACGGATGTGTTGGCTGCCAGTTCGGTGCTCAGTTCCCGTCTTGGCACCGGCGGGTCGAAGACGATGCCCTGGCCGTTGTCGCAGGCGTCCCATGGGTCGTTCTCCTCGACGGTGAAGGTCAGCGGATCTGACGCTTCGGTGGGCGAGGAACTGCCGGTGACGGCGGAGCCGATGGCGTTGCCGTTTCCGCAGACCGAGCCCGATGAGCAGTCGTTCGAAGCGCAGCCTGCGAGCATCGAGGAGAGGCCCAGGAGCAGGGCGGCCAACGAAGGGCGCGCCTTCATTCGCCGTCCTTCAGTCCTGAGGGGCGCTGGTCCCCGTCGAAGTCGGTGCGGTTGTGGTGGCCGCAGACGGAGTGGTCCCGGCACTCGTTGCGGTCCCCGCCGATGGTCTCGGTGGCCCACAGTGTCGCCAACACCCCCGCGATCGCGGTCAAGGTGGCCAACCCCGCGAGCCAGACGCGCCGCCGGTCGCCGCTGCTCATGACCATGGTCCGCTCCGCTCTATCGTCCGTGCCCTCCGAGGGGTTCGAGGAGTTCCAGAGTAGGCAAGACGGGTCGCCCTGCTGGGGAGTTGACGAAACCCGAACTGCGCCAAGGGGATCCGTGACGCCGGCGCCGCGGGCTGGCCGGCTCGACCTCAGGCCGACAGCATCTGTTCGGCGTTGCCGTTGCGGAGCTGCCAGGCGGCGAGGTGGGCGCGGGATGCGGCCTCGGCGCGGCGCTGGGCCACTGCGGGCACGCGGCGGCGGCAGAGGGCGTCCAGGCTGTGCAGCATGGTTTCCGCGAAGCGTTTGCCGAGGTCGGTGAGCCGGTTCGAGGACAGGACCACGAGCGTCGCCTCACGGGCAGCCAGACGCCAGCGGGCGAACTGGATGTGTGCGGCGGTACGCAGGGCCGGGTCAGGTTCCGACTCGCGGCGTCGGTCCCAGAAGTGGGCCACGCCGAGGTGGGCGTAAGCACCGTGGAAGAGGCCGAGCAGCGGGCGGGGGTCGGGGCGCCAGGGGGCGTAGAACCTTTCTCGTCCTCCCGGTTCGAAGAGGTCGAAGAGGTGGAGTACCGCGGAGAACTTGTTGTGCTGGATTTCGTGCGTCACTGTGACGGCGAACTCCGCCGCACTGCCGGGCAGCGACAGTGCCAGGCAGCCGAACGTTTCTTCACTACTGCCGCTGACGATTCCCTGGCTGGGTCTTGCCAGTGGTACGAGCAGCCGAGTCCCGGCCGCCAGTTCGGCGAAGGCCTCGGGGTGCTCTTCGCGTAGGAGCCGGCAGCCGTTCTGGGCCACGGTGGTCCACCGGCGGACTTCCCGCGCACCAAGACCTCCAGGGTAGGGGGCGGCGTGCGGGAACCGAGGCTGTTCGAGGACGTCCAACAGCAGGCGCACATCACTGTCCATGGGGGTCAGCGGGTAGGCCCCGTGCCAACGCCCCACTCGGCCGTACCGCGACTCGGGGACGACGACCGAGTCATGGGCTCCCGCGGGGCCCGACACGGTGATCTGGGACAGGCCGGCCGAGTCGGTGTGTACCTGCGCCCGGGCGCCGCGGCCAGCGTTCGGGAAATGCGCCCGGCCCAAGGAGGGCAAGGTCAGCCAGGGACCGTTGGCAGCCCATCGCAGCTGCCCGGGCAGCCCCGCGCGGACCGCCGAGGCCGCGGCCAGGGCCGTCAACCAGGTCGTCTTCGGGCGCCGCTGCCCATCCGGCCGCATCAGGCGCGCCAGCTCGTTGAAGAGGGCGGGCCCGGTCGCCGGGTGGACCAGTACGGCCGCTGCCTCCTCGGGGGCCGCGCTGGCTGCCGCCGAAAGCACGGCCCAGGCCTCCTCGGCTCCCTCGCCCACCTCACCTCCGAACTCACGTGCGGCGGCAGTCACGGCGTACACGCAGGCCAGCCGTCTACTGTGCTCTGCGCGAGCCAGCAGCCGCAAGGCGTCGGCCCCGCCGCCGCCGGCAGCGACCGAGTCGAAGAGGGCGCCTGGCATCCGATGCGGCAACGGTGTCATATCACCTCCGTGGACATGGGCCGCCGGACCACATCCGTCAGGTCCGCGTGCAGCCGGCCCCGCACGCGGACGATCAGCTCTGCCAGGTCGGCGCAGTACACGCTCGGGTTCGCGAATCCCGTGTCGTGCCGGTATCGGGTGGCGTAGTGTCCGCCGCCGCAGATCCGGTGCACAGGACACGTCCGGCAGGTCTCGCACAGTCCGCTGGTGCCCCACTGGCGTGCGGCGACCCCGGGATGTTCCAGCAGGACGTCGAAGGCGTGCCGCCAGATGTCGAGCCCCGTGTGGCTGGCGCCTTCGTAGGCGGTGCGCAGGGCGTCGTCAAGGGCGAGGGAGCCGTCCGTCTCGACGACGGCGTAGCGCACCGGCGACAGGCCCAGCGCCTCCGTCCGAGGTCGGGAACCGAGTAGTAGGGCCAGGAGGTCGTCCAGCAGCCGCACAGAGGTTTCCTTGGAGGCCGCTTCGTACCAGCGTTGGAAGACCGCCCACAACCAGTCGGCGTAGGGGGTGCCACGTGCACCTGGGTGAAGGCCGGGTGGCGGGGTGCGCCAGTTGCCCAGGGGAAGGCAGAAGTCGACGGCTGGCGGGCGGTGGAGGAGCAGGGCCTCGTAGGTGCGTACCGGGTCGTTGCGCAGGTCGACGGTGCACAGCAGCATGCCGAACAGGTGGCGGTACGCGCTACTTCCCAGGAGTTCCAGTGCCGCCTCGACCCGGGAGTGGCTGCCGCGCCCGTCCGCGCCGCGCCGATGGCGGTCGTGGGCGACTCGCCCCCCGTCGGTACTGACTCCGATGCGTACGTCCAACCCGCTCAGCAGGTCGAGCCGTTCACGGCTGAGGCGGACACCGTTGGTCTGCAGGGTGAAGTGGAGGCGGGCCGTGTTGCCGACGGCGCTTCGCAGCACGTCCACCGTGCGAGCGAGCATGTGGTCATCGAGGAGGAGCGGCTCACCTCCGTGGAGGACGACGCCCGCTCGCTCCACACCGTGGGCGAACAGGTGCTCGGCTATGCGTTCGCTCGTGCGATCCAAGGTGGCCGGGGTCATCGTGCGCGGCTGGTTCCGCCAAGTCTGGTCGTGGGACCGGTACATGTAGCAGTAATCGCACGCCAGGTCGCACCGACTGTGCACCTTCAGGACGAAGGAACGGAACGGGAGGGGCTCCCAACCCGCCGCTCGCCGAGCCTGGACGTCGGCGGTCGAGGGCCAGCGTGGCGCGGCGTGGCGCAGTGAAGGTCGACTCATCCACGTCCCCCCGGAGACGTACACCGCGGACCTCGCCAGGCACGGCCGACGACGCACTCTGTTCGACCAGTATTCGTTCGCCCTGCAATCGGCGTCAACATCACGAATGAGACAAGGGCCTCCCGGTCCAGGGAGGTTGGAGGAGGCGACGTTGGTCGGCAGCTGCCGCGGCGGGGGGCGGCGGCGCTACCCTGGATTTGCGGTCCGTCGTGCACTTCCCGTGAGGCCCAGACGGGGGTCCACGGGCCGCGGCGACCCATCGGATGCCGAGATTCCACGGGAGGGCGGCGCCATGGCGACCGGCAAGGGAGCGGAACCCGCCAAGGAGAGTGGCGCGGGGAGCGGGGGAGCGGGATCCGACGTCGACTCGGTCGTTCCCGACATCGCCGCCCTCTCGCCCGAGGCCGTGGCGAAACTGCCGGATTCGGTACTCGGGGAAGCGCTGCGCCGGATTTTTCGAAGCGGCGACGAGGGGGAGGCCTTCGTCACCGGACACAAAGAAAGTGCATGAACCGCGGAACACGGGCGGCAGGCCGTGACGGTGCCGGTCAGGCCCGATACCCTCACCCCCCGAACGTCCCTGTCTGCTCCCTTTTGGGCGGTCCTGAAGGGGCCGCTGCTGCACTGCGGTCCGTCGTACTGCCGCCCGTCCTTACTGCGCCGCGCCGAGCGGAGAGGTCATGCCAAACGCCAATCCCCTTGATCCGACAGGTCCGTTCAACATCTTTCTCGCGACCTCGGAGAACCTCGGTCTGAGCACCACGCTGCGCAATGTCGCGGACATCCTCGCCGAAGCCAATCGCAGCGTGCTGCTCGTGGACGCCCGCGCCGACGGGCCGGTCAGGGGCCCGGTTCCGCCACCCGAGCCCGGCCGAGTCCACGCCCACACCGCACCCGGCGCCGAGGCGCTGTCCGAGCTCACCGCCGACCGGGTCGCCGCGCGCTACGACCACGTCCTCATTGAAGCTCCGGTGCCGGACGCCCCCGATGCGGCTGAACCCTCCCGCTTGGCCGGACATGCGAGCGCTCTGGTCATCTGCTTCGCCATGACCGCCTGGTCCATCGACGGAGCAGCCGCACTCGCCGAGGACCTCACCGTCAACCGGACGGGCCGGCCCCTCCCGCTCCTCACCCTAGGGCTCAAGAGTGACGTCCGGGTGCACGACCGGCTCCGCGATGCGCGCGAACGGGTGCGCCGCCGGTTCGGCCCGCTCGCCTGGTCACTCGGGGGGGCGGACATCCCCTTCCTCGAAGTCCCCTACAACCCGCTGTACCAGGACAGCCGAAGTCTCGCGGTCGAGGCGGAGGGCGTCGGCACCGTCACCGGACTGCGTCCCTACTACGAGCGGCTCGCCGACTGGCTGCGCGCCCGCCGCACGGTAGGGCTCACCGGAGCCACGATCGTCCACTCCACCCGGCACGCACCCTGGGCCGCCTGGTTGTGTGACCAGCTCGCCGCCAAGGGCGTGCGCTCGCAGATCCGTCGGGCAGACACCTACTCGGGTGAACGCCCAGAGGGCGGTGCGGCGTTGCTCTTCCTGTCGCCCGATCCCGCCGACGACACGCTGCTCGCGCAGATCGGCGCGCTCTCCCACACCGACGTGCGCATCGTCCTGGTCGACGAGCCCTTCCCGAACGCCGAGGCCGCCCACCACGAACGGATCGACCTGCGCGGCACCACCGAGGAGGAGGCGCTGCGACTGCTCTACACCGGACTGGCTCTGGGTAGCGCTGAGCCTGATGCCTCCGCCACGGCACGGTTCCCGCGCCTGCCTGAAACGACCAACGTCACCCCGCGGGGCGGCGGTTACATCGACCGGGACGAGCTGCTCGCCGAACTCGGCGAGCAGCTGCTCACCGCCGGCCAGGACAGCGCCGCCCTGGTGGTACACGGGCCCAGTGGCTGGGGCAAGAGCGAGGCCGCCCACGAGTTCTGCCACCGCGACGGAGCTGGATACGACATCGTGTGGTGGGTGCGTTCCTGGGAGCGAGAGCGGGCCGAACGCGCCCTGTCCCGGCTCGCCGCGCGCCTGAACGGTCCACGCGACCAACTGGCCGCCGAGGACGACACCGTGAGTCATCTGCTGAGCCGTCTGTCGCGGCCCGAGGAAACCAGCAGCTGGCTCCTCGTCTACGACGGCGTGAGCGATCTCAATGACCTGCGCGGACTGTTGCCCGTACCGCACGAGAGGGGCCACGTGCTGATCACCAGCCGGGTCCCTCCCGAGTCGGAGGACGGACCCGGGCAGCCGTCCGCAACGCAATCCACGCTGCCGGGGCTGACTGGTCTGGCGATTCCCACCATGACCTTCCCGGAGAGCCGCACGCTGCTCGCCGACCGGGTCAACGAGATCACCGAGCACCAGGCACGGCAGGTCGGCAGCGTGACTGACTTCGTCCCACATGCGCTGCGCATCGCCGCGCACTGCCTGGCTGTGCGGGTCGCGGTGCACCTCCGCGACGACCATCTGGACAACGACACCGCGGTGCGCGTCGCCGTGGAGGACCTGCTGACGGAGTACCGGGTGGTGAAGACCGCGATGCTGCGCCACACCGAGGCGGTGTCCCCGGTCGCCGTGATGGTCCGGGTCGCCCGGCGGGTGGTGCAGTCCACACCGGGAGCCACCGCATGGCGTACCGAGAGCGCCGAGCCGGATGCGCTGGATTGGCTTCTCAAGGCGGCTTCCCTGCTCACCGGTCGAGGTATGGGTCTGGAGTTACTGCGCTCCCGGCGCATCCTGTCCGAGCTGGCCCGTGATGACGACGCCGTGCACTCGTTCGCCACCGGAGCCCACCGGCACCCCGACAGCGTGCAGTTGCCCGAAGAGGACATGGTGAGCGTCGCCCTCTGGGCTCTCGCCCAAGTCGGCCTCCTCGAAGTGGACTTCGACCGCGAAGACCAACCGCTGGCCCAGCACCACGGGTTGCGCGACCTGATCCGGGCTGAGATGGACCCCGCGACCCGGCGGCGCATCGAGTCGGTGCTGCGCGGCGCACTGGCCGAGTTCGCCCCGCAGGCGAACCAGGACCTCCCGGCTGACTGGGCGCGCGAGGTGTATTCCCTGCGCCTGTGGAAGGACCCCCGTCCGCGGGTTCGACGCTCGCTGCTGCGTCACGTCAACGCCCTCAGCCAGCGTGCCGAAGCGGCCGACCTCGACCGGGTCCTCGACATCGCGGCTCGGGCCGAACGTGAATGGCGCGTGGAGGGGGACGAGCAGAGCCCCGAGTACCTGCGGTTGCTCAACCTCACGGCCCGCGCCCATCGGCTGCGCGGCGAGTACAAGGACTCGCGCCGCCTCGCCCAGGACGCACTACGCGGCCACCGCAGGCTGCTCGGCATCACCCATCCTCGTACTCTGCTCTCCGCCGACTCCTACGCCGCGACCCTGCGGGCGCTCGGCCGTTTCGAGGACGCGTTGCTGGAGCTCAGGCCGGCCCAGGACGGGCTCGTGCTGCTGCTCGGCTGGAAGCACTCCGCCACCATCCAGGTGGAACACAACCTCGCCCTGACCGAAGCCCTCACCGGCCGGGTCGCCGACGCGCTCACCCGGATCCAGGAGCGCTTCCGCTACCGGCAGGCCGTCGGCGGCAAGGACGACCGGATCGCCTGGGAGTCCGCCGACCTCCTCGCCTACCTCCACCGCTGCACCGGTCGTGATGGTGAGGCAAGGGACCTGCTGCGCCAGTGGCTGCGCAGGCACACCGACACCTGGGACGTTACCCGGCTGAGGGCCGAGGTCGGTCTGGCCATCAGCGAGCGGCGCCTGGCCGACGGGTTCCCCGCGGTCAAGGACCCCAAGTACGGCTACGAACTGGCCCATGAACGAGACCTGCGGGCACTTCGGAACTACACCGAACGGTTTGGTCCCGATCGCTACGACACCTTGCGCTGTCAGTTCAGCTACGCCGCTGACCTGCATGTTCTTGGGAAGATCGAGGAGGCGGAGCTGCACGCACGGCAGTGCGGGGGCACCCTTGCGGGCCTTTTCGGAGCGGGCCACCCCTACACCGTGCTGTGCCAGGTGCGGCACGGCGTCTACCTGAGGGCGACGGGGGAGCTGCGGTTGGCGGAGGAAGTGGGCCGCAACGCCTTCAACGTCCTCGCGCACAAACTGGGGCAGGCCCATCCCTGGGTCGCCGCGGCAGAGAACTCGTTGGCCGCGACCGTCGCCGCCGACGGTCGCACCGAAGAGGCGATTGCGCTCGCCCGTGCCGCCCTCGTCCGGCTACGTGACCTGGGTGTCGTTCACCGCCCCGATGGCCGCCGCGTCAGGGCCCACCACGATCGACTCGCGGAGCTCGACTCCGAACGGCCCCCGCCGGCCTCCGGTTACGACATCGACCTGGAGCTGCCCGGTGTGTGACGTCGCGGCGGCGTCGGATGGTCCAGCGGTCCCTCACGGAAAGGTGAACACTCGTGGCAGCTCCCGCAACCCAGCAGATCGAAACGCTGAAGGAGTCCCACTGGACGGCCAGGCGGCACGGTCTGATCACCGAGCTGTGCGAGAGGGGGGTCACGATGACGCCCGCGATCCGTTCACTCTCTCACTACAGCAACGGGATCCTCGACTTCGCCGTCATCCGTGCCGAACGGGTCCCGCTCATCAGCCTGGTCACCGAATCCGATGACGAGCGGCGGGACGAGGCGCTGCCGGGGAGCCGGCTCCTGCTGTGCGCCCAGGACCTCGGTGCGGTCCTGAACCCGCTGGGTACCGGCGAGTTGATGCGTACGGTCGTCGCGAACGAGCGGGCCGGACTGTATGGGGCTCGGGCCACTCCAGGAGAGTTCGTCGCCGCGGCGACGGACATCCCCGGGGGTACTCCGGCGATGGACGAGGCCATGAACGCCCTCATCACCCGCATCCGGGACGAGGTGTACTCCCTGCCCGACGAGTTGCTCGGTGGTGATCGCAGCGCCCGCCCCGCAGCGAACGCGCGGGACGCCGGCGCCGTGGCCTCCGTCGAGTTCGGCACGGCCGCGGCCCAGGACCCCGACTACGAGCAGCGGCTCCGTGACCTGTGGCGGGCCCATGTGAACACCACGGACCTCCACTACGCGGGCTACTACCGGGACTGGACGCTCGTCTGTGTGGGCGATGTCTTCGAAAGCGACGCACTCGGACCGCGGTTCACCAACGTCAGCGTGCGCGCCCGGCGCACCGCCTACCGTGACCTTTCCCGAACCCTGCGTGGACATCTGGTCCGGCTCACCGACGCGCTCGGGCTGATCGTCTCCGCACCCGTGGACCGGCTGGTCCTCGACGTCCAGCAGGGGGCGGTGTGCGTCCTGTGGACCTCGCCTCGTGAGTTCCTACTCGGCGTCACCCTCGACCAAAGGCGGGTCGGTGAGGCCGAGCGCCGGTTGAGCGGGCTGGCGAGGGCCCTTGAGGGCGTCAGGCAACCGCCGCCCCGCTGAGGGTTCCCCACACCTCCGCTGCCAGCCCTTCCACCGTGCGCGCCGGTGTCAGGGCGTGTCGAGGGTCGGCTCCGCCCAGCAAGTGCACGGGTAGCACTTCGACCGAGTGCTCGTACTCCCGGCAGATGCGGCGCAGTTCGCCGAGCTGGTGCTCGCTCGGAGCTCCGGGAAGTGCCGTCCCGGCCCAAGCCGTGACGGCCTCGCGGAACTCTTCGGTCAGCTTGCTCACCATGGTGGCGCAGCCCAGGATGTTCAGATCCTGCGAGGTGGCCGCGGTGCCCCGGTTGGAGGTCCGGCCGACCACCCGGCGGGTCACCGTCTCCAGTACGGCGAAGGCATCGCGGAACCGGCGGTGGACGGGGCCTGGCAGTGGACCGGAGTCGAGACCCCCCTCAGCCACCAGGAAGTCGGTGTTCGTCCCGGGCGAGGTGGCGACTCGTCCGGGCTGGATCTCCCGCGCCAGCGCGGCGAGGCTCTGACGCATCTCGCTGACGAAGGCCGCGTGTTGATCGAGCAGCTCGCGGCGGACCCGCTCCCCGAGTCCGCTGGGATCGCCCTCTTCCCGCTGGCCCACCAGACGTCGTTCCAACTGGAGGAGTGCCTTGTGTACGCTCTGCGCGAAGCCGACTTGGTGGTGCACGAGGGGCCGGGATCCGATGGACCTTCCGAGCCGGTCCTGCATCGACTGCGACACCAGCCCGTTGACTACCAGCAGGATCTCGAACTGCCCCGGGCGAACGGCGCTGCGTAGCGCGTGGGCGTGGGCGGCGATCCGCTCGGCGTCGTCAGCCAGGAGCACGGATCGGGAGTAGACCACCGCGAGGAAGGAGTTCGGCGCCGGCGAGAGCCAGTACAGGACGTGCTCCGTGCTGCCCGGTGGGCGTGAGAGCCGGGCGGGCACCGGGTCCCGGGGGGCGATGCGTCGCTGCCCGAGGTCCAGCGCTTCGTGTACTTCCCTGAGGATCTGCCGGTAGGCCACCCGCTCGTGGAGTTCCCGTACGGCCCTGATCATCGTCGCCCCCGAGATCCGGTGTACCCGGCCGTCGCGGTCCTCACTCAACTGCCAGGCCTGGCGGCAGGTCTTGAGCACCACCCGGGGCACCCCCTCGGACAGTTCGTGCAGCAGCCGAAGTGACTCCTCCTCGAAGGGGCCGGTCGGCCGACGATCGGAGCCGTCCGCCCCGTCGACCGGTACCGCGTCGCCCACGGCCAGGTACTTCGCCACGAGCTCCCGGGTGCGTTCCTCGTCGAGGCCCGAGGCCCAGAGTTGGACCACCCGGTCGTGAGCGCTCGCCCGCAGTGCCTGCAAGCCTCTGGGCGAGGTGCAGAACACCAGGAGACCACCGTGACTCGTATAGATGTTGACGAGGCGCTCGAAGGCGTCCATGAACGTGCGGCGGGTCTCCTCCGGCCAGTCGAGCACCTTCTCCAGGGAGTCCAGCAGCAGTACGTAAGGGGTGCCGACCCGTCCGTGCAGGAAGCCCAACACCGCGAGGGCGTCGAAGACTCGGTCGATGCCGTCCGTGGTGCTGCGGCCCCGTGCGGGGGGCCCGATCGCCTCGGTGATGCCACGTTCACGCAACGGAACCTCGGGCTCCTCACCGCCCAGCCACTGCCACACCATGCGCCGGAAGGGCGGCTCCAGCAGCAGCGCGAGAGCAGTGGCGAACCTACGGTGCTCGGTGATCTCACCGAGAGTGCCGCGCAGACCGGCGTGGATCACCTCCGGGTCGTAGCGAAGGGCTGACACCACCTTGTCCGGGTCCAGCGATCGGTCCCGCAGGCCGGCCGCGATCTCCCGCAGGGTGTCCCGGCGAGGATCGTCCTCCTGTGCGCCGACCCAGCCGGCCGTGACGTACGCGTAGTAGTCCCGCACCAGTTCCTCGAACGCCTGACGGCCCTCAGCGGTGTCGCCGGGTCCGCGCAGCCGGTCGCGGTAGAGCCTGCCCATGTCCTGTGCCGGTTCGTCCACGGTCCACAGCGCGGCATCGTGGTACTGCGTGTTCACCAACTGGTAGGCCCGCCGCAAGGCATGGCTCTTGCCCAGGCCGAACTCGCCCACCAAAGCGATGGCCCGCCCTCGGCGGCCTCCCGCGGCGGGTGGGACGAAGTAGTCCGTGACCAGGGTTTCCAGGTCCGCGACGAGAGGGGTGCGGATATGGGCGTTGCCTGAGTCGGCTGCCCTTACCGTCGGGTCCCCGAGATCGGCCGACGGACCAAGGCGCACGACCGGGCTCAGCGGGAATGGGTTCTCGTGCCAGAGGTTTCCACGGTCTGTGGCCACGATCGCACTCCTCGTGTGTCCGGTTACGGCGTTGCGAGCGGCGGGCGGATGCGGGGAAAAGGGGGATGGCGGCCCGGCTCCGGTCAGGACCCGGGCCGGGGGCCGGGCGCTCGGCCCGGGGTGGCGGCGACACGCCCCAGGCTCGCGGGATCCACTCTGGGCACCACGAGGTCGTCGGCGGTGACCTGCAGTCCTGCCCCGGAGCCTCTTTGGCTCTCGGCGATCTGAAAGCACGCCTTGCGCAGTTCACGGACGTCGGAGCGGGTCCAGGTGTCCCCCACCTGGGTGGGGACGAAGGGGACTTCCACTGCCCGGTCGGGCAGCGGAGCCTCGGGGTCCGGGTGTTCGGCACGAACCGCCTGCGTGAACTTCACGGTGTCCTCCGGCGCGAGAGCGCTCAATGACAGATGGGTGACGGCGGGGTGCGGAAGCAACTCCGCGACCACCTCGCCCGCGGCCTGTGGATCCTGGTGGCTGACCTCCACGAAGAGTACGATCCGGCTCTTCGCGTGTCTCAGGCATGTCTTGAGAAACTTCGAGCGTACTTCGCCACCCGGGTCCCTCCAGTCGACATGGGGCACCGTCACGAACAGCATGCGGTTCTGCTCGGTAAGGAGCGCGCTGATCCCGATGAACGCCTTGTTCACGTCGTCTCCGGTGAGCGCGGCGGAGAGCGTGACATGGGGAAGTTCCAGGCTGAGGGTGTTGACTATCTTGTCGCGGATCGCGGAGTTGATCTGCTGCGTGTCGGCGAAGTCGCCCTTGTCGTCCCAGCTGATGTCGCTGCCGTGATTGACGTAGCCACCCGCCATCGCCACGATCGGCTGTGGTGGACGGATGGTGGAGGAAACCTGGTCCGCGTGGTCCATGAGACCGGTGAGGTATTCACGTGCCCGGTGGATGCAGTGGTGGATCAGGGACGTCTTGCCCATCCCGACCGGACCGGTCACCACGATCAGGTGCCCCCAGGCCACCCCCGGCAAAATCATCTCGGGCAGTTGACGCAGGCACTGATCGAACTGATCGAGCTGGTCCCGGCTGTGGTCCACGTCCACCCACTGGCGAGTGTGGCTCTGCTCCGCCCAGGGCACCAGGGGATGGTCGTCCTTCGGTGAGACCGTCAGGCCAGGGAGGTGGTGTCTGCTGCCGGGGACGAAGACCCCGAAGGGGTTGTCATCGACGGGCGTGCTCATGCGGCTCCTCCCGCCGCGCGCTGCGCCAGTTTGGTCCGAACGGTGAGCCAGAGCCAGTACAGGGAGGAGCGGTTCAGCTCCGAGATCTGACGCAGGCGGCGGTCGACCAAGGCACTGGCTCGCTCTGCTTCGCCGGCTCGCGCCTCGGGGCCGAGGAGCGCGCCTGCCTGGTTACCCGATAGGGCCCGGCCCAGGGGTAGTCCCTCGGCGACCTGCTGGGCCGCCGCCTGGCGTACCGACGGCCCGGGTGCCCGCGACAAAGTGGCCGCCAGTGTCTCTCGGGCCGTGCGTACTGCTCGGTGGTCGGTGTGCGGGTCCTGCTCGTACCTGGTCAGATACTCCCGCACCGCGGTCCGGTACACCTTCTCCTCCGCTCCCAACTGGCTCTTGAACAGACGTATCTCCGAGACCCGGCGTTCGGATTGTTGGCCGCCGAGAGTGAGCAGGGCGCCGGCTGCCAGCAGTGGAATCTCCTTGAGGAAGCCGGTGAACCAGTCGTCCTCTGCCGATCCGTCGGCCGTGGCGGTGGCGGGCGGTGGGGAATCGGCTGCCATCAGTGCTTCGCAGGCACGGCCGAAGTCCTCAACCCGCCGTGCGGCCCACGTCTCCAAGGCCATGTGCCCCCCGGACCGTAGATGGACCGCAGCACCCGGGTCGGCGGCACTGTCCGGGCGCAGCAACATCAGGCGCACCGCAGCCGCTACGAGGTCCCCCCGGTGCGCGGAGTCCAGGCAGTACACCAACTGGATGTCCCTTGAACCGGAGGAGGTGGAGTCCGCGAACGTCGGGTAAGTGCCGGCAGTCAGCAGCGCGAGCGCGGCGCCAGCGGTCGCGAGGGCAGGGCGGCCACGTGCTCGACGACCGCGGAGTCCCGGCAAGGGCGGCCGGGCCCTGTGCCCAGCCCGGGTGCTGGGTGGGCGCCCGCCCGGTCGCCCGACTCCGCGAGGAACGTGTCCCGTTGCCTGCCTCATACGCCTCTCCCCGTCCGGTCACCACGGTGTGCCGGTGATTCGTATGTTGGTACAACTGCGTTCCCTTCGGGTCCCGTTCCCGACGATTGCCCGCCGCTCCGTCACCTACGGGCCGTCGAGCGTTCGTCGGCGCCCTCCTCCTCGACGCTCTGCTGCCCCGGGGTGCGCTGGCCCCATCGGGAGCGGATCGCGCCGATGCGGGGCATGCGGACCCTGGGGCCGGCGGGTCGTCGCAGACGTAATGGGTGGGCCAGGAAGGCCTGTGAGACCCCGTGCAGCACGTTGACGGTGACGATGGCGGGGCCGACGGTGGCGATGGTGGCGGGGAAGTCGCGTTCCAGGGTGAGGGCGATCAGCACGGCGGTGATGCCGTTCTGCTGACCGAACCCGAGCGCGACGCGGTCGCTGCGATCAAGCCCTCTGACGAACAGGGGCATCACGGCGAAGGCCACCACCATCTGAGAACCGAAGGCGGCCACCCCCAGCACCAACCCCGGCCACCAGGCGACGCCTTGTGCCAGGAGAAGGCCGAGGGCCAGGAAGGCCGCGATGAAGGCTCCTGCCACCGCCCGGTCGAGCGCCCTGCCCAAGGCTCTGGAACGAACGACGAGGCCGGCCAGTGCCACGGCCAGCATCAGTTGGTGTGCCGCAGCGAGCAACAGCATCGCCAGAACCACCAGCACCGCGACCACCCCCTTCGCCCGTTGCGTCGAAGGGGTCTCGGGCACCCGGGCCGCGAGCCGTCGCCCGAGCCACCACAGTGGGAGCAGGCACACCAGGAGCAGGGCGCTGAGGGCGAGGCCGGTCAGTTGACCGCCCGTGGCCGTGGGGGAGCCGCTGTGACCCGCCGCCGTGTAGGCGTATCCAGCCAGGTACAGCGTCAGCAGCACGGTCATGGGGTCGTCGAAGCTGGCCCACGCCTCCAGGAGTGATCGGGCGCGCTGAGACATCCGACCGCTCTTGCCGAGGGCGGCCACCGAGAGCGGGTCGATCTGGGCCACCGCGAGACCGAGCACGAGGGCCTCGGGTCTTTGGAAGACGGCCATCATCGTGCCGGCGATCATTGCCGCCTTCAGGACCACACCCAGGGTGACGGCCGCCACCACACCCCTGAGGTCGGCGCGCAGCGCCTTGAGATCGATCCCGTAGGTGCTCCCGTACAGGCCGATGGCGAGCAACAGGGCTGCCCCGAACACGTATCCGCTTGTTTCGACAAGGGCTGAGGTGTCCACCACAAGGCCGAGGAGTACGCCGATGGCCAGCGCGAGGTAGCCGCCCAGGAGCAAGCCGGGAACAGCACCGGTCAGCTGTTTCAGACGCGCACGCCTCGGTCTCAACACGGCTTTTCCCCCTCCGTTCCGGGCCCGCACGTGTACCGGCACGGCCGGGTGCTGCCTGCGCACGCCGCGGCCACCGCGCGCTCTTCGCCGTGGGGCAGGAGAATCGTAGGGTCCCCCAGGTGCGGCCGGAAGCCGGACACCTGCCCCTTGTGGCCAGGTTGACGACTCCTTCGAGCGTACGGCGCCATGAGGCGGCGGCGCCGCAGTTGCCCGCCCTTCCTAGACGATGCCCGGCCCGCTGTGCGAACGAACCCGCAAGCCATCCCATCTGGTGGCGTTACCCGTCCACCCGGGTGGGACTTGGACACCCCGCCCGGGTGGGTGGTGTCACCGGGAAGTGGGCCGGGCGACGCCCCCGCCGACCGGTGACATCCGGCGGGAGCGCCTGGTCGGGGGCGGACCGGGTCAGCCCGCGGTGGGCAGTGCGGTGGCCCCTTCCGTCTCGTCCGCCAGATGGCGCATGACGTCGGTCAACTGGCCGCGCCGTTGGAAGACCGCGCGCTGGCGGTGGGCCCCTGACCCGTCGCGCAGCAGCACGGTGAGCGCACTACCGGCTTCGTCGAGGTCGCCCGTGGCTGCGAGCTCCGGGGCCAGCAGGTCCAGCAGGTTCTCCGCGAGTACGGCCGCCGGGACCTCCGCCCCGCTGAAGGGGTCGAGGCCGAAGCCTTCCAACCCGTCGTGTGCCGCACGCCATCGAGCCAGCCGGAGTACGTCTTCCCGCACCAACGGAGTGGGTAGGTCCTCAGCCAGTTCGCGTAGCGCGGTCGCCACCAGTGCCCGACCCAGGGTGGCCTGGAGTACGGCCGAATCGACGCTTGCGGACATGTCGAGCGCCCGGATTTCCAGGGTGGGCCAACGCTCGGAGGGGCGAAGGTCCCAGTAGACCATCTTGGTGTCCAGGGAGGCCCCGGAGTCGAGGAGGGTCCGCACGCAACGCCGGTAGTGCGTCGTGGAGCGGAAGTGCGGGGGCAGGCCGGCTGATGGCCAGGCCGACCAGGCGAGCGTCCGCCAGCTGGCATGGCCGGTGTCTCGACCGTCCCAGAAGGGTGAGTTGGCGCCGAGGGCGATCAGCGTGGGGATCCAAGGGCGTATCCGGTTGGCTGCGCGGACGGCGGTGTCCACATCGAGGGTCCCGACGTGGATGTGGCGCCCACAGCTGATCAGGCTGTCCGTCAGTGCCCCGTAACGGCGCAGCTGTTCACGCTGGCGGGGTTCGTCGTCGCACAGATGGAGCGGCTCCTGCAGCGTCATGACCGGTGAGGGGCTTGCCACCAGTCGACAGCCGTTGGCGCTGGCCGCCTCGACGAGTTCACGTCGTAGGGCAAGCAGTTCCTTGCGCAGCTGTGCCGCGGTGTCGACCACCGCGGTGGAGACCTCCAACTGGTAGCGGGTGGCCTCGCCGTGCAGCGTGGGCCGTTCCCCGCCGGAGGCGGCGAGCACTTGCGGCGCTGCCGGGAACAACTGCCAGGTGCGTGCGTCGACGAGGACGAACTCCTCCTCCACACCGAGGGTGAGCCCGAAGGGCCGTGACAAGCCGGGGCGGATGGTGCTCTTGCCAGGTTCGATCACTACTGGCCTCCCTGGACATACGAGTCTTTTCATCATGAGCCGAACGAGGTGGGCATGCGCGTGCCGATTCGGTCATTTGTGCGGGTGATCGCCGTCGTGGTTTCAGCCTGCGGGGGCTCGGTCCTCGTGAAGGGACCCGCCAGCGGAGCGCAGCCGACGGTGACGTGCAGCGCGCTTCGAGGCGGTGCGACCGGAGCCTCGAAGAGGTGGTCTGCATCGCTGCGTGCCACGGGTTCGGCATGCGCGTTCAGCGGCAGCCGTTGGAGCCCGTGAGCCTTCCCGGATAACATTCCGGGTGCCTCATACAACCTCCTCGCGCCGACGGTCAGGGCGAGGCCCGGCCGAGCCCGCCGGACACCGCCGGATATTCGCCGACCTGACGCCGCTGCGCACCTCCCCGGACTACCGAAGGCTGTGGTTGGGGCAGACCATCTCCTGGATCGGGCAGGCCATGACCGCCCTGGCGGTCTCGCTCCAGGTCTACGACATCACCGGCTCCAGCTTCTCGGTGGGTCTCGTCGGACTCTTCTCCCTCGTGCCGCTGATCGTCTTCGGCCTCTACGGCGGCGCCGTCGCCGACACCATCGACCGGCGGGCACTGGGGTTGGCCAGCTCGACCGGTGCGGCTCTGCTCTCGATCACCCTCGCCGCGGCGGCGCTTGCCGACTACCACCGCGTGTGGCTGCTCTACGCGGTGGTCGCCCTCCAGGCGGCCTGCCAGGCGTTGAACTCCCCCGCCCGCTCGGCGATGATTCCGCGGCTGCTTCCGGCCGACCAACTTCCCGCGGCCAACGCCCTTTCCTCGGTGACCACCACCTCGGGCTTCATGTTCGGACCGATGCTCGGGGGGCTGATCGTGGGGTGGTGGGGGTATCAGGCCGCCTATCTGATCGATGCCCTCGCCTTCAGCACGGCCCTATACGCCATGTGGCGACTGCCCGCGATGCGGCCGGAGCGTGACGGTGACAAGCGGGGGCGGGCTTCGGTGCTGGACGGGCTGCGCTTCCTCGGTAGCCGTCCCAACGTCCGTATGACCTTCTTCTGCGACCTGTGCGCCATGGTGCTCGCCCAACCGCGCGCCCTCTTCCCCGCGATCGCCGGTCTCTGGTTCGCAGGCGATGCCAAGACGGTCGGCCTGCTCGTCGCGGCGCCCGCCGTCGGCGCGCTCGCCGGCGGGGTGTTCTCCGGGTGGCAGGGCCGCATCAGGCGACACGGCTTGGCGATCTTGCTGTCGGTGGCGATGTGGGGGCTCGCCATCGCCACCTTCGGAGTGACCCGGAACCTGTGGCTCGGGTTGGTGTTCCTCGCGCTCGCGGGTGCCTGTGACACGGTCTCCATGGTATTCCGGAGCACCATGCTCCAGGTGGCGACGCCCGACGAGATGAGAGGGCGGCTCCAAGGCGTCTTCATCGTCGTGGTCGCCGGCGGACCGAGGCTTGGCGACTTCCTGGCGGGATCCGCGGCCGAATTGGCCTCGCCAGCCGTTGCGATCACCGGCGGCGGGCTGTCCTGCGCCCTCGCCGTGGGCCTGCTCGCCCTGCGCTGGCGCGGCTTCGCAGGCTACGACGCACGCGATCCCCGGCCCTGAAGCCACGACCGGGCGAAGAGCGCCTGCGCCCACCTCCCCCGCTGCGTCAACTCGGCGGCGTGGTCCGAGCCGGCTGCGGATGTCCCACCACTGCCCGGGCGAGGCCGAGTTCCACCAGATCCTGCGGGCGCAGGCGCAACTGGTCGGCGGTCTGGGGCGCTTGGCCCGCCGGGCGTTTGAGGATCGCCGCTGCCAGCTCGGGGGCGATCACGGAGAAGTAGCTGTCCGCGGTGACATACGTGTTGCCGGGGGCGGCGAGTGCCAGCGCACCGCCCGAACCGCCCTCACCGATAAGCAGGGTGGTCACCGGTACCCGGACCGAAGCGATGGCGGCGAAGGCGTCGGCGATCGCCGCACCAGCACCCGCGTGCTCGGCTTGTGCGTCATTGGCCGCGCCCGGGGTGTCGATCAAGGTCAGCACGGGCATGCCAAGCCGATCGGCTAGGCGGATGAGTCGGGCGGCGGTGCGGTATCCGGCCGGCCGGGTGGCCGTGCCGCACTGGGCGGCGTAGGCGATCGTGCGCCCATGGCGGAGTCCGAACCCGCACAGCACGCCGGGATCGTGGCTACCGACGCGGTCGCCCCGGATCGCGAGGCGCAGATCGAAGTAGGCGTCGAGGTAGGCCCCGGCGCGCGGTCGCCTTGGGCTGCGCGCCTGTTGGACGGCGTCCCAGCCGGTGATCGGCAACGCGGTCCGGGCCAGGGCGCCCGGTGGTTCTGCCGGTGCGAGCTGCTCCTTGGGTACCTCGGCGGCCCCCGCTGCCGGAGCCAGCAACCGGACCCATTCGCCCAGCGTCTTGGCCAGCTCGCCGGGGTCAACGACCGCATCCACATGGCCGGTGGCCAGCTGACTCTCGGCCGTGTAGGCGGCCGGGTCGGCGTTCTCGGGCCGAACCCTGGAACCCGCGAAGCCCACCTGGGCACCGGGCAGTGCTAGGACCACATCGGCCCCAGCACCGAGGGTGGCCCATCCGCCACCGGTCGTCGGATCGCGCAGTACGGCCAGTTGCGGCAGACCTGCTGCTTGGGTCAGCGCTGACTGGTGGGCCACTCGCTGGAGTTGGGTGAGGGCCAGCATGCCCTCTTGCATCCGTGAACCCCCGGTGGCGATGAGCGAGACCAACGGGAGTCGACGCGAACGGGCTTGGGTGTAGGCGGCCTCAAGACGGTCCCCGGTTCGCTCGCCCAGCGATCCGCCGAGGAAGCCGAACTCGAAGGAGACCAGCATCGCCGGGCGTCCGGCGATGCGCGCCGTCCCGCACACCACCGACTCGTCCTCGCCGGTGCGTTCACGGGCGCGGGCCCGGGAGCCGTCGTAGCCCGACCAGGAGAGGGGGCCGTCCGGGGCGCCGGGTCGTGTCGGGACGCTCAGTTCGCTGAAACTGCCTGCGTCGGCGACCGCGGCGAGCACCGCGCGGGCTGATTGGCGTGTGGTCGGCTTCCGCTCAGGCATGGAGGTCCCGCTTCATGATCTTGCCGAGGTCGTTTCGGGGGAGAGATGCCCGGAAGTGGATCTGACGGGGCCGCTTGTGCGGTGCCAGCTGATCGGCGACATGGTTCATCAGCTCGGTGGCGGCCGGTGGGGCGTCGACATGCGCCGGCACCACCCAGGCGACGATCCTTTCGCCGAGATCGGGATCCGGCTCACCGGTCACGGCCGCCTCACGGACCTCCGGATGGTCGAGCAGGGCGTTCTCGATCTCACCCGCCCCGATCTTGTACCCGCCGCTCTTGATCAAATCGGTGGCCTTGCGGCCGACGATGCGGATGTGGCCCCCGGTCTCTCGTACCGCCATGTCGCCGGTGCGGAACCAGCCGTCCTCAGCGAAGGCCGCCGCGGTCGCCTCCGGTCGGTTCAGGTAGCCGGAGAAGAGGGAGGGCCCACGGACCTGGATCTCTCCGATGCTCTGCCCGTCGGACGTATCGAGTTCGACGCCCGACTCGTCCACCAACCGCAGCTCCACGCCGGGGAGTGGGACGCCGACCGTGCCGGGGCGTGGGGTGTGCCCCTGTGCACGCACGCTCGTGTTCATCAGCGTTTCGGTCATCCCGTACCGTTCGATCACTGGACGGCCGGTGGCCTCGGTCAGTCTGCGGTGATCCGCCAGTGGGAGCGCGGCGGATCCCGACACCAACAACCGGGCCCGTGCCAGAGCCCTGGCCAACTCGGGTTCTGCGGTGACGGCCTGTGCCAGCCTGTGGTACATCGTGGGGACGCCGAAGAACATCGTGGCGCCCTCGTCGAGTGCGCGGCCCACCCCTGCCGGGGTGAACTGGACCAGGTGTCGCACCGATCCGCCCCGGCGCAGCGGGCCCAGGACGCCGAGGATCAGTCCGTGGACGTGGAAGAGCGGAAGCGCCTGTACCACCGTGTCCCGTGAGGTCCACTGCCAGGCGTCCTGCAACGAGTCCAGGGTCGCTGCCAGGGCGCGTCGCGGGAGGACGGCGCCCTTGGGTGGACCGGTGGTGCCGGAGGTGTAGACGATCAAGGCTGCTGACTCGGGGGGCGGCTCAGCGGGCGGACTGGCCGCCGGGTCGGGTCCCGCCGCCCGAACAGGCACGTCGACGCGGGCCAGGGCCTGCAACCGGGGCGGGAGCTCCACGTCGGTGGCGGCCAGCACCAACGAGGGCGCGCTGTCGTCGAGAATGTGCGCCAACTCGCGTTCGCCGGTCTTCGGGTTCAGCGGGATGGGGGGAACCCCTGCCAGGAGCGCTCCGGTGACGGCGAGGGCGGTCTCCAAGGAGGGTGTGGCCCACACCGCGACCCGTCCTGCCCCCTGCACGCGGTGGGCGAGCGCTCCGGCGGACGCGCCCAGTTCGCGGTACGTCAGCATCCGGTCGCCGAAGCGCAGGGCCGGGCGGTCGGCGGCAGGGCCGGTCTCGCTCAGCGCGGGCAGTAGCACGGGGAAGTCAGTAGCCACGGCCGTACCCTACGGGTTCAGGGGAACGGTAGGGCGATCTTCACGGCGTAGAGGGCGACCAGCCCGTAGCCGACCCGGAAGGTCCAGGCGCGTGCCGTGGGCGAAATCCTGCTACCCGCGAACGAGCCGGCGGCCACCAGCAGTTGCTGCCAGGCCAGCGAGGCCAGGAACACCGCGGTGACGAACAGCACACCAGCCGCACCGCTTCCCAGACGGGCACCTTGTGCGGTGGTGAGCGCTGCGAAGTACAGGGCGGTGGTGGGGTTGATGGCGGTGAGCCCGAGGTAGCGGAGGAAAACCCGGGCGGAGGGTTCGGCTCCCTCTCGGGCGGTCGGCGTCCGCCGCCGGTCGGTGAGAGTGACCACCGGATCCGCCAGTTCCGAGCCACGCGAGGCCCACAGTCCGTGGCAGGCGATGGCCCCCAGGACCAACGCGGCCAACAGCCGCACCCATGCCTCGATGCCGGTCAGGACGGCCGCCACGAGTGGGCCCACCGCGGTGGCCAGTGCCGCGTAGCCGAGATCGGCCACGGCCACGGCGGTGGCTGCGGCGACCGCCCGACGACGCGAACGCATGCTCTCCTGGACGAGGAGCACCCCCATGGCACCCAGCGGCATCGCCACTCCCAGCCCTGCCACGGTCCCTGCCAGTGCAGTCGTCGCCATCTCGTGCATGGCGTCACTTTCCGGGTCCTGAGTGCTCAGCGCAGCCGAATATCGGTGACCACTGCGACAATCGCGGTATGGACCGCCTCGACCGGGAAATCCTCAGCATCCTCCGTGAGGACGCCCGGATCTCCTACCGGGACCTGGGCGTGCGGGTCGGCCTCAGCGCCAACGCCGCCGCCGACCGGGTCCGCAGGCGCCGTGCGGGCGTCATCCGAGCTTTCACGTCCTGACCGACCCGGCAGCTGAAGCCGGCGGGGCCGGTCTGCTGGTCTTCGTCGATGTCACGCTGCGCCCGGGCATCACGGGGGAAGAGTTCGAAAGGGCGGTGCTGCGGCTGCCCGGCATCACCGAGGTCGTGCACGTCACCGGTGAGCACGACTATCTGGTGCGCGCGGGTCGCCGACCCCGCGGTGCTCGACGCAACTCCGCGTCGCCTCAAGAGCGACGCGGGGGTTTGCGCACTCGCACACCCGCCTCGCCCTGCGTTCCGTCAGCCACGGCCGCCCCGACTGGGCCCGGGGGGTCTCTCGTGGCCGCTCACGGCTTTCCGTACCAGTTCACCGCCGTGCCGCGTCCACCGTCCTCGCGTCGGCCGTCGTCGGAAACCCTCAGATGCACCGCTGGTGTTCCGTCCGGCACTTGGGCTTCCGCGTCCACCAGGACGTCGATCGAGGTGACACCGGTGCGTCGGTACGCCGCGGCCAGGGCTCCCCGCAACGCGCCGAGCAGGCCATCGGCCACCGGGCCGGCGAGCAGCGTGTCCACCGCGCCACGGAAGCGCACCGAGGGTTGGAAGCCCAGCAGGACCCCCGCGCCGCCGGTTTCTCTCAGCACGCGCCCCCGGAAGGTCGTGGGGGCGTCCCCGGGCGGTTGCTGGAGCGCGAAGATCGCCGTACGGACCTCCTGGATCGTCGAGTCCAGCTCGTCGACGGCGCGGCCCAGTTCCTCCTCCACGCAGTCCTTCACGGGCGCCGATGCGGACTTACGCCGGGTGGCGTCGAGCATCATCTCCGTTGCGAAGAGCCGCTGCACCACCAGATCGTGGAGGTCACGGGCGATCCGGTCGCGGTCCTCGTAGACCGCCAACTGCTCCCGGTCCTGTCGTGCATCGGCCAGCACCAGTGCCAGGGCGGCCTGGGAGGCGAACTGGGAGGCCAGCAGGCGGTCCACCGCGTCATAGGGGGTGCCGCTGCGTTCCCGGGGCAGGGCGAGCGTGCCGATGAGCTTGCCGCCGCTCTGTAGGGGCAGCAACATGCTGGGGCCGAAGCGCTTGCGCACGTGCGTGGTCATCCGCGGGTCCGTGGCCGAATCCTCGACGAAGACCGGTTCACCGCCGAGGAGCTGTTCCAGCACCGGGCTACCGGCGGCGATCACTGTGCCGATCAGATCCCCGGGATCGGCCTGAGTGGAAGCGGCGACGATCTCCATGCCGCCGTCAGTGGTGGGCTGGAGCACCACCCCGGCTGCCGCGTCGGCGAGTAGTCGGGCCTGCTCGGCCACGCACATCAAGGCGTCGGCGGCCGGGCGTCCGGTCAACAGGGTGGTGGTGACGGCCGCCGCTCCTTCGATCCAGCGCTCGCGGCGGCGCGCCGTCTCGTACAGCCGGGCGTTGCCGATGGCTATACCGGCCTGCGAGGCGAGGACGCGCAGCAGCGCCAGATCGTCCTCGCAGAAGCTGCCGGTGCGCTTGTCCGTCAGGTAGAGAGCACCGAAGACCTCGGAGTGCACCCGGATCGGTACCCCCAGGAAGCCGTGCAGCGAGGGGCGGTCGGACGGCAACCCGACCGAGCTGGGATCGATGGACAGGTCGGCCAGGACCATGGGCCGGGACTCGTTGAGGAGCGCCCCCAACAGGCCAGTGCGCCCATCGGGCAGTGTGGGCATCTCAGCGCGTTCCTCCTCGCTCAGCCCGGAGGCGAACAGCGAGGTGAGCCGGATGCGCTCGGGGTCGACGACGGCCAGGGCGCCGAACTCAGCCCGGGTCAGCTCGGCCGCAGAGTCGACGATGTGTTGGAGCGTGGAGCGTAGTTCGAGGTCCGAACCCACGCTGAGGACTGCCTCCAGCAGCATCGGCAGCCGGGGTGCGTCTTCGTCGTACTCCGCGGGCCGGTTCATTCGGACAAGGGTGCCAGGACCATGGGGCTGATCTTCCCTTCCAGCATCGCACCGAGACCGAGCACGGCGCACACGTCCGGTCGCTCCGCGATGTGCACGGGCATCCCGGTGCGCTCACGCAGCATCTGGTCCAGCCCGGGCAGGAGGGCGCTGCCACCCACCATCATGATCCCCTTGTCGGTGAGGTCGGCCACCAGGTCGGGCGGGCAGGTCCGCAGCACTTTGCCGATCCCGTCCAGGACGGCCATCAGCGGGGTGTGGATGGCGTCACGCACCGCGGCGGTGTCCACGTGCACGGAGCGGGCGAGGCCGGTTGCCACGTCCCGGCCGTGGATCAAGGTCGAGGCCGGCCCCTGGGCGGTGAGTCCGTTGCCGTGCAGCGCCAACTGGAGGGGGCGTACCGCCTGGCTGGGGAGCATCAGCTCGTGCTGGTGGCGCAGGTGCTGGACCACGGCGTGATCGACCGCCTCACCCCCGACCGGAACGCGCTCGGCCGTGACGATCGAACCGAGCGAAAGTACCGCGACCTGCGTGGCGGCAGCCCCGCACACCATGATCATCGTCGCGGTCGGCTGCTCCACGG
Source organism: Streptomyces sp. NPDC006879 (assembly GCF_042869595.1). Classification (NCBI taxonomy): domain Bacteria; kingdom Bacillati; phylum Actinomycetota; class Actinomycetes; order Kitasatosporales; family Streptomycetaceae; genus Streptomyces; species Streptomyces sp. NPDC006879. The sequence goes on from NZ_JBIAGC010000001.1 coordinate 145,019, forward strand.
GCAACCCACAGCCCACCGCTGCGGCGATCAAGGTGTCAACCAGCTCCACCCGACGCGCACCAAGACCGACCATCGTCTCCACGGTGGCCCGCTGAGCCAGCGGGCCGGCGTCGTGTGGAGTACAGGCGGCGGCCCGCAGCCGAGGCTTGCGGCGCAGTGCTCGGCGTAGCTTCTCGCCCAGCAGATGGCGCAGCATCCGCTGGGCCATCTCGATGTCGACCACGGTGCCGCCGGAGACCGGGCGCATCACCCGGATGTAGTCCGGGGTACGGCCGGTCATGCGCTCGGCGAAGCTGCCCACGGCGATCAGGGCCCCGGTGCGGGTGTTCACCGCCGCGACGCTCGGCTCGTCCACAACCAGCCCCGTACCCTTCACGAAAACACGGGTGCGGGCTGCTCCCAGGTCGACGGCGACGTGGCAGCGGCGCAACTGCTCAAGACTGACGGTCACGGCAGATCCTCCCGGTGGCGCTGGCTGGGCGACCCGGCGGATGCCGGTCACTTTCGCATCCTCCGGCCGGTGCGGGGTGTGGCGCGCGTTGGGATGAGCCGGTCGGGGGTGCTGCACGGGGGTGAGCTGCGGGCACGTCGCCCCTGGGGATTCGATCGCTACTCGCGCGTAACAAGGTAGTGAGGGCGCTGTGGTGACGGCTCGCCAGCAATCAGATGCCCGGTGCGCACGGCGCACCGGGCATCCGCCCTCACCGCCTCATCGACCGCCGGGCAGGGCGCGCCTCAGCGCCTCAGCGCCTCGGTGCCCGGAGTGCCGGCCCGAGGCGCTGAGGCGCCGTACCCCACAGGGCCTACGCGGAGGCGCCGGGGTCGAGTGCGCCGCCCATGCGGTGGACCGGGGTCGAGCGGTGGGCGCTCCGATATGCAGGGAGGCCGCCGAGAGCGATCACCGGTGCGCTCAGGGGGCCGCTGGGCAGGGGCCTTCCTCGGAAGGAGAGAGGCGTTGCAGGAGCCCCCAGGTGAACTCCGCGACGTAACGCCGGACCCGTCCGGTGCTGTCGGGTCCGGTGAAAGCGAGTTGCCATCGGGTCGGCGCAGTGCCTTCCATGGGCTGTACCGGTGCAAAGCTCTGAGCCACCTCGTCCACCGTGCACGACCAGGGTCGTAGATCCTCGACCGTGCGCAGCACGGGAGCGACCTTGCCGGGGGCGCGCACCAGCCAGGCGTTCCAGACTTCGCCGCCCGGCCCGGCGAGTACCTCGAAGCGCAGTTCCGGCCACAGCGGGAGTTCCCACTGGAGTGCCTGGCAGTCCACGTCTCCCAGCCGGCGGGGCCCGACGGTCACGGGTGGTCCGAGTACCGAGCGGTAGCGGGCGAGTGCTCCTCGTGCTCTGGGAGAACGGACCATCGCCTGCCATCTTTTGTTGACCTCCCTGGACTGGGCGGGGCTGAATCCGAGACGCTGGCGGGCTTGCTCGGCGAGCCCTGGCTGGTGGTCCGCCATCCGTCGCAGCAGGACCAGCTGGAACTGGGAGGCATCCATGCCGTGTTTGCCTTTCGTGCGAAGGTCCCGGGGAATTGCACACCGGATCCTTACAGCTCCGGGACCTCTCCGTTGCCGTCCGGCCCATAATCTGCGGTCTTCATGAACTACTGCCACGAGTGCCGGCGGCATCTCAACGGTGCGTTCGCCTGCGCCGGCTGCGGCAGGCGCACTCAGGAGGCGTACCGCGGCGATGTGGATCCGGGACCACCGGCGGTGGCTCCTGCCCAGGATCCCACCGGTGACCGCGCCGCTGTTCTTGAGGCCAGCTTGTGGCTCGCGGGGTTGCCCGCCCGGCAGGAAGCGGATTCGACCCCCACCGTGCCGGCGGCGACGGCGGTCCGGGCTGTGCGCCGTCGAGCCAGCCACCGAAGGCGCCGCCGCACCGCTCTCGTCTTCGCAGCGGGGTTGCTGCTCGCGGCCGGGGGTACGCTGACCGCGGCCGAGTTGGCCACCGATGGCAGCGGGACGGGCCGGGACTCGACCGCTGCACGACTGGAGGATGCCGGGGCGCAGCCGCCTCGGAAAGGCGCGAGCGATGCTGCGGCCGGGAAGCCCACCACGGCGGCGGGCCGCCCGGCGCCCAAGCTGAGCGAGAAGCCGGCTGGGGCCTTGGGCCCGGAGCAGGCCGCCTCGCCCGCGGTGCCCGCCGATCAGGCCCCCGTCAGCAGCGCCCCCGTGACGGCCCCCTCGACCTCGGGTGCGGTAGGCACCGGCGCAGGAACGAAGAACGAGCCTGGGAAGAAGGAACCGCTGGATTCAACGGCGCCCTCCGTAGCCAGCGAGGAGGGTTTCGAAACAGCAGGGCCGCAGGCGCGACCTCGGGCTTCCCTCGCGCCCACGGTCTTGGCGGCGCCGACCGGCCCGGCGGACCCCGGGACCGAGGATCCGCATCCCGGGGTTGCCGTCACGGCCTCCGCCACGGGGGTGGCCGTGACGACGCCCAGCGCAGAGCCGGCTCCCGCGCCCGCGCCGAGTCCGACCTGTCGACCTTTCCTCCTTTGGTGTCTGTGAGGGGGAGCGACGGCTCAGGTGCCAGGTGGCGACGCCCGAGCCTCCCCTCAACCCAGCATCCGCTGGAGTAGGTCCCGCAGGACGGCCCGCTCGGCAACGCTCAGTCCAGCGAGCGGCTCGCGCGCGAAGTCCAGGGACTCACGCAGGAGCCCCGCGGTGCGGACCCCCTCCTCGGTGGGCGCTGCCACCTTCACCCGGCGGTCCGAGGGGTCCGGCCGGCGCTCCACCAGTCCGCGCGCCTCAAGCCGGTCGATTATCCCCGTCACGTTGGACGGCTCACACTTGAGCTGGATCGCTATGCGGCGCATGGGGGTCGGCTGAAGCGCCAGTAGCCCCAGCACCCTGGCTTGGGCTCCAGTGAGCTGGTGGCTCGCTGCCGCCTGCTCGTACTCCTCGTGGTAGCGGGCCACGACGGAGCCGATGAGTTCGACGACCTCGGTGGTCAGGGGGTCGGTGTGCGGGGTCATGGCCCTACTCTACCCATTTACTTGACAACCTGAAACATCCATGACCATGCTTGTTTCAGGTAAGAAACCATTGAGTGAGTCAAGCACTCGGCAGGAGAGGTCGCAGCTATGTCCGTCAGCACCCAGATCCCCACCACCGGTCGCGCGTGGCACCTGGTCGCCCGCCCGCAGGGCTGGCCCACCGCCGCCGACTTCGCCCTGCGCGAGGTTCCGGTCACCGAGCCCGCGCCGGGCCGGATCCTGGTGCGCAACCTCCACATGTCGGTTGACCCCTACATGCGCGGCCGGATGAACGACGTGAAGTCCTACATCCCTCCGTTCCAGCTGGACCAGCCGATGGACGGCGGGGCGGTCGGCGAGGTCATCGCCTCCGCCGCCGAGGGGATCAACGTCGGCGACCACGTCCTGCACGGCCTCGGCTGGCGCGAGTACGCCGAAGTGGAGGCCGCGCACGCGACCAAGGTCGACGGCTCGCTCGCGCCGCTCTCCTACTACCTGGGCATCCTGGGTATGCCGGGCCTGACCGCCTACGCCGGGCTCTTCGAGACCGCGTCCTTCAAGGAGGGGGACGCCGTGTTCGTCTCGGGTGCTGCGGGCGCCGTCGGGAGCCTGGTCGGTCAGTTCGCCAAGATCAAGGGCGCCTCCCGGGTCATCGGCTCGGCCGGTTCCGACGAGAAGGTCGCCCTGCTCACCGGCAAGTACGGCTTCGACGCCGCGTTCAACTACAAGAACGGCCCCGTGGCGCAGCAGCTGAAGGCCGCCGCTCCCGAGGGCATCGACGTGTACTTCGACAACGTCGGCGGTGACCACCTTGAGGCCGCCATCGGCTCTCTGAAGGTGCATGGCCGAGCCACGCTCTGCGGCGCGATCGCGCAGTACAACGACACCGAGCCGCCTGCCGGTCCGCGTAACCTCGCCCTGGTCATCGGTAAGCGACTGCGTCTTCAAGGCGTGCTCGTCGGTGACCACACCGGTCTCCAGCAGACCTTCGTCCAGGACGTGGCCGGATGGCTGCGCTCGGGAGAGCTGCAGTACGACGAGACGGTCGTGGAGGGCATAGAGAACGGTGTGGCGGCCTTCCTGGGCATGCTCCGCGGTGAGAACACCGGGAAGATGATCGTTTCCTTCACCCGCTAGGCTCACCTCAGGCCGTCGCGATCGTGGGCGCGAGTCGCGGCGCACACCAGGAGGATTTCCTTTCATGTCCATCCAGCAGTCCGACGTGCTCTACACCGCCGTTGCCACCGCGGAAAACGGCCGTGATGGTCGCGTCGCCACCCATGACGGCCAGCTCGACGTGGTCGTCAACCCGCCCAAGGAGATGGGCGGCAGTGGTGCCGGTACCAACCCGGAGCAACTGTTCGCGGCCGGCTACAGCGCCTGCTTCCAGGGTGCTCTCGGTGTCGTCGCTCGCAACGAGAGCGCGGACATATCCGGCTCCACGGTGACCGCCGAGGTGGGCATCGGTAAGAACGACGAAGGTTTCGGCCTCATCGTCAAGATCTCCGCCAGGATCCCGAACGTGGACGCGGCGACTGCCAAGGACCTCATCGAGAAGGCCCACCAGGTCTGCCCGTACTCCAAGGCCACGGCCGGCAACATCACGGTCGAGCTGGCCGTCTGAGTTCGACTTCGCCCAAACGCCCCGGAGGCCGCTCTGCCTCCGGGGTGGCCGTGGGTCGCAGCCCATCACGCGGATGCGACCCGCGGATCCTCTCGCGGCCCGGATAGGCTGCGCGCCATGCGAGATCTGATGGAGGGCGTGCGGTACCAGCTGGCCGGACAACGATGGGTGTTCCAGCACGGTCGCCGCCTCGGTCTGGGGCTGCTGCCGGCCCTGGTCTCACTGGCTCTGTACCTCGCCGCGCTCATCGGTCTCGGATACGGAGCCGATGACTTCGTGGCCTGGACGACCCCGTTCGCCGACGACTGGGCTGGTGCCTGGCTCGGCGTCTTCCGAGGTTTCCTGACGGCTCTGGTCTTCGGCCTGGGTCTGTTCCTCGCGGTGATCACCTTCACCTCGGTCACCTTGCTGGTCGGCCAGCCCTTCTACGAGGCCCTCTCCGAAGAGGTCGACCGTGCCGAGGGCGGCGAGGTCCCCGAGTCCGGCCTGCCCCTGTGGCGGGAACTTTGGATCTCGGCTCGTGACAGCTTGAGGGTCCTCGTGAGAGTCCTGCTCTACGGGATCCTCCTCTTCGGGCTCGGCTTCCTCCCCGTGATCGGCCAGACGGTGATTCCCGTGGTCGGCTTCTGCGTCTCGGGTTTCTTCCTGGCTGAGGAGTTGAGTGCGGTCGCCCTCCAGCGGCGCAGGGTCGAACTCCGTGAGCGCTTGGCGCTGCTGCGTGGAAGGCGGATGCTTGCACTCGGCTTCGGGGTGCCGCTGGTGGTGGCCTTCCTGGTGCCCTTGGTAGCGGTGTTCCTCATGCCCGGAGCGGTGGCTGGCGCGACCTTGATGGTGCGTGATCTGCTGCCGCCGGGTGGGGCCGAGGAGGCCGAGGGCGTATCGCAGAGGCCCCAGGTGCAGCCGATCGAAAACTGAGGCCGGGCGGCACCCGAGCGGTCCCGAGGAGACCGGGAGGGCTAGCGGACCGTGGTGATCTGGCGGTGTGCCAGTTCGGCGAGGCGCGCCTGGCCGTCGATGCCGGGGTGGAACCAGTCCCATGTGCTCAGCTGTGCGGTCGTGAAGGGGTACCGGAATACCGCCCCGCCGTCGTAACGGCATAGTTCGTCGCGGTCACACACTTCCTGCAGCGCCCGGTTGTACTCGATGACTCGCGAGCGCACAGCGGCCCGCCGTGCGTTCGCCGCCGTGTCATGCGCTTCCGGGTCGGCCAGCATCGACGGGCAGATGCCGAGCTTCCACACCCGGGTGCTCAGCTCGCTTCCGCGCCCCTGCTCCCAGAGTCGGCGCAGATCGGGCACGCTGGAGACGTAGACCTGGGTTTTGGGTAGTTGGGCGCGCAGTCCCACCAGTGCCCGTCGGAAGGCTTCCTGGAACTCGGGTGCCGGAGTCATCGCGTCCACCGATGTGCGGCAGGCGTCGTTGGCCCCGATCATCACGGTCACCAGCTCCGGACGGTATTGGGCGGCGGCGTTCATCTGTGCGGCGAGGTCGGCCACCCGTGCGCCGGTGCGGGCGAGGTTCCAGCTGAGGTTCTCCGCTCCTTCCGCTGCGGCTTCGGTGTCTTCCCGAAGTCGGGTGGCCAGGCTGCGCACCTGAGGGTCGTCCCCGGTGGCCCAGGACGCTTCCGGGCAGTCCGCCAGTACCGAACAGGCGTCGAAACCACGGGTGATGGAGTCACCCACAGCGGCGATAGATGCGGGGGCGGGGTTCCAGGCCGGTGTCGCCGAGGGCGTGGAAGCTACGGCCGTGCGGCTCGCGCGGGCTCCGGCGTTGTCGGCTCCGCTCGCCTGGCACCCCGTCAGGGCTCCGACCAGGAGGAGGGTGCCCGCTATGGATGCCTTGAGGCGGCTCCGCTCGCGGAACCGCTCTGGGACGTCACGCATGAGGTCTGCCCTCCCACTTGTTGCCTGCTCCTGCTGCCCGGGCGCCCCGCAGGGTGATCCGCTCGGTTTCCGCACGCCTGTGGACCGACCGTACGTCACACTTGCGCCCCCGGCGCACGGTAGCTTTTGCCTTGGCAGAACAGTGCGCGGCCCTCCGCACGATGCCAGGATATTCCGTTAAATTACATCACGTCACAAACTGTCCCTTTTCAGGAGATTCACTCCCGATGCTGTTTACTATGGGTGACCTCGGGAGCGGCACGGGTGCAAGGCCGCTGGGGAAGGCGAACCTCGTCCCACACTGGAGGTCCCGGTGACGACACGTGGAGTTCTGTACGTGCACTCCGCACCCCGCGCGCTCTGCCCGCATGTCGAATGGGCGGTAGCGGGTGTGCTTGGAGGGCGGGTCAACCTCGACTGGATCAGACAGCCGGCCTCGCCCGGTACCTGGAGAGCCGAGTTCTCCTGGCAGGCCGAGGCCGGCACTGCTGCCCGACTTGCCTCGGCACTCCGCGGATGGCACATGCTCCGCTTCGAGGTGACCGCCGAACCGTGCCCCACGGCCGAGGGGGAGCGCTACAGCGCCACGCCGGCGTTGGGCATCTTCCACGCGGTCACCGGACTGCACGGGGACATCCTGGTGCCCGAAGACCGGTTGCGCGCCGCACTCGTGAGGTCGGCCGGCGGCGAGAGCGAGCTGTCGGTGGAGATCTCCAAGCTGCTCGGCAAACCCTGGGACGACGAATTGGAACCCTTCCGCTACGCGGGCGAGGGAGCCCCGGTGCGCTGGCTCCACCAGGTGGTCTGAACGACCGGTGGCCCGGCACCTGGCCACGAAGGGGCCCCGCCCGGAACTCTCCAGTTCCGGCCGGGGCCCCTTCGTGTCGTTTGAGTCAGATGCTGCGGAAGGCCAGTACCACGTTGTGGCCGCCGAACCCGAAGGAGTTGTTGATCGCGACGATGTCGCCCTCAGGCAGCTTGCGCGGTTCACCGACCACGATGTCTGCGTCGATGTCCTCGTCGAGGTCGTCGATGTTGATCGTGGCGGGAGCCAGCCGGTGGTACAGCGCCAGCACGGTGGCGACGGTCTCGATGCCACCGGCACCGCCGAGCAGGTGACCGGTCATCGACTTGGTCGCGGAGATCGCGACGTGGTCGAGGTCATCTCCCAACACCTTGCGCAGAGCCTTAACCTCCGCGCTGTCGCCCTGCGGGGTCGAGGTGGCGTGGGCGTTGAGGTGGACCACCTCGGCCGGGTTGAGGCCGGTGTTGTCCAGGAGGTTCTGCACCGCCGCCGCGACACCGCGGCCGGTGGGCTCGGGCTGGGCGATGTGGTGGCTGTCCGCGGACAGCCCCTGACCCAGTACCTCGCAGTAGACGCGCGCGCCACGGGCGGCGGCGTGCTCCGCGGACTCCAGGACCACGACGCCGGCGCCCTCGCCGAGGACGAAACCGTCGCGGGCCTTGTCGTAGGGGCGAGAAGCCTTGGTGGGCTCCTCGTTGTTCTTGGACATCGCCATCATGTTGGCGAAGGCGGCGATCGGCAGCGGGTGGATGGCCGCTTCGGTGCCTCCGGCGACGACCACGTCGGCCCGGCCGGTGCGGATCATCTCGACGGCATAGCCGATGGCCTCGGCACCGGAGGCGCAGGCGCTGACCGGGGTGTGGACGCCCGCCTGGGCGTTCACCTCCAAGCCGACGTTGGCGGAGGGGCCGTTGGGCATGAGCATGGGGACGGTGTGCGGGGAGACCCGACGCACGCCCTTGTCCTTCAGTACGTCGTACTGGTCGAGCAGCGTGGTGACACCGCCGATCCCAGAGGCGATGACGGTGCCCAGACGCTCGGGAGCGACTTGGCTGTCCTCACCAGCGGGGGCGGTGTATCCGGCGTCCGTCCAAGCCTCCTTGGCCGCGATCAGCGCGAACTGCGCCGAGCGGTCCAGCTTGCGGGCGACGGGCCGGGGAAGGACGTCGCCCGGGTCGACGGCCGCCTGAGCGGCGATGCGGACCGGGAGTTCGGCGAAGCGCTCGCCCTCCAGGGGCTTCACCCCGGAACGGCCCGCGAGGAGGCCGTCCCAGGTGGAAGCGCTGTCGCCACCCAGCGGAGTGGTGGCGCCGATACCGGTGACGACCACAGTGCGATTGGTCGGGCTCACAGGAATTCTTTCTCCACGTGTCGAGGGTGCTGAATTGTCACGGCGTCACCGCCGGGTGGCGACTAACGCTCGGCGGTCAGGCCTGGTGCTTGAGGATGTAGTCGGCAGCGTCGCCGACCGTCTTGAGGTTCTTGACGTCCTCGTCCGGGATCTTGACGTCGAAGCGCTCTTCGGCGGCGACGACGACCTCGACCATGGACAGCGAGTCGACGTCCAGGTCGTCGGTGAAGGACTTGTCCAGCTGGACGTCCTCAGCGGGGATACCGGCGATCTCGTTCACGATGTCGGCGAGACCCTCGACGATTTCGTCCTGGGTGAAAGCCATCTGGCGCTCCTTGGATGTGTATCTGAGGTGGTGCGTGGTGGTGCGGTGGTTGCGACGCTCCGATCCCGGGAGGGTGTCCGCGGGAAGCGAGCGACTAGGGGAGAGTAACGACCGTCGCGGCGTACACGAGACCGGCCCCGAAACCGATGACGAGAGCGGTGTCCCCGCTCTTGGCGGCACCCGTGGCCAAGAGCCGCTCCATGGCGAGCGGAATCGAGGCGGCCGAGGTGTTGCCGGTGGTCTCCACGTCACGGGCGACCGTGACGTGCTCCGGTAGCTTCAGAGTCTTCACCATCGAGTCGATGATGCGCATGTTCGCCTGGTGCGGAATGAAGACGTCCAGGTCGTCCGAGGTGATGCCGGCCGCGTCGAGCGCCTGCTGGGCGACCTTGGCCATCTCGAAGACGGCCCAGCGGAACACCGCCTGACCCTCCTGGGTGATGGCCGGGAACTTCTCCACCGGACCGGAACGGTACTCGTCCCACGGCACGGTCTGCTTGATCGTCTCGGACTTGTCGCCTTCGGATCCCCAGACCGTCGGGCCGATCGCCGGCACGCTGGATGGACCGACGATCACGGCGCCCGCGCCGTCGCCGAACAGGAAGGCCGTCGCCCGGTCCTCCAGGTCCGTCAGATCCGAAAGACGTTCCACCCCGATGACCAGTACGTACGTGGCGGAACCCTCGACGACCAGGCCCTTGGCCAGGGTCAGGCCGTAGCCGAAGCCGGCGCAGCCCGCCGAGATGTCGAACGCCGCGGGTTTGCCGGCGCCGATCCGGTCCGCGATCTCGGTGGCGATCGCGGGAGTCTGCTTGAAGTGCGAGACGGTGGAGACGATCACTGCGTCGATCTGCTCCGGCACGATGCCGGCATCCGCGATGGCCTTGCCGGAGGCCTCGACGGACATGGCCGCCACGGTCTCCTCGGGAGAGGCCCAGTGCCGGGTCGTGATGCCCGAACGTGAACGGATCCACTCGTCGGAGGAGTCGATCGTCTCCAGGATCACCTCATTGGGCACCACTCGGGTCGGGCGGTAGCCGCCGACGCCCAGGATGCCTGCGTACGGGGAGCCCTTGGCAGGCTTGATCTTCGACATGCTCTTGTGGGCTCCTTCTCTCAGGCGGTGTGCTCGGCGATGAGCGCACGCGCCTTGTCGAGGTCCTCCGGGGTCTTCAGCGCCAGCGTCTTCACGCCGGGCAGACCGCGTTTGGCCAGACCCGCGAGGGTACCGCCGGGGCAGACCTCGATCATCGCCGTGACCCCGAGCTCAGCGAAGGTCTCCATGCACAGGTCCCAGCGGACCGGATTGGAGACCTGGCTGACCAGGCGGGCGACGACATCGGCGCCCGTGGTCACGACCTTGCCGTCGGCGTTGGAGACGTAGTTCAGCACCGGGTCGCTGACGGAAAGCCGCTCGGCTGCCTCGCCGAGTGCCGCGACCGCCGGGGCCATGTGGTGCGTGTGGAAGGCACCGGCCACCTTCAGTGGGATGACCCGGGCGCCCTCCGGCTTGTTCTCACTCAGCGCGGCGAGTTGCTCCGCCGTGCCTGCGGCCACGATCTGGCCGCCGCCGTTCATGTTCGCCGGCGTCAGCCCCAAGCCTTCCAGATGCGCGACCACGCTGTCGCGGTCCCCGCCGAGCACGGCGGACATGCCGGTTTGGGTGACGGCGGCGGCATCGGCCATGCCCAGTCCGCGGGTGCGGACGAAGGACAAGGCCTCGGCCTCGCCGAGCACGCCGGCGTAGGCGGCGGCGGTGATCTCACCGACGCTGTGGCCGGCCACAGCGCCGAACGCGCCGGGCGTTTGAAGTGCGGAAGCCGAGAGCAGACCCGCGGCGACCAGCAGCGGCTGAGCCACAGCGGTGTCACGGATCTCGTCTGCGTCGGCGGTCGTGCCGTAGCGAACGAGGTCCAGCCCGATGGCCTCGGACCAACCGGCGAGGCGGTCGGCGGCGCCGGGCAGTTCGAGCCAGGGAGTCAGGAAGCCGGGCGTCTGAGCGCCTTGGCCGGGAGCGACGAGTACGAGCACCCTCACACTCTCTCTTGTGGACGGTCGTCACCGCCCGTGGGGACAGGGACGAAGAACGGTCAGGGGAATTGTGCATGTCCGACAAAAGTTTAGGACTGCAGATCCCCGTCGGCCAGACGCCCGAGGATCAGGGCGATCCGCAGGGTGAACGCGGACCGTACATCCGATGGCGACCATCCGGTGACGTCCGTCACACGTCGGAGCCGGTAGCGCACGGTGTTCGGGTGCACGAAGAGCATCCGGGCGGCGCCTTCGAGGCTGCTGGCCTGCTCCAGGTAGACGCTCAGAGTCTCCAGGAGGGCGGAACCAGCCTCCTCCAGCGGTCTGTAGATCTCCTCCACTAGTTGTTCCCTGGCGGCAGGGTCCGCGGCAATGGCCCGCTCCGGCAGGAGATCGTCCGCGAGCACCGGCCGTGGCGCGTCCTGCCAGGCCGCGCAGGCCCGCAGCCCGGCAGCCGCGGCCTGTGCCGACTTGGTGGCGTTGAGCAGGTCGGGCACGACCGGACCGGCCACGACGGGGCCGGCCGCGAACGGGCCGATCAGCCCCTTGGCCACGTGGAGGGGGTTGTCGCTGCCGCCCGCGATGACCACGAGTCGGTCGCCCAGCACTCCGGTGAGCACCTGGAGTTTCGCGTGCCGCGCGGCCCGGCGGATCGCCTCCACCGTGAGCTCGCTGTCCCCGTCGGGTGCGGTGCCCAGGATGACGCACACGTGTTCCGGTGAGTTCCAGCCCAGCGCAGCGGCTCTGGACAGCGCGCCTTCGTCGGCCTCGCCCGAGAGCACCGCGTTGACGACCAGGGATTCCAGTCGGGCGTCCCAGGCGCCGCGGGCCTCGGCGGCCTGCGCGTACACCTGGGCGGTGGCGAAGGCGATCTCCCGGGCGTACACGAGCAACGCCTCGCGCAGGATCGACTCGTCACCGGGCGCCGCCACCTCGTCGATGGCCGCTTCCATGACCTCGATCGTGGTGCGGACCATCTCGACGGTCTGGCGCAGGGTGATCGCTCGGGTCAGTTCCCGCGGAGCGGTGCCGAACACGTCCGTGGAGATCGCTTGCGGGGTTTCGGGATGCCGGAACCACTCGGTGAACGCCGCGATTCCGGCCTGGGCTACCAGGCCGATCCAGGACCGGTTCTCCGGGGGCATGGCCCGGTACCACGGCAGCGTCTCGTCCATCCGCGCGATGGCATTGGCCGCGAGCCGGCCGGAGGACTTCTCCAGGCGGCGCAGGGTCGCGGCATGCGGATGGGCGGGCGCTGGGGAATGCTCACGTTCGGGTTGGGGCACGGGACAAGACTGCCTTATCCGGACGCCTATACCGACTCCCGGGGGGTTACGGTGACGCACATGATGGAAGTGCTGCGATCCGAGGACCGATACGTGGGCGGGGACGAGTCGGCGGGTATCGACTCGCGGCACGCGTTCTCCTTCGGAGGTTTCTACGATCCCGACAACCTCCGTTTCGGTCCCGTGCTGGCCTGCAACGAGGAACGCCTGGCACCCGGTGCGGCTTTCGACGAACACCCGCACAGCCATACCGAGATCGTCACCTGGGTGATCGAGGGCGAGCTGACGCATCGAGACAGTGCCGGTCACGCCAGCGTGGTGCGCCCCGGTGACCTGCAACGTCTCAGTTCCGCCACCGGTGTGCGGCATGTAGAACGCAACGACGGGGTCGTGGCCCTGCGCTTCGTGCAGATCTGGCTGGAGCCGCTGGAGCCGGGCGGCGAGCCGGACTACGAGCTCGTGCGTGGCCTCGCGGACGGGGCCTCTTATGCCGTGCCGGCAGCTGGGTCCGTCCTGTACGTGCGCCGGCTCGCCCCGGGGCAAAGCGCCGTGCTTCCGGCATCGCCACGCACGTATGTCCACGTGGTGCGCGGCGAGGTGGGCCTGGCCGGAGAGCAGCTCGGCCCCGGGGATTCGGCGCGGATCACCGGCGCCGGAGGGTCGCGGGCGGTGGCCATGGGCCGGTCCCCGGGGGAGCTGTTGGTGTGGGCGCTGCCCTGAGCAGCAGACCCGGCGCCGTTGCTGCGGGCGCTACTTCAGATAGACGATTCCGTCCGTGGTGATCGTCGGGCGTCCGCTGGTCCCGGTGACCACCACCTTCACCGTGTGGCTGGCGCTGCTGCTCCAGGTCTTGGAGTAGAACGCGTACCGGTACTTCACCGTGGAGGACTTCAGGTCGACCGTCTTGGTCTTCACACCGTCGAAGTAGACGTCGACCTGCCCGGAGTCGCTCGCCCGGGAGAAGACCAGCGCCACGGAGCGGCCGGTGAAGGTGTACGTCAGGCTCGCTCCTTTGGAGGAGCTGGAATAGGACTTACCGCCCAGGTAGCTGCTGTTGGAACGGGTGCTCCAGGAGCCGGACTTGACCGCGGAGGACTCCTGGACGATCACTGGGGTGCCGGCCACGGAGCTGGACGGGCTGTAGTTGCCGGCTTGGTCGTACGCCCGCATGTACCACCGGGTGGACTTCGCGGACGCGGCGGTGTGCGAGGCGCTGGTCGTCGTCGGGGCGTAGTACTTCACCAAGGGGCTGGTGAGCCGTACCTGTCGCAGGGCCTCGGCGTCGGTCGCCTTCCACCGAAGTCGGACGGGAACGGCGGTGGTTTCCACGGTGCCGGTGCGCAGCTCCAGCGAAGGCTTGCTGGTGAACTCCGGGGGATTGGTCTCGGCGATGACCGTGACGGCCGGAGAGCGCACGCTCTCACCGGACTGACTCGTGGCCCGCACCTCCACCTTGTGGCTGCCGAGGTCGAGCGTCGTCTGGGCGGAGGCGGCGCCGGCGCCGGCTTCGGCGACCTTGACTCCGTCGACCAACAGCTCGTATCCCTTGATCAGGGCGGCCGGAGTAGTGGTCGACCAACTGACGGTGATCTTGCCCTTGGTGTAGTAGGTGGTGCCGGACTTACCGGCACCCTGAACGGAGCTGACGATCAGTCCGTTGACGGCTCCGCCCGCCATGGTGCGGATCGCGGGCAGTTGTCCGTACAGGACGGTTCCGGGGCATTCGGTGGCGAAGCCGTCGCGGTGCCCCGAGATGCGCTTGAAGACCGCGGACTGGCCGTTGCTGAACTTGCCGTTGCTCAGGCCGGCGGTCAAGGTGGTGCTGCCCTCGGGGTCGTACTTGTACTGGCCGAGCTTCCAGGCCGCGACATGGGCGACTGCCTGCTTGGCGACGGCTTCGGCGTCCTCGGTGGTGTAACTGCCGATGACGGCGATGCCGGTGGTGTCGGTGTTGAAGCCGAGCGTGTGGGCGGCGGTGACGGGGCGATCCACACCGCCCTTGCGGCCCTCGAAGACGGTGCCGCACTTGTCGACGATGAAGTTGTAGCCGAGGTCCTTCCAGCCGTTGGACTTCACGTGCAGGGTGTGCAGGCCTCGCATGATCGCGGCGGAGTCGGCACAGCTGTACGCATTGGTCTGCGCGGTGTGGTGGACGAAGACCGCCTTGACTTCCTGGCCGTAGACCGGGTCCTCGTCGTTCATCGACTCGTCGGCGCCCCACTGGGAGCGGCTGACGATCGAGGGGCGTGGCACGCCGGAGACCGGTCCGGCGGTGGTGGTGGGAGAGGGGGAGGGGGCCGCGGTGGGGGGCTCGGGTGTGGGTGCGGGTTCGCTGACCTCGGGCGTGGGCGTGGTCGCGTCCGAGGTGGGCGTGCCGGCGTCCGGGGTGGGCGTGGCCGTCGCCACCTCGGGGCTCGGCTCCGGGGCTTCGGGGGTGGGAGCGGCGGGGTCCTCGGTGACCGTGGTGGGCTGGGACGGCTCGCTGCTGGCCGCGGGCAGTGCGAAGGCCGCGGGCTTGGCGCTGATCACTTGGGAAGTGCCGGGGTCGACCATGTCCAGGCGCATGCCGGCGGGGAGCGCGGACCCCTGGCCGCTCACCCGCACCTCGATCCCGTTGGAAGGACCGACCCACGCCGGCTCCGATGCGCCGCGCAGGCCGGGGCGCGGACCGTCGGATGCCGCCTCCCCTGAGGACTCCAGGGTGAGCCACCGTGACCACTGCCCGCTCTTGCGGGACTTCGTGCGCACCTGGATGGAGCCGTTCACCTTGGCGCGGTACTCGTCCCAGGACACCGCGAGCATGCTGAAGGGCTTGGTGTCGTCGTCCCGGTAGTTCGCCTCGGGGTGATCTTCGGAGACCTTCAGGGCTGCCGTGCGCAGGGCCGTCTTGACCGGTCTGTTCGGACTGGCGGAGCCCGCCGATCCGGAGCTCGTGCGGGTGGGCCCGCCGTCGAGGAATGAGCCCGAGCCGGCGACCCCCTGGAGGGCGAACACCCCCGTGACGCCTGCGGTGACGGCCGCGGCCGTCACCCAGATCTTGCGCATTCGCACTCTGAACACCCTGGTTCTCTCAAGTTGTGATGAGAACGGGAATCTAGCTATCCCAAGTGCGATCGGAATGTTGGATTTTTCGGTTGGAACCAGTCAGACCGGCACAGTTGGGCCTGTGAAGTGCGTCACTCCCCGCCGTGCACCCTGAGTTCGGCGAGCACCGCGTCGGTGAAGGGCGGCCACGCCTGAACGGCCCAGGGACCAAAAGCACGGTCCGTCAACGCCACACAGGCCGCCCGTGCTTCCGGGTCCACCCACAGGAAGGTGCCGGACTGGCCGAAGTGGCCGAACGTGCGGGGGGAGGAGGTAGCGCCCGTCCAGTGCGGGAACTTGCCATCCCGGATCTCCACACCCAACCCCCAGTCGTTGGGCGACTGGTGGCCGTACCCGGGAAGTACGCCCTTGAGCCCCGGGTGTACGACCTCGGTGGCGCTGGCGACCGTCCGGGGGTCGAGCAGTCGGGGTGCCTGGAGTTCGGCGGCGAAACGGACGAGGTCGCTCACGCAGGACACGCCGTCCCTGGCCGGAGAGCCCTCCAGGGCGGTGGCGGTCATGCCCAGGGGTTCGAAGACGGCCTCGCGGAGGTACTCGGCGAAGGGGATGCCAGAGGCCTTCGCGATGTGGTCGCCGAGTTCCTCGAACCCCGCGTTGGAGTACAGGCGGCGCTCCCCTGGAGCAGCCACCACACGGTGCTCGTCGAAGGCCAGACCGCTGGTGTGGGCGAGCAGGTGGCGAACGGTGGAACCCTCGGGCCCGGCCGGCTCGTCGAGTTCGATCGCCCCCTCCTCGTACGCCACGAGTGCGGCGTAGGCGGTGAGGGGCTTCGTCACCGAAGCCAGCGGAAACCGGTGGTCGACCGGGCCGTGGGTGCCGACGATCGTGCCGTCGGCACGCACGACGGCTGCCGCTGCGATCGGTACCGGCCAGTTGTCGATGATCCGCAAGCTGTCCATGGAGCTGAGCCTACCGGCGCCTTCACGGCCGCATCCGGGTGCATCGGCCCGGTGCGCTTGCTTGGAGTGCACTCAAGGGTTTTAGCGTGGAGGGCATGAGCCTGACGCAGACCCGGTACACGATCAGCGAGGTGGCGGAGATAACCGGACTGAGTGCGCACACGCTGCGCTGGTACGAGCGGATCGGGCTGATGCCCCTGGTGGACCGCTCACACTCCGGACAGCGCCGGTTCCACGACAAGGACCTGGAGTGGCTCGGTTTCGTGGGGAAACTGCGCATGACCGGCATGCCGGTGGCGGACATGGTGCGCTACGCGGAACTGGTGCGCGAGGGTGCCCACACCGTTGGTGAGCGCCGGGAACTGCTGGAGAGCACGCGTCGGGACGTGCGGGCCCGGATAGCCGAACTCCAGGAAACGCTGTCCGTACTCGACTACAAGATCGACATCTACACCGGTGCTGCACAGGCACCCGGAAAGGCGCAGAACTCATGACCGAAGGCAAGATCGCGCGGGTGCAGCTCGGTACCGGCGGCCCGTTGGTCGGCGTGCAGGGGCTCGGCTGCATGGGAATGAGCGAGTTCTACGGGCAGACGGACGTCGGCGCCGCCCATGACACCCTCCACGCCGCACTGGAGGCGGGCGTCACGCTCTTCGACACAGCAGACATCTACGGTCGCGGGGCCAACGAGGAATTCCTGGCCCCCTTCCTCGCCGATCACCGGGACGAGGTAGTCCTGGCCACCAAGTACGCCGTGGTGCGCACCGAGGACCCACACGCCCGCTCGGTGCGAAACGACCCTGCCTACATCCGTGAGGCCGTCGAGAGGAGTCTGCGGCGGCTTGGCATCGACACCATCGACCTCTACTACATGCACCGGCGCGACCCTTCGGTGCCGTTCGCCGAATCGGTGGGTGCCATGGCCGAACTCGTCACCGAGGGTAAGGTGCGGTACCTGGGTCTGAGCGAGGTCACCGGCCCTGAACTGCGGGAGGCACATGAGGTGCACCCGATCGCCGCCCTCCAGTCCGAATGGTCGCTGTTCAGTCGTGACGTGGAGCACAGTGCGGTCGGGGCCGCGGCGGAACTCGGCGTGGCCTTCGTGCCGTACTCGCCGCTGGGGCGCGGATTCCTGACGGGATCCTTCGCAGATGCCGGCAAGGATCTCTCCGACAGTGACTTCCGTCAGTACCAGCCGCGCTTCACCGGCCAGAACGCCCGGGCCAACACCGCACTGTTGGAAGAGGTGCGCAAGGTCGCCGGCGCCCACGGAGCCACTCCGGCGCAGATCGCCCTGGCGTGGGTGCAACAGCGGGCGCAGGTGCACGGCCTGCCCGTGGTGCCGATCCCCGGTACCCGCAAGCGCAGCCGACTGATGGAGAACACGGCTGCGACCCGGATCGTCCTCACTCCACAGGAACTGGCCCTGCTGGAGCCACTCGCCTCCCAGGTAGCCGGCGACCGCTACGCGGACATGTCCTTCACCGCCGTGGACCGCGAGCGCTGAGCCCCCGGGAGTAGCGCGGCTCAGAGTTCGGCGAGCAACTGCGCCTTCTTCGAGGTGAACTCGTCGTCGGTGAGCAGCCCGGCTCCGTGCAGATCGCCCAGGTGCCGGATCCGGTCGGCGATGTCCGCCGGATCCCGCCGGGCCGCCGGTACGGCCGTGACCGGGACAGCGGGCCCGCGCTCACGCACCGCGTGGAGCACGGCGGCGGCGAACGGCAGGGACTCGTGCACCGGGCATCCCATGCCGATCACCACCGCTGCCGGGTCCTGGTCGGGTGCCGAAACGGGTAGTACTCCCGCGTCCGCCCGCCGTAGCAAGCGCAGATGTCCGCCTCGTGCCCCGGGGGCGCGCCACTCGACCCCGCTGAGTTCGACCAGCGGGAAACACTGGTCCCCGGCCTTCCACTTCGCCGTGGAGGCCCCCGTCCGTGACCAGCGGAAGCGGACCTCGGTGCCGTCGAAGGTGGCCTTCGCGTCGTACGCCTTGAACTGCATCGGGCCCTGCGGTGCGTCGACCAGGAATCGCGCGGCCGGTTCGGTGACCTCCGGTCCGATCCGAGAGCGCAGCCGCTCGACCGCGAGTTCGGCGTCCCCGGCACGTTCGACCGGCAACACCAGCCGGTAGGGATCGCAGTCGTCCTTGAGTTGCCCGGCTGCCGCCTCCATCAGCGGATCCGCTCCCTGACGGGGGACTGCGTGCAGCACGATGCTGTGACGGCGGCCAGGGGTCAGCGACACCCCGGCCAACGCATCGAACGGGACGTGGCGTTCGCCCAACGCGTTCCACAGTCGTGGTGTGCGGATCCCTCGTTCGAAGCGGATGAGCACCGAGTCCGAGTGGAACTCCCAGGCGGCTTGATTTCCGGCCAGCACATCACCCATGTGGCTCATCGTATGCGGCGAGGGCCCGAACGTCGCCCCGGATGCGTGGGGTGATTTTCCGGCGATACCCGTGTCACTGCCCCGTTGGGCCGTAAATTCCCCTGCGACAGGTGTCTTCGGCGCCCGCACAGCTCACTGATTCAAAGGAACCCACGCCAATCCTGGCGAAGTTGGTGACGGATTCCGTTCCTGGCTCAAAATAGCCGGCGTGCCCATGCGATCCGGCCGCGGACAGCACCCTGGCACCGAATTCCGGTTCCACCGGATCGGCCCCGTGTCCCAGGCCGCCCACCATCAGGTAGGGCACGTCCGCGATCCAGTCGTCCGCCGACCGCACCGCCCAGACCCGGGCCTGGGTCCGCAGCGCGGTGACACTTGGTGTGCGCATTCCGGGGCTGCCCGCCACCACCAGGTCCGTCACCCGGGCGGGAAGGTGGTGCGCGGCTACTCCGCAGACCACAGAGCCGTAACTGTGGCAGAACAGTGCGGTGGTGGACCGGTCGGGAAGTGCCCCCAGCAGGGACTCCAAACGCAGCGCCCCGTCTGTCGCGAGCCGTCCGGTGGCGGCGTCCATGCCGATCCCCTCCGGAGCTGTGTAGTCCGCCCAGGCGATGACCGCGGTCCGTAGGTTCGGTGCCGCGGCGCGTTCCGCCGCGTAGAGTGCGCTGGCCATGCCGGCCGTGGCGGTGTAGCGGCGGGCGCTCTTCTCGAAGGAGAGCACATCGGTGTCGACACCCGGCACGACCACGGACACGCGCTCGGCGCTTTGGAGGTCACCGAAGACCTCGGCGACCCGCCCACCTCCGGTGGGGTCGAAGGCGAGTACCTGCCTGTTGACCTTCTGCAGGGCAGCGAAGCGATGGGTGCGGCGCACCGCTTCACGCAGGCCTGAGGGCGTGAGTCGGCGGTCGTGGGTGCGTCGCAACTCCGCGCGGTGGGCCAGGGCCAGGGCACGGCGGTTGGCTCGGTAGCGCAGGTCGATCGGGACGCCGTCGAGGTTGCCGACGACCAGGGGATGCCGGGTCACCAGACGCAGTCGGTCGCCGAGGGGGAGGGTGGCGAAGAAGCGGGCGACATCGGAGGCGGAGCTACCGGGCCCCGGCAAAGGGCCGCCGTTGCTGCGGTCCGCAGCCCAGGCCGCTCGGGCTGCCTCACGCGGGGTGTCCATGAAGCGGTCGTGCGGCAGGGCGCTCCACCCGGTGGTGGCGAGCATGACGAGGACCACGCCCAGTGCGAGCAGGGTGCGCCCGATACGGGAGGCCGCCGAGGCGGCGGAGGGGGCGCTGGAGGGTGTGGTGCCGATGGAATTCACTGCCGGACACCCTAAGAGACCTGACGGTGCGTCGCAGCAGTGCGTGACCAGCCTCACGCCCGGTCAGGGGCTTCCCTGGATTTTCCGGTCATTTGCCCGCACGGGCGGCTACAATCCGTGCCCGCTCGGTTTCCGCCAGTCCGCGGCCAGCGCCGGGCCGAGGTGATCCAGGTAGGCCGCGGTCATCTGGCGGATCGCTTCGACGCTGAAGTCCGCGCCTTGGCCCCAGAGTCGACCTGTCACCCGCATGACGCCAGTGAAGGAGGCGACTGCGACTCGGGGGCGCGGGTCGGTGTCGACGTCCAGACCCTCGCGATCGGCGACGATGCGGGCGATCCGTTCCTCCAGTTCGGCAGAGCGTCGCAGGTGGACCGCCAGCAGGGCCGGCGTCGACTCGATCATCTGGTACGTCCGCATGTACAGCTCCACGGGGATCAGTTCGGTGATCGCCTCGCCGATCGTGTCCCAGGAGCACAGGACGGCATTGCGCATCGCGGTCAGTGGACCCTCGGCGGCCGGGCGGGAGCTGAGCTCCGAGACGAACCGAGACTCCACGAGGTCCTGCACTTCGAAGGCGGCCTCTTCCTTGTTGGCGAAGTACCGGAAGAAGGTGCGCTGCGAGACGTGGACGGACTCGGCGATCTCATCGACGGTCGTCTGCTCATATCCCTGGGTGGTGAACAGGGTTAGGGCCGCGCGCAGGAGTGCGTCACGGGTGCGCTGCTTCTTCCGTTCGCGCAGGCCGGAGGGGATGGCGGACAAAGAAGGCGGCCGTTGGGTCATCACCGGGGCACCCTACCGGGGGGCGACGGGCGCGTTACCGGTCCGAGAACCCGATTGTTGGTGTCAGTCGCTGTCACTATCTTCTTGCGCATGACCAGTCAGATCTCCCTCGCGGACGACGCGCTGCCCAAGCCACCCGCCCCCGGCCAGCCGGACAGGTTCCGCGGACATCCCTGGCTCACGCTGTGGGCCGTGGCAGCCGGCGTCATGATGGTCGCCCTCGACGGCACGATCGTGGCGATAGCCAACCCCGCGATCCAGCAGGACCTCGGTGCCACCCTCGCGGACGTCCAGTGGATAACCAACGGCTACCTGTTGGCCCTCGCCGTCGCTCTGATCACCGCCGGGAAGTTGGGTGACCGCTTCGGGCACCGCCAGACCTTCCTCGTGGGTATCGCCGGATTCGCCCTGGCGTCCGGAGCCATCGGCCTGTCCGACAGTGTGGCCCTGGTGGTCGGTTTCCGGGTGGCCCAAGGTCTCTTCGGCGCCCTGTTGATGCCCGCGGCACTCGGTCTCCTGCGGGCGACCTTCCCCGCCGAAAGGCTCAACATGGCCATCGGGATCTGGGGCATGGTCATCGGCGCCTCCACCGCCGGTGGCCCGATCCTCGGCGGCGTCCTCGTCGAACATGTCAGCTGGCAGTCCGTGTTCTTCATCAACGTGCCGGTGGGCGTGCTCGCGCTGGCCTTCGGGCTCCTGGTGCTTAAGGACCACCGCGCCGAGAACGCCCCGAGATCCTTCGACGTCCTGGGCATACTGCTGCTCTCCGTCGGCATGTTCGCCCTGGTCTGGGCCCTCATCAAGGCCCCCGCCTGGGGTTGGGGGGATGCCCGTACCCTGCTGTTCGCAGGTGGATCGCTGCTGGCCTTCGCGCTCTTCGCGGTCTGGGAGACCCAGGTCCGCGAGCCGCTCGTTCCGCTGGGCATGTTCCGCTCCGTGCCACTGTCGGCAGGCACCGTCCTGATGGTCCTGATGGCTTTCGGCTTCATGGGGAGCCTCTTCTTCGTCACCTTCTACCTGCAGAACGTGCACGGCATGAGCCCGGTCGACAGCGGGCTGCACCTGCTGCCGCTGACGGCGATGATGATCGTGGGGTCCCCGGCTGCGGGTGCCCTGATCACCAGGATGGGGCCGCGGATCCCCTTGTCGCGGGCATGGTGCTCACCGCTGCCTCCATGTTCGGGATGGCGCAACTGACCGCCGGCAGCAGCACGCTGACCATGTCGTTGTGGTTCATGGGTCTCGGCCTGGGGCTCGCCCCTGTCATGGTCGGTGCCACCGAGGTCATCGTCGGCAACGCCCCCCTGGAACTCTCCGGGGTGGCCGGAGGGCTCCAGCAGGCCGCCATGCAGGTTGGCGGAAGCCTTGGCACAGCCGTCCTCGGCGCCGTCATGGCCAGCCGGGTCGACGGCGTGTTCACCGCGAACTGGGCGCGGGCGGGTCTACCGGCTCTGGCGCCCGAACAGCGGGAACTCGCCCAGGGCGGCGTGCAGGTCGGTATTGCTCCGGTGCCGCCGGGTACCCCCGAGGCGGTGGCCGAAGTGATCACCAAGGTGGCCCACGACACGTTCGTCTCGGGCATGGGCCTGGCTTTCACGGTCGCGGGCGTCGTCGCGACCGTTGCGGTGGCCGTCGCCGGTTTCACCAAGAGCGGCAGGAACGCCGCCGTGGCAGCGGGGGGCGCGCACCTGTGACGCGGAGCCGGACGGGCCTGCGGTGCACGGGCTCCATGCGCGGGCGCCGGACGCTTCGGTGAGTCATGGCACGCGGCGTCCGAGTGGGGCCGTGAGGAGGCTTCGCCTGTTCGGGTGAAGTCGCCAGAAAGGTCTATCGTCACGCTGAGTAATCAGTGCAGGGTGGAGATAGTCGATCCGACCTGAACCGAAGGGCGGGTCCTTCTCCTGCGGGGGTTGATCTCTGATGCGTAACGACACTTCCACGCCCATGGCGCGCTCTGGCGCTCCGCGCACGTCCCGGCCGTCCGCAGCGCCGAGTGCCCGGACTCCGAGCCTCCTTTCGGCGGCGTGCGCTGCGTTCTTCCTGGCCGCCGCCATCTTGCTCCCCGGCTCGGCGCAGGCCGCGACGCCGGCGACCGCACTGGGCAAGTGCGCCACCGGCCAGCTGTGCCTGTGGGCGAAGTCGGAGTTCCGGGGTAAACGCCAGGTCCATGAGCTCAGCGGGGTCGATGTGGAGAGCTGCACACCGCTGGCACCGGGGACCTCGGCCCAGGCGCTGGCCAATCGCACCGGCCGGTCGGTGACCACCTACCAGTCAGCCGAGTGCGCTGAGACCGGCGAATTTCAGACCTATCCAGGCGACGGCGTCTGGCTTCCCCAATCGCCCTATCAGGTGAGGGCTTTCAAGGTGTGGGAGGACTAGCGAGGTGGTCCTGAGCCCTCGGAGTCGACCACCAAGGATGGTTGCGGCGGAACCACAGGACCCGGTGCCTCCGCTCCGGACAGTCGCGCAACTTCGCAACGCAGGGCTTGGACCTCCTCCACCAAGGCCGTGATCGCGGCGGTCTGCCGTCGCTCCTCCATATCGTCGCGCTCGAACCGTGAGATGAACCACGCGGCGATGTTCGCTGTGACCACACCGAGAAGAGCGATACCAGAGAGCATCAGGCCGACGGCGAGTATCCGACCCAGGCCTGTCTTGGGGGCGAGGTCGCCGTAGCCCACCGTGGTCATGGTGGTGAAGGACCACCACACCGCATCGCCCAAGGTCTTGATGTTGCCGTCAGGGGCGTCCCGCTCCACGCTCAACACGGCGAGTGAGCCGAACATCATCAGACCTACCACTGAACCGGCCACATAGGTCGTGAGCTGTATCTGTGGTGCCATGCGCGCCCGGCGACCCACGAGCAGGAGGGTGGAGACCAGCCGCAACAGTCGCAGGGGCTGGATCATCGGCAGGAGCACGGCAAGCAGGTCGAGCCAATGGGTGCGGACGAACCGTCGACGCGCGGGGGCCAAGGTGAAGCGCACGAGGTAGTCCACCGCGAAGGCACCCCAGACGACCCACTCGGTCAGCGTGCAGGCCCTGTGTACGACGCGGCTGGCATCCGGGAAGACGATCGGCACGGTGTAGGCGATGGTGAAGGCCATGGCGAGAGCGAGCAGCGGAGTTTGACTGTGGCGCTCCCAGCGTTGCTGAGTGGGCAGGTCTTTCATGCCCCGCATGGTAGGCAATGGGCGGGGCGGCAGTCCCCGTCAGACCACCGCCCCGTTCCCCCGAGCTCTTGAAGAATCAGGCGTCGCCGCCAGCGGCGCCCGGGTCGGCGGCCGTCACGTCGAGCAGCTGATAGCGGTCCACGGCCTGCTTCAGCACGGATCGGTCGACCTTGCCCTCTTTCGCGAGCTCGCTGAGCACCGCCAGCACGATCGACTGGGCGTCGATGTGGAAGAAGCGTCGCGCCGCGCCACGAGTGTCAGCAAAACCGAAACCATCCGCACCGAGGGAGGTGTAGGGCCCCGGGACCCAGCGGGAGATCTGGTCCGGCACGCTGCGCATCCAGTCCGAAACGGCTACGAAGGGCCCCCCGGCGCCGGAGAGCTTTCGTGTCACATAGGGGACGCGCTGTTCTTCCTCTGGGTGGAGCAGGTTGTGCTCCTCGACCTCGACGGCTTCTCTGCGTAGTTCGTTCCAGCTGGTCGCCGACCAGACGTCGGCGCGTACGTTCCACTCTTCGGCGAGGATCCTCTGAGCCTCTACGGCCCAGGGAACCGCGACTCCCGAAGCGAGGATCTGCGCGGGCACCTCTCCGGCTTCTCCTGCCTGGAAGCGGTACAGGCCCTTGAGGATTCCGTCCACGTCTGCGTCCGCCGGCTCAGCGGGGTGCTGGATCGGCTCGTTGTACACCGTCAGGTAGTAGAAGACGTCCTCGGAGGCCGGGCCGTACATGCGGCGGAGTCCGTCCTTGACGATGTGCGCGATCTCGTAACCGAAGGCCGGGTCGTAGGCGATGCAGCCGGGGTTGGTCGAGGCAAGGAGCTGGGAATGCCCGTCGGCGTGCTGGAGACCCTCGCCCGTGAGGGTGGTTCGGCCGGCAGTTGCGCCAAGGACGAATCCGCGTGCCAACTGGTCGGCCATCTGCCAGAACTGGTCACCGGTCCGCTGAAAACCGAACATCGAGTAGAAGACGTAGACCGGGATCAGGGGCTCGCCGTGGGTGGCGTAGGCCGAACCCGCGGCGATGAGCGAGGCTGTACAGCCAGCCTCGGAGATCCCGTCATGCAGCATCTGGCCCGTGGGTGATTCCTTGTAGGCCAGTAGCAGATCACGGTCGACCGCCTCGTACTGCTGCCCCAGCGGGTTGTAGATCTTGGCGCTCGGGAAGAAGGCGTCCATGCCGAAGGTGCGGTACTCGTCCGGCGCAATCAGCACAAAGCGCTTTCCGATCTCCTTGTCCCGCATCAGGTCCTTGAGGATACGGACGAAGGCCATCGTGGTGGCGATCGACTGCTGTCCTGAGCCCTTCTTCGCTGCGGCGTAGGTCTCGTCGGCAGGAAGCCGCAGCGGCTCTGCCCGCACGACACGGGTGGGGACGTATCCCCCCAACGACTTGCGCCGGTCGTGCATGTACTGGATCTCTTCGGAGTCGCGGCCTGGGTGGTAGTACGGGGGAGGCCCGGCCTCCAGCTGCTGGTCGCTAATCGGGAGGTGCAGCCGGTCGCGGAAGCGCTTGAGGTCGTCGACCGTGAGCTTCTTCATCTGGTGGGTTGCGTTGCGTCCCTCGAAGTTCGGACCGAGGGTCCAACCCTTGACCGTCTGCGCCAGGATCACCGTGGGCTGGCCCTTGTGTGCCTTGGCTGCCGCGTAGGCCGCGTAGATCTTCTTGTGGTCGTGGCCGCCACGGCCCAGATGCAGGATCTGCTGGTCGGTCATGTTCTCGACCATGGATCGCAAGCGGTGGTCGTCACCGAAGAAGTGTTCCCGGATGTAGGCGCCGGTCTCCGTCGCATACGTCTGGAACTGACCGTCGGGGGTGCTGTTGAGCCGGTTGACCAAGATGCCGTCGCGGTCCTGGGCCAGCAGCGGGTCCCAGGATCGGTCCCACACCAGTTTGATGACGTTCCAGCCGGCGCCTCGGAACTGTGACTCCAGCTCCTGGATGACCTTGCCATTGCCGCGCACCGGGCCGTCGAGCCGCTGGAGGTTGCAATTGACCACGAACGTCAGGTTGTCCAGGCTCTCGCGGGCGGCGATCGAGAGCTGTCCGAGCGACTCGGGCTCGTCCATCTCGCCATCGCCGAGATACGCCCACACGTGTGACTTGGAGGTGTCCGCGATACCGCGCGCCTCCATGTAGCGGTTCATCCGGGCCTGGTAGATCGCGCCGAGCGGGCCAAGACCCATCGAGACGGTGGGGAACTCCCAGAAGTCCGGCATCAGCCGCGGGTGCGGGTAGCTGGACAGCCCGTAGGGCGCGCGGGACTTCTCCTGACGGAAGGCGTCGAGCTGCTGCTCGGAGAGCCGGTCTAGGAGGAAGGCCCTCGCGTAGATGCCGGGAGAGGCGTGGCCTTGGAAGAAGATCTGGTCGCCGCCGTCCCCTTCGTCCTTGCCCCGGAAGAAGTGGTTGAAGCCGACGTCGTAGAGAGAGGCGGAGGAAGCGAAGGTCGCGATGTGACCGCCCACGCCGATCCCGGGCCGCTGGGCTCGCGAGACCATCACCGCTGCGTTCCAGCGGGTGGCGTTGAGCACCTTGCGTTCGATCTCTTCGTTCCCGGGAAAGAAGGGCTCGTCCCTGGTGGCGATGGTGTTGACGTAGTCGGTGCTGCGCATCTCCGGGACGGCCACGCGCTTCTCACGCGCGCGCTCGATGAGCCGCAACATCAGGTAACGGGCACGCTCACGGCCCCGCTCGTCGACGGCGGCGTCGAGGGAGTCGAGCCATTCCTGGGTCTCTTCCGGATCGAAGTCCGGGACCTGGCTCGGCAGGCCGCCAATAATGATCGGGTTGCGATCGGATGCGGAAGCCACGCTGTTCCTTCGCTGTCAGGTCGTGAACCGCCGCGGTCGATTGCGGACGGCGCACGCAGTCGGATGCAGTTGTGCGTCATGCCGGTGAGCGGTCGTGCCGGGGTTCACGCCGCCTCCCATCGTGTACCGCGAGGGCGGAATCTTCACCTATACCGAGGGGTAACAACGATCTCTACGGAGCGCCGCTACCAGGGCCCGAGTGGAGTCCGGTCAAATCGCAACCTTACGCCCCGGCGATGTTCGAGCCCGGTAGGGTCCATCTACCCCCCGGTGCGGCGGGAAAGTCCGCCAAGGCGCCGAAGAGTCCATAATTCCGGTTGAATGGTGTGGGATGTGTCACCGGGGGCTGCGGAGAGGCATGCCGGGAGTTGCGGCGAGACGGCCGTAAACGTCACCGTTTCGACGGTCTCGGCGGCCGGGTACTTGCGCGATCCGCCGCGCCCGTGTGGACTACGCCCAATGCTGCGCGTACGCGCGCGGCCCGAGACATCACCGAACATGAGCAGGAGGCAACCCGTGAGCGCGACCGCGGACCACGCGGAGGAGCGGACCACCCTGGCCGGCAGGCTGGGTTTCCAGCCCGAGCAGGTGGTCCAGGAGATCGGCTACGACGACGACGTCGATCAGGATTTCCGTGAGGCCATCGAGGAGCACATCGGCGTCGATCTCGTCGACGAGGACTACGACGACGTGGCCGATGCCGTGCTGCTGTGGTTCCGAGAGGACGACGGCGACCTGACGGACGCGCTGGTCGACGCCATCGAGCTGGTCGACGACGGCGGGCAGGTGCTGCTGCTGACCCCCAAGACCGGACGTGCCGGGCATGTGGAGCCGAGCGACATCAACGAAGCCGCCCAGACGGCCGGCCTTTCGCAGACCAAGACCGTCAGCGTGGGCAAGGACTGGACGGCCAGCCGGCTGGTGACCCCGAAGGCCGCCAAGCCCGGCAAGCGCTGACCCGCAGCGCCGGCAGTACGCGAACAGGTCCCCGTCGATCATGATCGGTGGGGACCTGTCGTCTTCCTGGCCCGGGGGCGGTCGGCGCTCCGTCCCACGGAGGCTTCCGGCACGTGCCGTCGTCACGCCGCTACACAACCCCTTCGCATGCCCGGGGCCTTACGTGCCGATCGGGCTCGGGAGCCTTGCGCGGCAGGTCCTGTAGCGGCGCCTGGGCCGGGGATGGCCGCTCGGATCGGAACTGCCGACCCTCCTTGGGTTCCCCGGGTGTCATGCGGGGATGTTGGGCCATAGGGTGGGGCACGGCATTCGGACTGCCCAGCTGAGAGGGATGACGAGACATGGCGATCGAGGTCGGCGACAAGGCCCCGGACTTCGAGCTCAAGGACAACCACGGCCGGACCGTGCGACTGTCCGACTTCCGTGGCGAGAAGAACGTCGTGCTGCTCTTCTACCCCTTCGCCTTCACCGGTGTGTGCACCGGTGAGCTGTGCGCGCTCCGTGACCAGTTGCCGCGGTTCGTCAACGAGGACGTGCAGCTTCTGGCCGTCTCCACGGACTCGATCCACTCGCTCCGTGTCTTCGCCGAGCAGGAGGGTCTGGACTACCCGCTGCTCTCTGACTTCTGGCCGCACGGGGAGGCCTCCCGTGCCTACGGGGTCTTCGTCGAGGACAAGGGGTGCGCCGTGCGCGGCACCTTCGTCATCGACAAGGACGGCATCGTGCGGTGGAGTGTGATCAAGGGC
This sequence comes from Streptomyces sp. NPDC006879, assembly GCF_042869595.1. Lineage (NCBI taxonomy): Bacteria > Bacillati > Actinomycetota > Actinomycetes > Kitasatosporales > Streptomycetaceae > Streptomyces > Streptomyces sp. NPDC006879. Next base: position 173,472 of record NZ_JBIAGC010000001.1, read on the forward strand.
CTACCCGATGCCCGTGACCTGAACGAGTACATCAAGGCCCTCGACAACCTGTGAATTGGGGCGTCAGGGTGGGAACCGGTCACTAGGATCAAAACGTTGATCCGGTAGAACGCACGACGGGGCCCCGCCCCTCGAACACCACTGGAGGATCCGTGGGAGTCAGCCTCAGCAAGGGCGGCAACGTCTCGCTGACCAAGGCCGCCCCCAACCTGACGGCGATCATCGTCGGTCTGGGCTGGGACGCTCGCACCACCACCGGGGTTGACTTCGACCTCGATGCCAGCGCGCTGCTGACCAACGACCAGGGCAAGGTCGCCAACGACTCGAACTTCGTCTTCTTCAACAACCTGAAGAGCCCCGACGGCTCGGTCGAGCACACCGGTGACAACCTCACGGGTGAGGGCGAGGGCGACGACGAGCAGATCAAGGTGAACCTCGCCGCGGTGCCGGCCGATGTCCACCGGATCGTCTTCCCGGTCTCGATCTACGAGGCCGAGGGGCGCCAGCAGAGCTTCGGCCAGGTTCGCAACGCGTTCATCCGTGTGGTGAACCAGGCGGACAACGCCGAGCTCGCGCGCTACGACCTCAGCGAGGACGCCTCGACCGAGACCGCCATGGTCTTCGGCGAGCTGTACCGCAACGGCGCGGAGTGGAAGTTCCGCGCCATTGGTCAGGGCTACGCCTCGGGCCTGCGTGGCATCGCGCAGGACTTCGGCGTCAACGTCTGAGTCACGCCCCAGAGCGGACCGCTCCGCACCGTCCGGCGCCGTACACCCCGTGTGCGGCGCCGGACGCGCGTCACCTGCACCACTGCTGTATCGCGCACAGCGTCAACGCTGCACCGCACCGCCGCGGCACCGCCGCTTAGTCCGGGGAGGACACGAACATGGGCGTCACACTCGCCAAGGGGGGCAACGTCTCCCTCTCCAAGGCCGCACCCAACCTCACCAAGGTGATGGTCGGGCTCGGCTGGGACGCACGCTCGACCACGGGCGCAGACTTCGACCTCGACGCCAGTGCCTTGCTGTGCAGTGGAGGTCGGGTTCTCGGAGACGCGTACTTCGTCTTCTACAACAACCTCAAGAGCCCCGACGGCTCGGTCGAGCACACCGGCGACAACCTCACGGGTGAGGGCGAGGGGGATGACGAGTCGATCCTGATCGACCTGTCCCTGGTCCCGGCTGAAGTGGACAAGATCGTGTTCCCGGTCTCCATCCATGATGCCGACGCCCGTAACCAGACGTTCGGGCAGATCACCAATGCCTTCATCCGTGTGGTGAACCAGGCCGACGACGCGGAGCTCGCACGCTACGACCTGAGCGAGGACGCCTCGACCGAGACCGCGATGATCTTCGGGGAGGTGTACCGCTATGGCGGCGAATGGAAGTTCCGGGCCGTGGGGCAGGGGTACGCGTCAGGGCTTCGGGGCATCGCTCTAGACTTCGGGGTCAACGTTTCGTAAAGCCCCGCACGGCGCGGGGGGAGACACCCGTACACAACGATGGGGTTGCCAGTGCTCTTGAGAACGTTCGGCTGGTCGTTTGCCATTACGGCGCTCGGCCTCGCCTTCGCCGCGTGGCAGTGGGGCTGGGAGGCGTTCGGGATCGTTCTGATCCTGTCGGTTCTGGAAATCTCGCTGTCCTTCGACAATGCGGTCGTCAACGCCGGAATCCTGAAGAAGATGAATGCCTTCTGGCAGAAGATCTTCCTGACGGTCGGCATCTTGATCGCGGTCTTTGGAATGCGGCTGGTCTTCCCCGTCGTCATCGTCGCCATCAGTGCCAAGGTCGGCCCGATCGAGGCCGTCAACCTCGCCTTGGACCAGCCCGAGCGTTACGAGGCGCTGGTCACGGACGCCCATCCGGCCATCGCTGCCTTCGGCGGCATGTTCCTGATGATGATCTTCCTGGACTTCATCTTCGAGGAGCGTGACCACAAGTGGCTGGCGTGGCTGGAGCGCCCGCTGGCCAAGCTCGGCAAGGTCGACATGCTGTCGGTCTGCATCGCGCTGATCCTGCTGCTGGTCTCGGCGATGACCGTCGCGGTGAACGCCCACACCAGCACTGGTCACCAGGACAAGTCGGCCACCGTACTCCTCGCGGGCGTGGCGGGTCTGATCACCTACCTGATCGTCGGCGGCCTGTCCTCCTACTTCGAAGACCGGCTCGAAGAGGACGAGGAGCGTGAACACGAGGAGGAGGAGAAGGCGCGTCGCGAGGGCAAGCAGGTTTCCGCCGTCGGCCTCGCGGGAAAGGCGGCCTTCTTCCTGTTCCTGTACCTGGAGGTCCTCGATGCGTCCTTCTCCTTCGACGGGGTCATCGGCGCCTTCGCCATCACCAATCACATCTTCTGGATGGCGCTCGGTCTCGGCATCGGAGCCATGTACGTCCGCTCGCTCACGGTCTACCTGGTGCGCCAGGGGACCCTCGACGACTACGTCTACCTGGAGCACGGTGCGCACTACGCGATCGGTGCCCTCGCGGCCATCTTGCTCATCACCATCCAGTACGAGATCAGTGAGATCATCACCGGCCTGATCGGCGTGGTGCTGATCGCGGCGTCGTTCTGGTCCTCGGTGGTGCGCAACCGGCGCATCGAGGCACAGGACGGTGGCTCCAAGGAGAACGAGGAAGTGCCGTCCGGGGTGTGATCCGGGCCGAATAGCGGAACGCTCTAGCGGGGCGGCCGAGGGTTTCACGAACCCGGCGGTCGCCCCGTTGTCGTGGTCCCGAGGGGGACCTCCGCGTTGAGTGGCTGGGGGTAGTGGGGGATGGGCTTCTTCGATGGTCTGATGGGTTCCCGGGCGGCGGAGTTCCAGTCAGGGGGATCCTCCTCGAACGCGATCGAGTTGACCAAACGGCACCCCACGGTGTCGTTGACCAAACAGGGGGCGGTCACCGGCAATCTGCGGGTGAACCTGTCCTGGCAGATGAGGACCTCAGACATCGGTGGGAAACCGAGCCAGAGCGGGCAGCTCTTGCGGCATCCCTTCAAGCTGTTCAAGCCCGAGATCGTGCAGGCGCACACCCAGGGCATGGTCAATGTCGACCTCGACCTCGGCTGCCTGTACGAGCTGCAGAACGGTCAGCGGGGAGTGGTGCAGCCACTGGGGAACCTGCTCGGCGACGTCAATTCCCCGCCCTATGTGAAGCTCAGCGGCGATGACCGCTTCGGGGCCCCCTCCGGGGAGACGCTCTTCGTCAACCTCGACCACGCGGACGAGATAAAGCGACTTCTTGTCTTCTGCTACATCTACGACCAGACGCCAGCCTTCGACCGTACGCACGCGCTGGTCACTCTCTATCCGTCGAACGGCCCCCGGATCGAGATCGCGCTGGACGAGCGGGCACCGCAAGCGCGTTCCTGCGCGGTGCTGTCGCTGGAGCACATCAAGGGCGAGCTGATAGTACGACGAGAGGTGAAGTTCGTTTATGGCTTTCAGGCGGAGCTCGACCGGCTCTACGGCTGGGGGCTCCAGTGGGGGAGGGGTTACAAGTCCGCGAAGGCCTGACCGGGCACCGTGGCCGTCCCGGTCAGGCGCGGGCGGGCCTTGGGGCGTGTCTGACAATGGTCACGAGGCGGGTTCGCGGAGCCACGGAACGAGGGACGCCAGAAGGAGCCCAGCGCGATATCGGACACCGAGCTCGTCGAACCAGGTGGCGACCGCGCGGAACTGCTTGAGGCGGTTGAAGCACCGCTCGACCACGTTCCGCCCGTGGTAGGCCTCGGTGTCGAAGAGCGGCGGCTACCCTCCCCGGGAGCCGCGGCGAAGCCGGTTGGCCACCTGATCCGCACGCTCGGGAATGGTTGCGGCGATGCCACGGCGACGACACCAGGCCCGGATCGCCCTTGGGGAATAGGCCTTGTCCGCCACGATCCGGTCCGGCCGGGTGCGCGGTCGCCCCCCGGCCGCACCGTGGGACGCGGGTGGCCTCCAGCACCGTATCGAACGCGGTGGCGTCACCCGCGTCGCCCGGGGTGAGGACGAGCCTTAGCGGCAGGCCGCGTCCGTTGACCGCCAGGTGGACCTTGGTGGTCAGTCCACCTCGGGACCGGCCGAGGGCCTCACGCGCCGCCGTGCGGCCCGGATCTTCCAGTTTGCCCCCGTCTGGTTCCCCTTTTTGCGGGCGCCGGCGGCGTGTTGGTGGGCCCGGTTGACGGTGGAGTCGATGGAGACGATCCACTCGATGCGGCCCACGGCGTCGTCGCGGACCTGGACGTGCTCCAGTAGTCGTGCCCAGGTGCCGTCGGCCTCCCAGCGGGCGAAACGCTCGTAGACGGTCTGCCAGGGCACGTACCGTTCGGGCAGATCCCTCCAGGGAGCTCCGGTCCGCAGCCGCCACAGCACCCCGTTGACCATCTGTCGGTGCTCTCGCCATGGCCTGCCCCGCCCATCCGTACCCGGCAGCAACGGCTCTATCCGCGCCCACGCCGCATCCCGCAGCTCACCACGAGCCGCCATGAGACCAGTTATCGCCAGTCGTCCGTTCCGCTCAAAAGTTCGACCAGAGCCAGCCCCGGATCGTCCGCTTCAGCCGACCACCGGTCGTAGGTGGCCTCCCAAGCCGGGGCCAGCTGGAGCAACCAGGGGAGCCGATAGCGGTGCACGAACGAGGGCTGGGCGGGCTGGCAAACGATGAGGCGGTGGCTCAGCAGGCCGCTTCGGTGGCGGATCTGCGTCTGGGCATTCACTACGGTGGACCAGTCTCCGATCCGCAGGATCCGTTGACCGTCCACTTCCCGTACCTCTGCGGACAGTCGGCCGAGCTGACCTGACCACAGGATCCCTGACTCGTTCAAGCCCATGCCTGCCAACCTCCATCGCACTCGCAGGACAGGCCCGGCCAAGGGGGCCACGCTTGCCACACCCCAGCCCAGCCCAGACAAGAGCACAAGATCAATTGTCAGACACTGCCTAGACCCGGAGGAACTGGGGGCCCTGTAGGGGGAGCCGGAATTCCGGGTCCCCACCGGGTGCGGGAATCGGGAGCGGCGCCGGGGGCGGCGGAGCGACCGACTGCGGATAGCCGTAGGCGGGGGGCGCGGTCGGGGGAGCCTGGGTGGGCGGAGCGGGGTGGCCGGACGGTACCCCCTGGCCCGTCGGCGGCGCATGGCCGGGTTGCGGGCTTTCGCTCTCGCTCTCGTCGACCGAGATCCCGTAGTCGGTGGCGAGTCCTACCAGGCCGTTGGAGTAGCCCTCGCCCAGCGCCCGGAACTTCCATCCCTCACCGCGCCGATAGAGCTCGCCGCAGACGAGAGCGGTCTCGGCGCCCGTCTCGGGCCGGACCTCGAAAGAGGCGACCGGTTCCGCGCCGCCCTCAACCGTGGCGTCGTAGAGCAGGATCCGTAGGTCCTGCACGCGCTCGAAGGGAACGTCCTCAGCCGAGGCGACGACCAGGATCCTGTTCACAGCCGGGCTCACCGCTACGAGGTCGGCCTGGACGGCGTCGGTCACTGAATCGGAGAGCCGCTTCTTGCCCAGCCGCCAAACGGTGCCCGAGGGATGGCGGGGTTGGTTGTAGAAGACGAAGTCCTCATCCGAGCGCACCCGGCCGTCCGAACCCAGCAACAGCGCCGAGGCGTCCACGTCCGGAACCTGCGGACCGTGGCCCCAGCGGAGCACGGCCCGGACCGCGGTGGCGGCCACCGGGATGTTGGAACCCTTCTGCATCGCGTGCGTCATGCCGGTCATCCTGCCCTCCCGGGGTGGCGAGGAACAATGCGGGCCGCCGGTAGGGCCTTGTCCGGGCGGTGAGGCCTGGGCATGGTGCAAGAGGGTCACCCGGATTTCACACGCTTGGGGAACTCTTGACACTCATTCGTACGTACTATTACCCGCCACGTCAGTCGGCTCACCAAGTCAGCGCGAGGGAACCACATGCGTCACTTCGGGCATATCGCATCCACTGTCCGCAGGGACCTCTTTCACCGGGAGCCGAGCGAGTTCAGCGCGGCCTCCCCCCTGCGCACGCTCGCCGTGGCACTGGGGGCCACCCTCTACAGCCCCGCCCTGCGCCCGCGGCTCGCCGAGGACGTCGTCAAGCAGGCGGCCAACGGAGTCGTCTCCATGGTCCTGTGCCTGGAGGACTCCATCAGTGACGGTGAGGTGGCCGAGGCCGAGGACAACCTGGTGCGGCAGTTCGCCGACCTGGACGCCAGCGGTGGGGAGCTCCCCTTGCTCTTCGTCCGGGTCCGAGAGCCGGAACAGATCCTCGACCTGACCACCCGGCTCGGCAGCTCCGTGCGGCAGCTGGCCGGGTTCGTACTGCCGAAGTTCACCGAGGGGCGCGGTACGCCCTTCCTGGAGGCCCTGGTCAAGGCGGAGGCCGCCAGTGAGCAGCGGCTGCTCGCCATGCCCGTCCTGGAGTCGCCCGAGCTGCTGCACCTGGAGAGCCGGGCCGAGACCCTCGCCGGTATTTCGCGGACCATCAACCGCTACCGCGACCGCGTCCTCGCCCTGCGCCTCGGCGTCACCGACTTCTGCTCCGTGTACGGACTGCGTCGCACCCCCGATATGACGGCGTACGACGTACAGATCGTCGCCGGAGTCATTGCCGACGTGGTCAACGTCCTCAGCCGCGCCGACGGCACCGGTTTCACCGTCACCGGGCCGGTCTGGGAGTACTTCCGGCGTCAGGAGCGGATGTTCAAGCCTCAACTGCGGCGTAGCCCGTTCTTGGAGGGTGAGGCCGAGGAACTGCGCACCGCCCTGATCAAGCACGATCTCGACGGCCTGCTCCGAGAGATCGAGCTGGACCGGGCCAACGGGCTCATGGGCAAGACCTGCATCCACCCGGCGCATGTCATACCCGTACACGCACTCTCCGTGGTGTCCCACGAGGAGTACAGCGATGCCATGGACATCCTGAGCCCTGAGCGGTGCGGCGGCGGAGTCATGCGTTCCGCGTATACGAACAAGATGAACGAGGTCAAACCCCACCGGGCCTGGGCCGAGCGCACCTTGCTGCGCGCGGAGGTCTTCGGCGTGGCCCGACGAGAGGTCGGCTTCGTCGACCTGCTCAACGCCGGGCTCTCGGGGTGAAAAAGAACACGGAAGGAAAGACGATCAACGAAGTGGTGTGGTCGGGATCCTGGGTCAGCAGCCGACTCGGCGTCGCCCTGCGCGGAGACGAGCATCTGAACGAACTCCTCGGCATGGCCCTGCGTCGCAACCCCAAACGAGCCCACCTGCTCGTCTCACAGGTGTTGGGCAAACACGTGCCGCAGTCGCCCACCGTGGTCTACCAGGCGGGCCACCGCCTCGGAGTCCGGGTGAAGCAACTGCTCGGTGAGAATGAGGCAGGCCGTTCCCTCGTCCTGGGATACGCCGAGACCGCCACCGGACTCGGTCACTGTGTGGCCGACGGCCTGGGTGACGTCACCTACCTGCACTCCACCCGTCGCCCGGTCGCAACGGTGTCCGCTGCCGGCGGCTTCGAAGAGGCACACAGCCACGCCACCTCACACCTGCTCCTGCCGGCGGACCGCGAGCTGCTCTCCAGGCCCGGTCCGTTGGTGTTGGTGGATGACGAGTTCTCCACCGGCAGCACCGTCCTGAACACCATCCGCGACCTCCACTCACGCCACCCCAGGAACCGCTACGTGGTGGTCGCCCTGGTCGACATGCGCTCCGCCGCCGATCGGGAGCGGCTGACCACCTTCGCCGCAGAACTGGGCGCTCGGGTCGACCTGGTCTGCCTCGCCAGTGGCACCCTGACCCTTCCCGAAGGAGTACTGGAGCGCGGCCAGCAACTGGTTGCCGCAAACGAACCACGCGGCGAAGCGTCGCCCGGACCGGCGTCCCTCGGTCCGCCGCCCGGACGGGTGGAGTTGATCTGGCCCGACGGTCTGCCTGACGGTGGACGCCACGGCTTCACCCCGGCACACCGGGCGCACCTCGAAGCCACGTTGCCCACCCTGGCGGCACGACTCGCCGGAGCACTCGGACCCCGCCCCGGACGGGTGCTCGTCCTCGGCAACGAAGAGCTGATGTACGCCCCGTTGCGGCTCGCCATGGAGCTGGAGCGGACCGGTGCCGCCCCCGAGATCTGCTTCTCCACCACCACCCGTTCCCCCGTCCTGGCCGTGGACGACCCCGGATACGCCATCCGTACACGGCTGGTGTTCCCGGCGCACGACGATCCCGCCGACGGCCCCGGCGACCGCTACGCCTACAACGTGGCCGGAGCAGGCTTCGACACCGTCGTCGCGGTGGTCGACAGCGCCGGGGACACCCCCAACCTGCACGCTCCGGGCGGCCTGCTCGCCCAACTCGCACCCCACACCGGGCGCGTACTCCTCGCTGTCGTCCCCGCCCACGTTCCCCGGTCGCAGGCGCAGCCCCCGACCACACCGCAGGAGCCGACCATGTCCCTTGCGCACGGCCTCATCCGAGAGGTCGCCCCCCTGCGCGGGCCCGCCTTCTCCTCGTACCCCGCCGAGGACGTCGGCTGGCTGCTCCAGGACCTCTCCGAGGTCGAGTTGGAGGCGCCGACCGAGGAGCGCGAGGAAGCCATTCAGGCCGGCGGCGCCCACTACGCGGAATCCCTCCCGGTCGAGTACCAGCCAACGGCCCAGTACCAGGAGCTCTACCAGCAGGCGCTCACCACTTCCGCCGCTCGCGTCGCGCGGGCCGTCGGCATCGTCACCGAAACCGTGCTCGCCGAACGGTCCCCGCACCCCGTGCTGGTCTCCCTGGCGCGCGCCGGAACTCCGGTGGGCGTGCTGATGCGCCGCTGGGCCCAGTACCGGCACGGCCTTGACCTTCCGCACTATGCGGTCTCCATCGTCCGCGGTCGCGGCATCGACAGCCAGGCCCTGCGCTGGCTCGCCGCCCGCCACGACCCGGCCGACGTGGTGTTCGTCGACGGCTGGACCGGAAAGGGAGCGATCACCCGCGAACTGACGGCGGCGCTGCGGGAGTTCCCTGCCTTCAACCCGGAGCTCGTGGTCCTGGCGGACCCGGGCGGCTGCGTCTCGACCTACGGCACCCGCGAAGACTTCCTCATTCCTTCGGCTTGTCTCAACTCCACCGTTTCCGGGCTCGTTTCGCGCACCGTGCTCCGTGCTGACCTGGTCGGGCCGCAGGACTTCCACGGCGCGAAGTTCTACCGGGAGCTGACCCCGGCCGATGTCTCCGTCGAGTTCGTCGATACCGTGGCGGGACGCTTCGACGAAGTGGTCGACTCCGTGACCGAGCAGGTCAAGGAGATGCTCGCGGCGGATCGCAGTCCCACCTGGGAGGGTTGGGCCGCGGTCGAGCGGATCAGCGAGCAGCAGGCAATCCACGATGTCAACCTGGTCAAACCCGGCGTTGGTGAGACCACACGGGTACTGCTGCGACGGGTGCCCTGGAAGATCCTGGCCCGCCGCGGCGCCGGAGCCGACCTCGACCACGTCCGCTTGTTGGCCGCTCAGCGAGGAGTGCCCGTGGAGGAGGCCGAGGACCTCCCCTACACGTGCGTAGGACTCATTCACCCCCGATACACGCGCGGTGCGACCGGCGCGGACGGAAAGGCCGTGGCGAACCCGTGACCGTCTTGGTGGCAAGCGATCTCGACCGCACATTGATCTACTCGGCCGCAGCGCTCGCGCTGAGCACGCCTGACGCTCTCGCACCCCGCCTGCTGTGCGTCGAGGTCCACGAGAGCAAGCCGTTGTCCTTCATGACCGAGAGCGCAGCCGGCCTGCTGGCAGCGCTCGCGGCCGAGCCGGGGGTGCTTTTCGTCCCGACCACCACCCGCACCCGGAAGCAGTACCAGCGCATCCGCTTCCCCGGCCCTGCGGCCAGCTACGCGATCTGCGCCAACGGAGGGCAACTCCTGGTGGACGGCGTACCCGACCAGGACTGGCGCCGCAGCACCGCTCGGCGCCTGGCCGAGAGCTGCGCCCCGCTGGAGGAGGTCCACGAGCACCTGCTCGCCTCCGCCGACCCTGCATGGTTGCGCAAGGCCCGGGTGGCCGAGGACCTCTTCGCCTACCTGGTGGTGGAACGCCCCCTGCTGCCGGCGGCCTGGGTCAAGGAGCTGACCGCCTGGGCTGACGAGCGGGGCTGGTCGGTATCGCTACAAGGTCGCAAGATCTATGCCGTGCCCCGGCCACTGACCAAGAGCGCGGCCATGGCTGAGGTCGCGCGGCGTACCGGCGCCACCTTGACGCTGGCCGCGGGCGATTCGCTGTTGGACGCTGACCTGCTGCAGGCGGCCGACCAGTCGTGGTTGCCCGGACACGGAGAGCTCGCCGACGTCGGCTGGAGCGCTCCGGGAGTGATGCCGCTGGCGTTGACCGGAGTCGCGGCCGGAGAGGAGATCCTGCGCTGCTTCGACCGGGCGGCGAAGCAGCATCTGAGGGCGGCAGAATAGTGCTATGACCAAGGGTAACAGCACAAAGATCACTGATGAGTTGTACGCCTATGCGCTCGACCACAGTCCCCCGTTGGACGCCGTGCAGCGGGATCTGATCGAGACGACCTACGCGCGCTTCCCGGAGTCCGCCGGGATGCAGTCCGCACAGGAACAGGGGCCGCTCCTGGCCTTCCTGGTCCGTCTGACGGGTGCTCGGCACATCGTCGAAGTCGGCACCTTCACCGGGTTCTCCTCGCTTTCCATGGCCCAGGCACTTCCGGCTGACGGGCGACTCATCGCCTGTGACATCTCCGAGGAGTGGACGGCCTATGCCAAGCGGGCCTGGGAGGCCGCGGGTGTCGCCGACCGTGTGGAGCTGCGCATAGGTCCCGCTCTGGAGGCCTTGCGAGCCCTGCCCGCGACGCCGCACGTCGACATGGCCTACCTCGACGCCGACAAGGAGGGCTATATCGCCTACTGGGAGGAACTCGTTCCCCGGATGGCACCGGGCGGTCTGATCGTCACTGACAACACGCTCTTCCACGGAGCGGTGACGGACCCCGAGGCGACAGGTTCGGTGGGCGCGGTCCGGGCCTTCAACGAGCACGTCACCCAGGACGAGCGAATGGAGAGCGTGCTCCTGACGATTTCCGACGGTCTGACCCTCTCCCGTAGGCGCCGCTGATCCCGGAGGGGGCGCCGCCCCCTCCGAGCCCGTCCCTTACGGGCCGCGCCCCCAACGCCGCAGATGGCGCCGGGAACACAGCCCGTCGGGTGCCGGCGGCGACCGGCATCAGGGCGACGCCCTCTGGGCGCGGTACCGGCAGGCCGGCCACCAGACCCGGCGAAGATCGGAATAACGACCCCGCTGGAAGCTGTTGAACAACCGAGGCGAGGGGAAGGATGCCAGCGTGCCCGAGATGAACCCGCAGACCCATGTCATCGATTTCCGTGCGGCGGAGCAACTGCTCGCGGCGCGAGATCCGCGCGGCGCCGTCAAACTGCTCGACTCCGTGATCGCAGCCCACCCGGAGAACACCGCCGCGCGACTCCTGCGTGCCCGAGCCTTCTTCGCCGCAGCGCAACTCAGGCCGGCAGAGCTTGAGATCGAGCTCGTCCTAGAGCGCGAGCCGGACAACGCCTTCGCTCATTTCGCACTTGCCCGCACCTTCCAACGCTCCGGCCGCCCGGCACAGGCCCAGAGGCACTTCCGACTGGCCGCGGCGCTCGACCCGCAGCCGGAGTACGTGGAGGCGGCTCGCTTCGAGACCTGAGGACCACCGGGCTGTTGCGGGTTGGCCTCCTCCGGCCGGAGCAGAACGGGTGGAGGAGTTCGCCATCGGCACCACCGCGGAAGGCCGGTGCACCCGAAGCGGCCGGATCCCCCGCTAGCCGCACCCCCCACCGCCGCAGCAGCCGCCACCACCCGGGGCGGGAGCGGGAGCGGTCGCCCTGGCGGTGCCGCCGACGGCGACCGTTGACAACAACTTCACCGTGTCGGGGTGCCCTGTGGGGCAGCTTGCGGGCGCGCCCGACTCGGCCATCGGACGGTTCAGTTCAAAGGTGTCACCACAGGTGCGGCACCTGTATTCGTAGCGAGGCATGAGCTCAGGCTAGACGGACCCGGGCCAGCCTCGCTACGGCCCGCCGAGAAGGGCGCTACCGACTCCTTCCGGGGCGGCTGCGGGCCTCCCTGTCGGCCTCCTGCGGATGCCGGGCCCGCCAGTAGGGGTTGTCGTGGGGCAGCGCGCTGCCCACCCGTCCGTACATGCCGAACCACATCAGCATCACTCCCACGACGAAACTGAACAGCACGTTCTGGATCTCGAAAGCCAGGAAGTTCAAACCGGTCTCCAGTAGGGCGAGGTTGACGAACCCACTCGCAATGAAGAGGACACCGAGCGTGATGTTGAGCGTTGAGGCGGCGTTGCCGCCCCTCACCATCCCGACGAACAGCAGCACCCCGACCAGGATGGACAGAACACTCAAGGCCCCGTTGGTGTTGAGTCCGGCAACGGTGTCCCCGCCCGTGTCGAAGAACCCGATGTTGTGGGTCAGCCCGAGAACGCCGAAGATCAGCAACAGCAGGCCCATCAGGCCCGCGCCGACCCGGTACACCGTGCTCAGCTTGTGGTCGACGGGTAGATGCTCATCGAGCGCAGAGCCGATCGGCTTGAGGTGGATCACATGACCGGCCATCTCGGCCTCCTCTGAGCAGACCGCACGCAAGCATCGCGGTGGCGCGGGACCACGAGGGGGAACCCGCCATATGCTCCAGCATCCGTCACCGCCGGCCGCAGCGCGAACCTGGATCAGTAGCCCGTCCCGCCACCGCGCTGGGCCCGGATGTCCGCGACCACCCGGGCCACGGCCTGCCGCACCCCCTCGGTCTCCTGAAGGAACTGCCAGTAGTCGGGATGACGCCCGGAGAGCCCGGCCACCGCACGCTCCAGCCTCGCCACCGCGGCGTCCAAGGGCCCTGCCTGCCGGGGATCGGGTACCGTCCGCCCCTCCATCGCCAGGCGCTGTGCATCACGGATGGCGAACCGGGTCCGCTGGATCTCCTCCTGAGGATCGGACGCCACCGTGTTCAACACACGCAGTCGCTCTCCGGCGGCCGACACGGCCTCGTCCGTCGACTGCAGGAGCGACCGCACGGTGGCCAACAGGGCGCCCACATCCGCCCAGCGTTGCTCCCCGCGGGCCTTCCCGGCTTCCTGGAGCCGCTCCTCCGCCTGGCGCAGCGAGCCGGAGGCCTGCTCGGGGACCGCCTGAAGGTCCTGCCAGCAGGCAGCACTGAAGCGTCGGCGTAGTTCGCTCAGGATCGGGTCGACCTGACCGGTCCGCGTGGTCAGCGCCTGCGCACGGGTCCGCAGGGACACCAGACGGCGGTCCAGCTCCGCCGCGCGTTCGGGCAGCCGCTCCGCCTCCGCGCGTATCGCCTCGGCCTCTCTCAGCACCTGGTTGGCGCGGTGGATGGTCTCCTGGACGCCATGCTGACCAGCACCCTGGTTCAGTCTGGTCAGTTCAGGCGCCAGCGCCGCGAGCCGGGCGGCCAACTCGTCCGCCTTCATGCCCTGCGACCGCACCGCCTTCAGCGCGTTGCTCGCGCCGAGCAGCGCGGCCTTGGCCCGCTCGACGGCGGGCGCCAGTCTGGCCAACTGGGACTCCGCCTGTCCCAGCAGCGTGGACAGGCCACGCTCGAACTCGTCCAGCTGCGCCCTGACCTGCACCAGCCCGTCCTTGGCCCGGTCGAGGTCCTCCTTGGCCCGGATCGCGACCGCACCCTCCAGGCCGTCCTGGTCCAGGTCCTGAGCGTCCACGGCCTCGATGTATGCGTGGCTGGCCTCGTCGATGCGCCGGCCCAGCTCCGCGAAGCCTTCGACCGCCCGCCGGGCCGCCGGGGATCGATCCACCGCGGTGATCGTTTCCATGGAGATCCGCAGGTCCCGCTGAGCCGTGTCCAACTCGTAGAAGGCCGCGGCGGCAGCATCCTTCGCAGCTTGGGCCTCGGCCCGTCGACTCTCGTCCCGTCCACCGAACCACCGCCGGGAAGTCGCCGTCACAATCCCTCTCCCGTGCCGCATCGTCCGCCGAGCCCGCCATGCCCGGTTCATTCTCCCACCTGGCGAAGACGAACACAGCAGACCGTCGCATCGCCGACCGCCAGGCCCGGGCGGTTTGCATCGCCCAAGGCCCTGCCATGTAGGCTGTCCACTCATCCACGGGTGCGTAGCTCAGGGGTAGAGCGCTGCTCTTACAAAGCAGATGTCGGCGGTTCGAAACCGTCCGCGCCCACGTAGGTCTCCGTAGCAGGCCAGACCAGACATCGAGGCCCCCCGTTCGTGTTCGAACGGGGGGCCTTCCTGGTACCGGATGCCACATCGATGCCATATCCCCCCGAGCGACCACCCCGTACTTCCCTGTGGGCAACCGCGGCGCGCTGCACCCTTCTCAGCGGCGGTCGTCGGGGCGGCGCGGCCGGTATGCCGTCAAGCTCCGCGCCCTCCATCGCGTTTCACAGAGGCGATCACGGTGGAAACCACGGTGGTGGTGACGAGGCTCCCCACCATGACCATCCCCACGCCGACCACGAACAGGCCGCTGGAGTCGTCCGACCAGTCGTAGAAGGCGGCAGCGGTCAGGCCGAGCGTGACGCCGAGCACAGAGCTTGCGAGGAAGTGCCGGGATGCCGCCCACGCCACGGGCACCAGCAGGGTCAGCGCCAGCCCGATCACTTGCCACGCCTCGTATGGCCCGGTCACCGAACCATCGGGTTGCACGTCGCGATGCTGGTCCCAGCCCAGCCAGGCAGCCCACGCGGCCAGCGCTATCGCAGCCATCACGACTGCCAGTAGTTGGGGAGCGGGCTTCGGTGGTCGTTGTCGCATGGCCCAAGCGTTCCGGCTTGGCGCGGAGCCGACCAGAGCGCAGGTACTCAGATCCACCCGGGTGCTTTAGCTGGGTACGGGCGCGCCGTGGTTCCCCACCCATCGCGCACCCGGCGGTCGAGGAGCCCTCGGCTGCGTGCTGGTCGCTCACCGATGGGCGTGGAGCCCCCTCCCGAGGCGACCGCGGCCATACTGGTGGCATGTGTCGGAGCATTCAGACCCTGCGTCCGCCGGCCCTCCCCGAGAAGGCGACGGAGGAGGAGATGCGGGCCGCCGCCCTGCAGTACGTGCGCAAGGTCTCCGGGTTCCGCTTGCCGGCCGCGCACAACCGTGAGGTCTTCGACCGCGCTGTTGACGCGGTGGCTGAGGCGACCCGAGATCTCCTGGAGGGGATCGAGGTGCGCGGGGCGAAGAGCTCCGCCTGATCCGGGTCGCGGCGTGCCGAGAGCGGGCAGCGGACTGCTGGGCTCGGCGGGGATCAGTTCTCGGCGGGCAGTGCGGGCGTAGGCACGGAGCCCTCCGCCGGCGGGATGACCGCGACGGGGCAGTTGGCGTGGAGCAGTACCGCGTTCGTCACGGACCCCAGCTGGGCGGACAGGGGGCGGTGCCGGTGTCGTCCGATGACCACCAGGTCTGCTGCCTGGGAAGCGGAGACCAGATGGCCGGCCGCGTCGCCGGGGGCCGCCAGGAGTTCCACGGGGACCTCGGGGTGGAAGTCGACGAAGGGGCGCAGGTGCGCCTCGGCTGAGGCTCGAACCTCCTGCTCGGCGGCTTCTTCGTCGTAGAGGGCGTCGGAGAGCGGCCCCGGCCAGGAGTAGGCGGTGACGACCTGCAGTTTCGCGCCACGCCGAGAGGCCTCCTGGAAGGCGAAGGCGGTCGTGGCCGCGTCGGGGCAGGTGCCGTTCACGCCGAGGACGATCTGACCGTGCGGTTCCCACAGGGGAGGCTCGGCACGCGGTACGACGACCACCGGGCAGGCCGCCCGGCCCGCGCAGGCGAGACCGTTCGAGCCGAGCAGCAGGCTGGCGAAACCGCCGCGTCCTCGGGCGCCGAGCACCATGAGTCGGGCGTGGTCCCCGAGCTGGGGGAGTACCTCCTCGGGCGCCCCGGGGAGCGAGAGGTACTCGACGGGGGGCAGCGCTTCGCGACGCTCGACCGTCGCGCGGACCCGGCGCAGCACCGGGTCCTCCTGGGAGGGCTCACCGGCGACGGTGGCACTCAGCGTGTTCGCGTACAGGCGGGCATGCACGATGTGGAGGGCGGCGTTGCTCAGCCGGGCTTGGGCCAGTGCCCATTCCAGTGCGTGGTTCCCGTTTTCCGAACCGTCCACCGCGGCGATGACCGGTGAGGCGACGCTCGGGGCCGGCTTCTGCGGACGGCCCACGCTGTCCGTGGATTCCGGGCGGTACATGGCGGCGACTCCTCGGCGCTGAGGTGAGTTGACCCTCCTCAGCCTCCCGGGTTACACCACCAGGTAATAGTGGAATAAATGCCTCAAATGAGGGACCTTGGACCTCTTGTGCTTCTTGGGTGCCGCACGGGTCAGGGTTTCAGATGCGGGACTCGGCTCGGCGGCGCAGTACCCAGACGCCGGCGCCCATGGCCCCTGCCACCAGGGTGCCACCGATGGCGATATGGGCCGGGTTGACGGAGCTCATGCTGCCCCCCACCCCACCGCGTGCCGGGCCGGCCACGACGTTGATCGTGACGGGGCGGGGCTGGACCCCGCTGCCGATGCCGCACATGAACCGAACCTGGTGGGAACCCGGGCTGGCGTTGTCGTAGACGGTCGCGGCACCGACCAGGTTGGTCGCCTCCAGGTTGCCGGGCTGCAGGATCACATCGCCGAAGGCCGAGGACGAAGCGCGCCCGGTCTTGGTGCCACAGCCCTGGAGGTTGAGGCTGACCCGACTGCCTGGGGTCACGGAACTCGGCGAGACGGTGGCCGAAGGGTCGTTCGCTGAGGCGGAGGTGGCGGTGGACATCACCAGGGTCGTAGCGGCCAGGGCGGTGGCCGCGCTGATGGCGGGCAGGGAACGCATGGGGCGCATGTTCAAGAACTCCTCGGACTCCTCGGCAACAGTGCGCGTTGGACACGGATGTGTCGCGGATTCGAGTGCGCACCGTGTTCCGGACGCTAGGAGCCGATGCCCACCGCGGCGATCGCTGCCGGGTGAACGGGTGAGGTGACTCGCCCGGTCGGGGGAGTTCCTGCTCGCCTCGCTCCAGGTGCCGCAGGTCCCTTACGCACGGCCCGGCCGGGGACGCACGGGAAGCGACGCGAGGCGCTGTGACGTCTCCACGGAGGGCAGGGTTCAGGCCTGGGGTCGGCGCACCAGATAGGTAGCCAGCGCGCCGGCCGCCGCCACGGCGCACAGCGACACAGCAGTTGCCAGCCAGGTCACGCCCAGCCATTGCGCGCCGAAGTAGCCGAGCCCGACGCTGTAACCCGCCCAGGCGACCCCCGCCAGTGCCGACCATGGCAGGAATTCACCCACGCGGCGTCGGGCTGCACCTGCGCCGAGGGAGACCACCGAGCGGCCGGCGGGGGCGAAGCGTGCGATGACCACGAGCGCGCCACCGCCTCGGCTGAGGGCCGTGCCGAGGCGTTCCTGGGCTCGACTCAGCCTGCGCGAGCGGGCGACGGCGCGGTCCCAGCGTGCCCCACCCCGCCAAGCGACCTGGTGGGCCACGAGATCGCCCAGTACGGACGCCGTCGTCGCGATCACCAGTAGCCCGAGCACATCAGGGACCTCCTGGGGAACCCGCCCCGCCACCCCGACGTCGGTCACGGCCGCTGCGGCGGCTGCTGCCGCGGTGATCACCAACACTCCGCTGGGCAGCAGCGGAAGGAAGACGTCGAGGAGGATGGAGAGGGCGACCACGGCGTAGATCCAGGGGCTGCCCGTCAGCGGCCCCACTGTCTCAAGCAACGAGTCTCCCGGTCCGAGTCCTGGGCGGCGTGGGCGGCAGGTGCCGCGAAGTCGCGAGGGAGCGGCGGGGCGGCAGGTCAGCCATACAGCGTACGCCCGCTGTTCTCCCACAAAGCGCTCGGGGTTCGCTGGAGCGCGGGATCCAGCCGACCGCCGGGGCCTTCCGTCAGGGCCCGCTCAGTTCTCGTTCCTCAACCGTCACCAGTCGGGCGCCCGACGCCTTGGCGCCGCCGCGACGGGACTTCCTGGCCTGGTCCAGTCGCAACCGCGCGGAGCGGCCGTGGAGGGTCAACGTCATGAGCTGGTTGCCGAACCAGGGGCCTCCGGTGCGTCGCCACTTCACCGGAGGCGGTGCCACCCGTCCGTGCCGTCGCAAGATCCTGCCCAACCGGCGCGCGGCCCTGTTCCAGCCGAACCAGAAGCCGAGCCTGATCGAAGCGGGGATCGAGTTGTGAACCGGCGAGCAGGTCAGTTGGAAGATCCGGGCGGACACCGTGGCACCGAAGTCGGGCTCCGCCACGTAGGCGTGATGGACGTCTCCGGACAGCACGCAGACCGTCGCGGGCGCCCCCTGCCCGCTCCCCACGGATCGGATCAGCTCGGCGAGCCGCGCGAACGAGGCGGGGAACGCCGCCCAGTGCTCCAGGTCGCTGCGCCGACGGAGGGCTTCGCTGAGCCGGGCCCAGCGGTCACCCCGCTCGGATCTGCAGAGCGCGGCGTTCCACGCCTCGGCCTCGTGCACGAGGGGCGGCAGGAGCCAGGGAAGGGACGAGCCGATGAGCAGGTGGTCGTACTCGGCTCGTACCTGGCCGGCCAGGGCCTGTTCCCGGAGCCAGCCCTCCTCCTCCACGACGAGCATGGCCCGCCGGCCCTCCTCCAGCGCCCGCGCAGCTCGGGTGTCGACCATCAGCAGGCGAGCGCGTCCGAAGTCGCGGCGGTAGCTCCAACGCACCGAGGCGACGTCCATGTCCGAGGTGGCCGCGAAACGGCGTAGTGCTTCGGTGCCGTCCGGGGTCTCCTGGACGGCCTTGTAGAGCGGGTCGGTTTCCAGATCGGCGGGCGAGAGGTTACCCAGATGCTGGTGGACCCAGTAGGACATGAGGCCGCTGAGTACGCGTTCGCGCCACCAGGGGCGGGTGCGCATCTCGGCGAGCCAGGAGGCGCTGGTGTTCCAGTCGTCGATGACGTCGTGATCGTCGAAGATCATGCAGCTGGGTACGGTCGAGAGCAGCCAGCGCACCCCCGGGTCCAGCCAGGATTCGTAGTACAGGCGCGTGTACTCCTCGTAGTCCGCCACCTGCGGGCCCGGTGGTTCGGTCAGGTCGCGCCGGTTGCCCAGCCACCGCCGGGTGGCCTCGGAGGTCTGGTCGGCGTACACCTGGTCGCCGAGGAGGAGCAGGACGTCAGGTCGTTCGCCCGTGGGGTCGCAAGCCAGCCGGGCTGCCAGGGTGTCCAGGACGTCCGGCCCCACCCGGTCGTGGCTGTCGGCCGGTGGGGCCGCCCAGCGGCATGAGCCGAAGGCGATGCGCACGGCCTCGGCGTTCCCCGCGCCGTCGGTCCGACCGCGCGGGGAGGTGATGGTGCTCGGCGGGAAGGGGCTCTGGCTCTCGGTCAGCGGCCACACCCGCTGGCCGTCGAGCAGAACCTCATAGGAGGTCGTGGTCCCCGCGGTCAGTCCGTTGACCTGGATCAGCGCGTAGTGGTGTCCAGCCACCTGGAAGGTCCGCGCGGCCCCGCCCGCCCCGTCGGCGCAGTGGACCCGTGCGGTGCACGGACGGTCGGCCTCGACCCAGACGGTGGCCGTGCCGGCCCCCTCCCAGTCGACGTAACGCAACATTGGTCCCAGTCGTAGTCCCGCCATTGCCTCGTCCCCCTCCGCCCTGGTGGCTCTGACGTTAGTGACGAAACGGGTCGTAGGGGAGCGGAGTTTCCGAATGGGTGTCCCGCGTGCGTCTTCCTGGTGGGTCCGAGGGTGGGTCCGCAGTCGCTGAGGGTGTTGTGGAGCGACTGCTTCTCGGCCGAGTCGATGCTCAGGCCCCAGTAGTGCTTCACGTGTACCCACATCCGGGCGTAGGTGCAGCGGTAAGCGACCCGTGGCGGCATCCACTCGGCGGGGTCGCGGTCGCCCTTGGACTGGTTGACGTTGTCCGTCACGGCGATGAGCTGCGGACGGGAGCGGTCGTTGGCGAACTGTTGGCGCTCCGCGGTCGTCCAGTTGTTGGCTCCCGAGCGCCAGGCCTCTGCCAGCGGCACGACGTGGTCGATATCGACGTCGGAGGCTTGGGTCCAGGTGGCTCCGTCGTAAGGGGAGTACCAGGAGCCGCTGACGGAGGCGCAGGAGGAGTTGGTGACCACGTTCACCCCGTCCCGCTTGAGCACCGTCTCGCGGGTGTTGCAGGTGCCGGAGACGGTGCTCCAGTGGGGGAAGAGGGAGCGGCTGTAGCCGCTGGAGGAGCCTTCCGACCTGACGGTGAGCTGGCTCAGATATGTGCGCGCGGTGGCGGCGCTGATCGGGGTCGGCGGGGCGGCCAGGGCTACGGGGGCGCTGGCCAGCGCGGTGGCGGCGAGTGCGGTGGCGGCAGCGAGAACGGCGGTTCCACGCGCGTAGATATCAGGCATGAGGATGGCAACTCCCTTGCAGGGGTGCGGGTTTGGTTGCACTGCCCCGGATGGGGTCCCGTCATCGTGGGGGTGGCGGGTTTCCTG
Organism: Streptomyces sp. NPDC006879; assembly: GCF_042869595.1. Classification (NCBI taxonomy): domain Bacteria; kingdom Bacillati; phylum Actinomycetota; class Actinomycetes; order Kitasatosporales; family Streptomycetaceae; genus Streptomyces; species Streptomyces sp. NPDC006879. The sequence continues at coordinate 193,845 of NZ_JBIAGC010000001.1, forward strand.
AGGGTGGTTGAAAGATGACAAGCTAGCGACATGGACACGTCAATGCGAGGGTCGGGGTTCATCAAGGCGTCCGGGGGCGCGAGGGGAAAGCGCCCCGGCGAGGCGTGGCGGGCGGCTGACGCGGTGACGCTTGCGCACGCGGCGCCAGGCGGAAGGCCCTCGCCCGACGCGACGGAACTTCGCGTACTGTTGCCCGAGCAGAAGGGGAGTAGCTCTTCGCCGGACCGTCGACATACTGCTGGGTCGCTCCAGCCGGCGCCCGGAGGCCGACTCTGATCCGTGTGTGACGGTCGTGCCAGCGAGACCTTCGGCCGCAGTGTCCCGTACGTAGATTCCGTGACGCTGTCGAGCCGAAGCGACCCCGGAAACAGCTAGGTCACTCGGTTGCGGCAGCCCGACCGACCGAGGTAAACCCGCTGTGATCAGCTTCACCGTCCTGGCGATCGTGTTCGGCGTCGTCCTTCTCGCCGAACTCCCCGACAAGACCGCCTTGGCCGGTCTGATGCTGGGCGCCCGCTATCGCGCTTCCTACGTCTTCGTCGGCGTCGCCGCCGCCTTCGCCCTCCACGTCGCCCTCGCCATCGCCGCCGGCAGTGTTTTGACGCTGCTGCCCCAGCGACTGCTCCAGGCGGTCGTCGGGGTCCTCTTCCTACTGGGTGCGGCCATGCTCCTGCTCAAGGAGGCGGACGGGCAGGAGACGGTGACGCCGCCGGCGGACCAGAGCTTCTGGAAGGTTTCCGGCGCCGGCTTCACCCTGATCCTGGTGGCCGAGTTCGGCGACCTCACGCAGATCATGACCGCGAACCTGGCGGCCCGCTACGACGACCCGGTGTCGGTCGGCCTCGGTGCCGTGTTGGCCCTCTGGACAGTCGCCGGGATCGGCATCCTGGGTGGACGGACCCTGATGAAGTACCTGCCGCTCCACGTGATCACCAGGGTTGCCGCGGTCGCGATGGGTGCTCTAGCCGTATTCAGTCTCTACGAAGCGATCGCCCAGTGAGTGTGCCGCGGGGTCGCCCCGGTGGCCGGTCCTGACCCGGTCACCGGGAGGCGGGGGTCAGGCGGACGGTGAGAGGAGCAGGCGGATCCCGCCGTCAGGGGTCGCCTCGACGCGCACCGCGCTCAGATCCGGGACGTGGACCGTCGGTCCGTAGGCGCCCGCGCGCGGCCCCACGCCGACCACCGGCATCCCCGCGGCCTGGCCGGCGGCGATGCCGGCCCCGGAATCCTCGAAGACGATGCAGTCCGCCGCTGGCACGCCCAGTTCGGCGGCGCCCTTGAGGAAACCCTCAGGATCCGGCTTGCTCGCATGGACGTGCTCCGCGGTGATCCGCACCCTGGGGACGGGGAGCGCACAGGCCGCCATGCGGGTCACGGCCAATGTCTCGTCGGCCGAGGTCACCAGGGCGTGCGGAAGGCCCTCCAGTGCGGCGAGGAAGGCGCGGGCGCCTTCGACGGGCACGACGCCCTCGACATCGGCGGTCTCGCGCGCCAGCATCGCGCGGTTGTCCCTGTGGTTGAGCTCCATGGGACGTTCCGGCAGCAACAGGGCCATGGTGGCGTACCCCTGGCGGCCGTGCACGACCTTGAGGGCTTCCTCGGGATCCAGGCCATTGAGGACCGCCCAGTCGCTCCAGCAGCGCTCGACCACGGCGTCCGAGTTGACCAAGGTGCCGTCCATGTCGAGCAGGAGGGCCTTGGCGGACAGGGTGACGGTGCCGCCCACGGTCGCGACCTCCGGGGTCGGGTGGGCGTTAGTGGCTGGCATCCAGGGAACTCCAGACGGAAGAAGAGAACAAGCGGCTCCGCCCGCCGGTCAGGGTGTGCGGGCGGAACCACTTTGTTTCTTCACGATACAAAGTACACGGTCATGCACGCCAACCGGACATCAGGGCTCCCAGGTGACCGTCTCCAGGGTCTCGCGCGTCTTGGTGCCATAGACCCCCGAGCGGTCCTCCGTGATCCCCGTGGACCTCTGGAAGCGCTTGACTGCACGCTCCACCTGCCGGCTGTAGGTTCCACTGACCTCTCCGTCGTACATCCCAAAGGCCGCCAGTCGCAGTTGCAGCTCCGTCACTTCGTCCCCCTTGTCGCCACGGGAGAGCACCGGACCACCGGCGGGCGGCTTCGGGCTCGACGGTGGGGGTGCGCTGCGGGTGGGGTCGGGCTGCTTCGCACCCGAAGGGCTCGATGTGGGGAGAGTGGAAGGGGACGGGGACGTTGAGGGACTTGCCGAAGCCGTGGGCGGCGGCGAGGAGGGCGCACGGGAGGTCGACACCGTGGACGGGCGGATCGAGGCCGCTGGCTCCACAGTGGACCCCGCCGGTCCCGGTGCCAGCCTCAGGCTCGGCGCCGAGGCGCTCGCTCGGGAGGGCGCGGCAGCGGTCTCGGGGGCCTTGTCGGTTATCAACAGCGCGAGCCCGCCCAGTGCGAGCACCCCGACGAGCCCGGCGCCCGTCAGGAGCAGGCCCGTGCGCGGCTTCTTGCGTCCACGGCGCCCCCTGGTGCCGTGGCCCTGCCCGCTGCGCCTCCCCGAGGGTGCTGCCCCGCCGGGTAGCACCGGCGCAGGTAGGACGCGCAGTTCGGTGGTCGGTGTCTCCTGGGCGGACGGATCCCACTGCCCAGGTGCTCGGGACGGTGGCGGCTGGTCAGGTTCATGGCCGTGCCACGGCGATCGTGGCGACGGCTCCGGCCGTGGCGCCAGCGGCGCTGACTGTGCTGCTCCCGTGGCGTCAGGCGGCGGAGGCTGGGCTATGTACGGGCGTATCCGCAGGGGATCGTAGTCCGCGCAGGCGTCGTCAAGGCGCTCGGAGGCCGACGGACAAGGGCATGCGGGAACACCCGGTGCGATGGCAGGGGCATCACAATTCAGACAGCGCTCCGCGCTCACTCGTACATCCCTCCCTGGCTGTTGCCAGCGATTATGCAGGCCTCTCAGCCTGCCTCGTCCTCCCAACAGGCCATAACAGGACAACCCCATCACGATGGAGACGTGGCACGTCCCGAAGGAGGAGTCCATGGCGCGGGAGGAAGTGACGACCGAGGGTACGCACCCGGACCGCGGACCCGCCCTACCGCCCGGCGAACACGCCGGGCGTAGTGTGCTGGTGGCCATCGGCGCCCTGATGTTGGGCTTGCTACTCGCCGCCCTCGACCAGACCATCGTCTCCACCGCGCTCCCCACCATCGTCAGCGAGCTCGGTGGCATGGACCACCTGTCCTGGGTGGTCACCGCCTACATGCTCGCCTCCACAGCGGCCACTCCGCTCTGGGGAAAGCTCGGTGACCAGTACGGCCGCAAGAAGCTCTACCAGTCCGCCATCGTCATCTTCCTTGTGGGTTCGGCACTGTGCGGCATCGCGCAGGACATGCCCCAACTGATCGGTTTCCGGGCTCTCCAAGGCCTGGGCGGCGGTGGCCTGATGGTGCTGTCCATGGCGATCGTGGGCGATATCGTCTCGCCCCGCGAGCGCGGCAAGTACCAGGGGTTGTTCGGTGCGGTCTTCGGCGCGACCAGCGTGCTCGGCCCGCTGTTGGGAGGGCTATTCGTCGACCACCTCTCGTGGCGCTGGGTCTTCTACATCAACCTCCCCGTCGGGGTCATCGCCCTGCTCGTGATCGCCGGGGCGCTGCACATCCCGGTGCGCTCCGCGAGGCACACCATCGACTACCTCGGCACCTTCCTCATCGCCTCTGTCGCTACTTGCCTGGTGCTCGTCGCCTCGCTGGGCGGAGCCACCTGGGCCTGGGCCTCGCCGCAGATCATCGGGCTGGCCGTGCTCGGTGTGGTCCTGCTCCTCGCCTTCGTCTCGGTGGAGCGGCGCGCCGTGGAGCCCGTACTCCCGCTCGGACTCTTTCGCATCCGCACCTTCAGTCTTGCCTCGGTCATCAGTTTCGTCGTGGGCTTCGCCATGTTCGGGGCGATGGTCTATCTGCCGACCTTCCTCCAGGTGGTTCAGGGCATCTCCCCGACGATGTCGGGGGTGCACATGTTGCCGATGGTCCTCGGCATGCTCATCACCTCCACGGCTTCCGGGCAGATCGTGAGCCGTACCGGACGTTGGAAGGTCTTCCCGATCTCCGGCACCGCTGTCACAGCGATCGGTCTCCTCCTCCTTCACAACCTGCACCGCAACACCTCCACCTGGGAGATGAGCGTCTACTTCTTCGTTTTCGGTGCGGGGCTCGGCCTGGTGATGCAGGTGCTCGTGCTCGTCGTGCAGAACGCCGTCAGCTACGAGGACCTGGGAGTTGCAACCTCCGGCGCCACTTTCTTCCGATCCATCGGCGCCTCCTTCGGGGTCGCGGTCTTCGGCACGATCTTCACCAATCGTCTGGACAGCAAGCTCGCCTCCGCCCTCGCCGGTCAGCAACTCCCCCCAGGCGTGGGGGTCGACCAGTTGGAGGCCGATCCCCGGGCGATCTCCCAGCTTCCGCCGCAGCTCCAGCCCACGGTGCTCGACGCCTACGCCAGTTCCATCACCGATGTGTTTCTCTTCGCCGTGCCGGTGGTGCTGGTGGCCTTCGCGGTGGCCTGGCTGATGAAGGAGGACACGCTGAGAGCGTCCGTCACCGCACCGGACGTCAGCGAGACACTCGCTTCCAATCCGGTGCAACGCAGTTCGCGGGACGAGGTTGCCCGAGCGCTCTCGGTGCTGGGGACCCGTGAGGGACGCAAGCACGTGTACGAGAAGATCACTGCCAGGGCGGGCTACGACTTGTTGCCCGCAGCCAGTTGGCTCCTGTTGCGGATCAAGAGGCACGGCTCGGTGGAGCCCTCGCGGTTGGCCGAACGGACGGCGGTGCCGCTGCGGATCGTCACCGAAGGGGCCCGGCAGATCGAGGAGCGCGGACTCGTCCGGCGGGAGGGGCTGACACTGGTGCTCACCGACCGGGGACTGCGGGCCGCCGACCGGCTGGCCGCGGCTCGACAGGACTCCCTCGCCCAGCTCCTGGGCGATTGGTGGGGCCCTGATCGCCCGACCGACCTCGTCCAACTGGTGGAGGAGCTCAACGCCGAACTCTGCGGGTCTGATGCCGAGGAACCCTATGACCGGGCTCCCAGGCGTGATCACGCCGCGGGGGCGTGAAGGACTGCGGCCTGCCCAGAGCCGCTGTGGGTGGCAGGGGCCCAATGGCGCCGGGAGGGTGGCGCAGGCCCTCAGGCTCCCGCGGGGCCACGCCGAAGGAGCCGACCTATGGCCCCTGCCAGGCGGGAGAGTAGGTCGCGGGCCAGTAGGAGGCCCGCCACGGCGAGGGTGATCTTTGCCGCCATCGAAGATCCGGCGGCTATGGCGCGTGCGTAGAAGTCCACCCAATCACCAGCACCGCCGAGGTCCCACCACGGCTGCTGCGACGCACGGGCGCTGACGGCATCACTCAGCAGCCAACCCACCAGGGCGAGCAGGGAGAGCCAGAATCCGGCGATCAGAAGCTTCTGTGCCGCGGGCTGTCGCTCCACCATCTTGATCAACTTCGTCGCCTCCCGATGTGATGTGGCAAATCTATGGTCGCCACTGGTTCGAAGGGAAGCCGGGGCTTTCGGCCCCAGCTCAGTGACTCCCGTTGACACATGTCGGTCGCGTCGGGGCCTGAGCCGCGAGGTGCTTTTCAAACCAATGCTCCGCATAGCGGCCTGAGTTATACGCGGGGATTTCCCGGTATCTGTGCCGTGCGTAAAGTCTGCGGGCCTCGATCAGGTCGCTTCGGGTGTCGAGTCGCAACCGGGTGGCTCCCAGGGTGCGGGCAACCGCTTCGACCGCTACGAGGAGGGCGGCCCCGCCGCCGGTGCCCCGGGCTTCGGGGCGTACGTACACCCGGGTCAGCTCGGCGGTGGTGGCGTCCAGCATCCGCACGCCGACACAGGCGGCGGGCCGACCGGCGAGCCGGCCGACGAGGAACTCTCCGGTGGGCGGTGTCAGCTCCTCGCCCGGATCCTCGGCGAGCCCTTGGGCCACCTCGGCGTCCGTCGCTGGTCTCTGCCAGTACCGGCTCGCTATCTCCGCGTAGTAGGCACGGCGCAGCTGGAAGCCCTCAGTGCCACAGACGGGCTCGGGGCCGATGGACCAAGTGCCACCCCGCATCGATGCATTGGTGGTGCTGGCGTTGCTGTTCATGTCGCCATTGTGGGACCTGCTCGCCAGTCGCCGCGTGGAATATCCACAGCCCCGGAGGGATGATGAGAAAAGCCGATGAACGGTCGGTTCTGGCTCCAACGCCGTGCGGTACAAGGGGTGAGAGGCCATGACGGAGCATCCGGACTACGCGCTCGTCCATCGTGGGTACGAGGCATTCACGGCGGGAGACCTCGACACCCTCGCCGCGCTGATGACAGCGGACGTCATCCACCACGTGCCGGGCAGTAGCAAGCTGTCGGGGCACCACAAGGGCCGAGAGGCCGTGATGGACTACTACCGCAGCCTCATGGAGGAGACGGGTGGCACGCTCGCCGTCGAACTCCGTTCGGTCTTCGTTGACGGACGTGGTCACGCCATGTCGGTGCACACCATCCGCGCCGACCGCGGCGACCGCGGCATCGAGATGGGTGGAGGACTGTTCTTCACCATCGTCGGCGGCAAGATCACCGATATTGACGAGTGCGTGGCGGACATCGAGGAGAGCGACGCCTTCTGGAGCTGATGCCCAGACGCGTCCGGTCGGCCAGCGCTGCCCGGGCACGGCACCGCGGTGTCCCCGCGCCGCGAACGGATGCGGGGCGCCGCGGTGCCGTGCCCTTGGCTCAGGACTTCGGGCCCGCCTGCTGCACCACCTCGAACGACCACAGCGTGGAACCGGTGGCAGCCGGCTTGGGCCGTTCACCGCTGCTGGCGGGTGCGCCCTGGTGCGCCGCCTTCATGGGGCCTTCCATCCACGCCTGGAAGGCCGCCTCATCCCGCCAGCGGGTGTACACGAGGTAAGTGTCCGTGCCTTCCACCGGGCGCAGCAGCTCGAACCACTCGAAGCCGTCGGAGTTCTCGACGGCGCCGGCCCGCGCGGAGAACCGCTTCTCCAGCTCTTCGCGCTGCTCGGCCGGCACCGTCAGGACATTGATCTTTACCACGCTGGACACATGACACCTCTCGGGAACTCAGGCCCGGCACCGCACCGGGCCTCGACCACCTGGGTGCAGTCTCCTACACGGGTGGGTCAGGGCGTCGTGAGGAGCCTGCCGCCATGCTCTGACCGCACGGCGGAACACCGCGCCACCAACCGCCGACGCCCAGGGACTCCATCGTGGTCGCGCCGGCGCTTGCGCCGTACCTCAGGGGGCTGGACGGGTCCTGGAGCGATATCGTCGGGCGGGGAAATGGGCAGTGGCGGCCGGGCGAAGGTGCGGTGCTCCCACCCCTCAGTGGGCACCGCGCAAGTCGCTGGTATGCGTCGAGCCCCGAGAAAGCCAGACGGAGCAACAGGGGCGGAGGCCGGCGCGGCGTGGCGACAGTGGAACAGGGCGGGGCGGGCGGGCGCGGTGACGCCGGCTGCATAGACGGCGGCGGACCGGGCCGGGACGTGGATCACGCGCGTGAAGCCGGACGGGTCGCCTTGGACACGGGGGGCGCCTCCCGTCCGGCCGTGGTGCGGGCCGGGCTGTGGTTGGTGGTCGCGGCTCTCGCGGTCCGCCAGGTCATGGCGGTGGCCAGCCTGCCCTCCCGCGACCGGGTGGCCGACCTGGCCTCATGGATACACGGTGGTCCGGCGGCCGGAACACCGTTCGCCGGGCTCGTGCTCAAGCCGCTGGCCCGACCCGAGCCGCAGGCCGTGGCGGCCGGCTGGACCCTTGGCACCCTGCTGCTCGTCGCCCTGCTGGCCTGGGTGGCCGTCCGGGCGCTGCCCGCACCGGTCAGTCGACGCACCGAGTCGCTCGCCCTGCCGGCCGCCCTGGTCCTGCTCCTGTTGGCGCTGCCGGTCCGGAGCGCCTTCTCGCTCGGCCAGATCGGTGTCATCCCCGTCCTGCTGGTGCTCCTCGCCTGCTTCCACGCCCCCAGCCAGCGGGTCAGCGGTCTGCTGATCGGATGCGCCGCCGCGCTTCAGCCCGCGCTCCTGCTCTTTGCGCCCCTGTTTTGGTGTACCGGCCGCCGTGAAGCCGCCCGGACCGGTGGGATCGTGTTCGCGGCGGGCACCGTCCTTGCCGCGGTGGCGATGCCTCGTGCCTCCTGGACGTACTGGATCGAACAGCGTGCCGGTACCGGAGTCGGTGGCCGGCCGGAGGGGCTCGCCAACCAGTCGTTGCACGGCGCGCTGCTGCGCCTTGGACTCTCTGGGCCTCTGGAGATCGCGCTCTTCGTGGTGCTGGCCGGCGCCGTCTGCTGGTTCGGTCTGAGGCGGGCCGTCCGCTATGCCCGTGACGGTCAACTCCTGTTGGCCGTGGCGCTCACCGGTTGTGTGGCCGTGGCCGTCTCCCCGGTGGGTTGGCGCCACCAGATGCTGTGGCTGCTGCTCGCCACGGCCGGTCGGGTGGGCAGGAGGGCGGTGGACCGTCCCGTGTGGCCGGTCGCCGTGGTGCTGGCGATGACCCTGCCGAGCACGGTGCTGTTGCCGAACCTGGTGGCTCTCGCCCCGGTGCGTGACAACGTCCTGCTGCTGGTGGCGGTGGCTGCCGCCTGCGCGGTGCCGTTCCTGGAACGCGGCAGTGCGTACTGGCAGTCACCGGTGCCCAAGGGGTACGCGGTGGGTGCCCCGGGACGTTGGTCGTGGGTTCCGCTGCTGCCTTTCTGGCGCAGGGTCCTCGGGCGCCCGAACCTCTTGCTGGAACTGCTTCTCATACGGGTCGGCTACTCGCTCTACTCGCACATTCGGGCCGCCGCCACCGGTGGCCGGGGCGTCGCGGAGGACAACGGGCGGCAGATCGTCGCCGTCGAGAGGGCGCTCGGTATCGACATAGAGCACGCGGTCAACGCGGTGGTGGTCCAGACACCTTGGCTGAAGGCCTTCTTCAACTTCTACTACACCTCCTTCCACTTCGTGGTCCCGCTGGCGATCCTGGCCGTTCTGTACTGGCGTCGACCGGCTGACTACCGGTGGGCCCGTGCCTCGCTGGGGCTGGGCACGGTGATCGCGCTCTTCGGTTTCTGGCTGTACCCGCTGGCGCCGCCCCGGCTGATGCCCGGGCTCGGGTTCGTCGACACTGTCCACGGCCCGCAGGACCTCGCCCACCCGCAGTACGGTGCGATGACGGCGATCTCCAACCAGTACGCGGCGATGCCTTCGCTGCACTTCGGCTGGTCCTTGTGGTGCGGGATCGTGATCGTCCTCCTGGCCCCCCGGCTGTGGCAGAAGACGCTCGGTCTGCTCCATCCGCTGTTCACGGTCTGCGCGATCGTCGCCACCGCCAACCACTGGGTGCTGGACGCGGTCGGCGGCGCGGTCGTCATCGGATGCGGGTTCGTGCTGGTCCATGTGCTCTCAGGCCCCCGTGGGCCGGCGGTCAAGGGGGTGGTGGAGGAGGTCGTGGCTCAAGGAGCCCGACCGGACGTCCCTCCACAGCGGCCCGGAGCACGAGAGCCGGGAGTCACCGCCAGCTAACTCAGGGCTGTCCCGTAATCCCCGGTGGATCAGCGCACGGCGTCAGATGCGGTGCATCGCAAGGCGGAGGGGCGTCCCCATACTGGGCGTATTCGGGCGTTCCGACAACGCAGCGAGGTGCCGTAGCTGTCGCCGTGCGCCCGCCGGGGACTACGGGACAGTCCTTAGCTTAGGCCGGGGCGGAAGCGGCCGAAGGGGTGCCGGGACTCCATGCGCCCCGGCACCCCTTCGGCTTGGATCGCCGCGTTCTGTCATGGTCGCCCCCAATCGGGCGGGCCGCCACCGGAGCGCCCGGTGGGTCGGTGCTGGCCGGGCCTGTCAGGTCGGGCTGACCCTGAGTTCCTTGATGCCGTTGAGCCAGGGTGCCCGCAGTCGCCTCGGGCCCTGGGCGGCCAGGCGCATTCCGGGCAGGGTGTCGGCCAGGGCGTTGAAGATCAGGTCGATCTCCAGGACGGCCAGCGACTTTCCCAGGCAGAAGTGCGGGCCGCCGCCGCCGAAGCCGAGGTGGGGGTTGGGGTCGCGGGTGATGTCGAAGACCTCGGGGTGGTCGAAGACCTCCCGATCGTGGTTGGCGGAGGAGTAGAACATCCCGACCCGGTCGCCCGCCTTGATCTGCTGGCCGCCGAGTTCGGTGTCACAGGTGGCGGTGCGTTGGAAGGAGACAACCGGAGTGGCCCAGCGAACGATTTCCTCGGCGGTAGTGGTCGGCCGCTTGCTCTTGTAGAGCTCCCATTGCTCGGGGTGGGTGAGGAAGGCGTACATGCCGTGGCTGATGGCGTTGCGGGTGGTCTCGTTGCCGGCGACGGCCAGGAGGAGCACGAAGAAGCCGAACTCGTCCGAGCTGAGGTTCCCCTGGCCTTCGGCGGCGACGAGTTGGGTGACGATGTCCTTGGCGGGGCATTCTTTGCGGTCCGCAGACATGTTCATGGCATAGCCGATGAGCTCCATGGCCGCCTCGGCGCCGACTTCCTCGGTGATGGCGTACTCCGGGTCGTCGTAGGCGATCATCTTGTTCGACCAGTCGAAGATCCGGGTGCGGTCTTCCTGGGGGACGCCGATGAGTTCGGCGATGGCCTGGAGCGGTAGCTCGCAGGCGATCTGGGTGACGAAGTCGAAGCTGCCGGCGGCGTCGGTGTGTTGCCCTGCTCCGGCGACGATCCGGCTCGCCCGGTCGCGGAGGGCGCTCTCCAAGCCGCGGATGGCGCGTGGCGTGAAGCCGCGTTGCACGATCTGTCGGACGCGAGTGTGTTCCGGCGGATCCATGTTCAACATGATCAGGCGCTGGGCCTCGATCTGGTCGCGGCTGATGTGCGGATTGAAGCGGATGATGGCCGTATTGGCCATGGAGGAGAACAGCTCGGGGTGGGTGGAGACGTACTTGACGTCCGCGTGACGGGTGACGGCCCAGTACCCCGCGTCGTCGAAGCCGGTGGTTCCGCGTTCCTGGGGGCACCACCAAACGGGTGCGGTCTGCCGCAGCCGTGCGAACTCCGGCAGGGGCACGCGGGCTTGGAGGAGGTCGGGGTCGGTGGCGTCGAAGCCCTCGGGCACCGCTGGGCAGGTCATCAGCAACTCCAGAGTCTGACGGACCATCAGAAGTTGCCCTTGAAGGTAGTAACGAGTTCTAGAAGTGGCAAGGTTCCCGGCGGTACCTCTTGCGCTTCGCGGTCTCCGGTATGGATGTGCGCGAATAAGCGGATTGGCGTGCAAGACCCTTGCGTGCCGGGGGGTGTGGAACTGAGACTGCGAAGAAGAACTAGAACGCGTACTAGTGTCGCGCAGATGGTGCCCGCCCGTAGAGGAGCGGCGCCCGGTGCGTGCTCTCGGGGTGCCGACCGAAAGCCCTCGTGCGGGCGCACCTGGGTGGTCCGCCAAAGGTGCGCGGAGCGTTCGCGTACCCGGGCAACACCAAGGGGCAAGCGTGCCCCCTTGGCGGCACCCCTGAGGGGCGGGGCGGTGGCACCCCGCCCCCCGATGTCGGCACAGCCCCCTGCGGGACCGCCGGGACGGCCCCGCACAGCTGTGGAGGAGAGGACGAGCTCATGGCCGCGGAACCCGTCATCGTCGAAGCCGTACGTACCCCCATCGGCAGGCGCGCAGGCGCCCTCGCCAATCTCCACCCCGCCTATCTGCTCGGTGAGACCTACCGCGAACTGCTCGCCCGCACGGCCATCCACGCCGACTGCGTCGAGCAGATCGTCGGGGGCACGGTGACGCATGCGGGGGAGCAGTCCATGAACCCGGCGCGCAACGCCTGGCTGGCCATGGGGCTGCCCTACGAGACGGCCGCGACTACGGTGGACTGCCAGTGCGGTTCTTCCCAGCAGGCCAACCACATGGTCGCCAACATGATCGCCGGTGGGGTCATGGACGTCGGCATCGCCTGCGGGGTCGAGGCGATGAGTCGGGTGCCCCTGGGGTCGGGGTCCAAGCACGGCCCGGGCAAGCCCTGGCCCGACGAGTGGAACGTGGACCTCCCCAACCAGTTCGAGGCGGCCGAGCGCATCGGACGCAAGCGCGGGCTCACGCGTGAGCGGGTGGACCGGCTGGGCCTGCTCTCGCAGCAGCGGGCGGCGACGGCGTGGGCCGAAGAGCGTTTCAAGCGGGAGACCTTCGCGGTGCAGGTGCCGACCACGGAAGAGGAGCAGTCCGCCGGGCAGGGGATGTGGCGCCTCGTGGACCGCGACGAGGGGCTTCGGGACACGTCCATGGAGGCGCTGGCAGGGCTCAAGCCGGTGATGCCGACGGCGATTCACACGGCGGGGAACTCCTCGCAGATCTCCGACGGCGCGTGCGCCGTGATGTGGGCCTCGCGGCGCATGGCCCGGGCTCTCAAGCTCAAGCCGAGGGCGCGCATCGTCGCGCAGGCCCTCGTCGGAGCCGATCCGCACTACCACCTGGACGGGCCGATCGATGCGACCCGAGCGGTGCTGGGCAAGGCGGGGATGTCCCTGCGGGACATCGACCTGGTCGAGATCAACGAGGCCTTCGCCTCGGTGGTGCTGAGCTGGGCGCAGGTCTTCGAGCAGGACCTTGACAAGGTCAACGTCAACGGTGGCGCCATCGCGCTGGGGCACCCCGTCGGGGCGACCGGGGCGAGGCTGATCACCACGGCCCTGCATGAACTGGAGCGCAGGGGAGGGGAGTTCGCGCTGATCACCATGTGTGCCGGCGGTGCGCTCGCAACCGGCACGATCATCCAGCGCCTGTAGCCCCCAGGGCTCGCTGACCCTTGTGGGTGGGATGGGAGGCGAAGGGCCCCGGCTCCGACCTGGGGAGGTCGGGCTTCGGGGCCTTTCGTGCGTATGGAGGGCGTTCCGCTTCCACCGGTGGCCGGGACGGCTTAGTACCAGTGGTGGGTCTGCCAGAAGTTCCAGGCGCCGACCGGGCTGCCGTAGCGGGAGTTCATGTAGTCCAGGCCCCACTTGATCTGGGTGGCCGGGTTGGTCTTCCAGTCCGCGCCGGCCGAAGCCATCTTCGAGGCAGGCAGGGCCTGGACCAGGCCGTACGCGCCGGAGGCGGAGTTGGTGGCGGTGTGGTTCCAGCCGCTCTCACGGGACACGATGTTGCTGAAGGCCTGGTACTGGGCGGCGTCCGGGATCATCTTGTGCGCGATCGCCTGGGCGTTCATCGGAGCAGCCTGTGCCGGAACGGCGGCGAGCAGGGAGCCGGCGGCGCCCAGGGCGACGGCGGAGCCCACGAGGGCCTTCTTCGAACGGGCGATGCGGCGGATGACGGTGTTGGACACGGAGAACCTTCCATCGGGAACAGGGGGTCGCGGGCATGTCGAGGACGTGCGTGAGTCACGCGATGTCCGGGGGACTTGCCGGGGGCTCCGGGTGAGGACCCGGGCCGCCTTGCGACACATCCAGTTGTAGCCACCTGGCGGGGGGCTTGCAAAGCCCCCCGTGTCCTACCGCAGGTCGTAGCCGTCGGGGTCGGTGGGGCGCTTCGAGGGTTCCGTGGCCGGTTCCCCACGCTACTAGGCCGCCTCGTATGTGACGTGGGTCCTATGGGGCGGCTCACCCCGCAGGGGCCTCGATGTCACACTGTGCGACCGGTTGTATCCGAGAAATCGCCTGATTCTGGGCTCATTCGGGCGCCGGAAAGAAGGCTGGAATCGGACATAACCGGCATATCGAAAGTCGCGGGTGCGGCGAAGGCCGCCCGCCGGGTAGCTCGACGCAGAGCCTTGAGGACCGTCGAACCGAGCGCGAGGGTCAGCACCACCGTCAACACCGCCCGGCCCAGGTCCCAGCCCATGGAGGTGGCCAGTACATAAGCCGTGAAACGGGTCAGGTTCTCCCCCAGCGGGGCCCCCGCTTCGAAAGAGACACTGCTTTCCAAGCCGGCGATCAACGGCCAGCCCTGGAGGTTCATCACCGTGCCGTAGCCGAACGCCGCCACGCACCCGTACACCGAGAGCAGCGCGAGCTCCGCACGACCGCGCAGCCAGACGGCCCCGGGGAGCAGCCCCGCACCCATCGTGAACCAGCCCATCGACAACATCTGGAACGGCATCCAGGGCCCCACCCCACCCGTGAGCAGCGCGGAGGCGAACATGGTCACCGCGCCCAGGACGAAACCGAAACCCGGCCCCAGCACCCGGCCGCTCAACACCATGAGGAAGAACATCGGCTCCAGCCCGGCCGTACCGGCGCCCAGAGGCCGCAACGCCGCGCCGACCGCGGCCAGGACCCCGAGCATCGCCACCGCCTTGGCGTCGATCGCCGCGTGCTCACTCTGATCACTGAGCGCCGCCACGACCACGGCCACCAGCAGCGGCAACAGCGCCGCGAACAACCACGGCGCGTCCTGCGCGTGAGCGAGCCCGGACTGTGGCGCGGCGAGCAACGGCCACCCGAAGGCCGCGACACCGATCACCGTGACCAGGACCAGCGCGGCTGCGGCGCGCGGCCCGATGCGCACCGGGTGGGCCCGTGCCGAGCGGTCGCGTCCGGTCATCGGGTTTCTCCTCGCAGCGTCCGTTCGACCTGTCCCACGGTCAGCCACCCGCCCGGTCCCAGCACCTTCGCCACCTGGGGCGCGAAGGCGGGTGAGGAGAGGACCACCTCGGCTGTCGGGCCGTCCGCGACGACCTCGCCGTCGGCCAGGACGATCACCCGGTCGGCCAGCTCGGCGGCGAGTTCCACGTCATGGGTGGCCAGCACGATGGCATGGCCCTGAGCGGCCCGCGCCCGTAGGACCTCGACCAGCCGTGCCTTGGCGGCGTAGTCCAGGCCGCGGGTGGGCTCGTCGAGCAGGATCAGCGGAGGGTGCCCGGTCAGCACCAGCGCCAGCGCCAACACCAGCCGCTGCCCCTCCGAGAGGTCCCGCGGGTGAGCGTCGTCCAACACGTCCGGGAGCAGCGCGCTGACCAGGGACCGGCAGGTCCCCGCTGCGGCGCCCGCGTCCTGATCGGCCGCGGCGCATTCACCGGCGACCGTATCGGCGTACAGCAGGTCACGGGGGTCCTGCGGAACCAGTCCGACCTGCCGTACGAGGGCGGCGGGCGTGACGAGGCGCGGATCGAGCCCGCCGACCCGCACGGTGCCCTGGCTGGGTTCGAGCATGCCGACCAGGGTGGAGAGCAGCGTGGACTTGCCCGCACCGTTACGGCCCATCAGAGCCACCGTCTCCCCAGGGGCGAGGGAGAGGGAGACCCGGCGCAGTACCTCGGCCCGGTCCCGGCGCACCCCGAGCGAGTCCACCACCAACACCGGACCGTCCGCCGCGGCGTTCGACCCAGCTGCCGCCGGACGCCTGTGCAGCAGGCTGCGCAGGCCCCGCCGTCCTGGGGACGCGGCGACGGGAGCGGGGCGCAACGTTGGCGGGGCTGCCGCCGCGCCGAGCGGCGGCGGGGTCAGGCCGACCAGGCGGGTGCGCAGTGGATCGGCCGCCCGGCGGGCGTCGCGCACCGACAGCGGCAGCGGCGACCAGCCGGCCAGCCGGCCCAGGGCGACCACGGGTGGACGGACCGGGGAGAGCGCCATCACCTCGGCCGGGGACCCGGTGACCGGAGCCGCGCCGGGTGCGGGGAGCAGGACCACCCGGTCCGCGTACTGCACCACCCGCTCCAGCCGGTGCTCGGTCATGAGCACCGTGGTACCCAGGTCGTGCACCAACCGTTGCAGTACGGCGAGCACTTCCTCGGCCGCGGCCGGGTCCAGGGCGGAGGTGGGTTCGTCCAGCACCAGGACCCGGGGGTGGGCGGTCAGTACCGAGCCGATCGCGACCCGTTGCTGCTGTCCGCCGGAGAGGGAAGCGATGGGTCGGTCACGCAGCTCGGCGAGCCCCAACAGGTCCAAGGTCTCCTCGACCCGGCGCCGCATCGTCTCGGGTGGGATCCCCAGTGACTCCATCCCGTACGCCAGCTCGTCCTCGACGGTGTCGGTGACGAAGTGCGCAAGCGGGTCCTGCCCGACGGTGCCCACCACATCGGCCAGTTCGCGCGGTTTGTGAGTACGGGTGTCCCGGCCGGCCACCGTGACGCGACCACGCAGGGTGCCGCCCGTGAAATGCGGTACGAGTCCGCAGACGGTGCCCAGCAGGGTGGACTTGCCCACGCCCGAAGGCCCGATGAGCAACACCAGCTCGCCCTCGGGAACCTGGAGATCGCCCACCTTAAGCGCGGGGTGCGCGGCCCCTTCGTAGGTGACCGACATCTGCTCGAAGCGGATCACGTCCTCGTCTCCTTCGTGTCCTGCTGCGTCGGGGTACCCGGGTGCCGTGCCCCGGGCGCGGTGCTGGCCGGCGAGGGAGCCACGAAGGCCGGCAGCAGCCCGACCAGCACGGCGGCGGCGGGCCACAGCGGAAGCACCGGCCAGACCAGCGGTAGCACCCCTGGGTTCATCGCTTCCGGGTCCACTGTCGCCGACAGGGCCAGCCCGGCCGCCACGGTCGCTCCGGAGGCGGCCACCAGCCAGGAGCGCACCCCCCACCGGTCGGGCCGGTAGCGGGTGCGGATGCTGCGCCGCCCGCCCAGGCGCAGGCCGGCCAGCGCGGCGATCAGACCCGCGAGCAGGAGCGGGACTCCGAACCGGGCGCCTTGCTCCGCGAGCAGTCCGTAGGTTCCCGCGCAGATCCCGAGCAGCCCGCCCAGGGTCAGTGCGCCGGTGGTCCGTCGGACCGCGGTGGGCACCTGGGCGGTGCGTCCGTAGCCGCGCGCGTCCATGGACGCGGCCACTGCCACGGACCGCTCCAGGGCGCCTTCCAGTACGGGCAGTCCGATCTGGAGGATCGCCTTGATCCCGCCGGTGGGTCGGCCGCGCAGCCGCCGCACCCGGCGTAGCCGTGCCACATCGGCCACCATGTGCGGGGCGAAGGTCATCGCCACCACGACGGCGACCCCTGCCTCGTAGAGGGCGGCGGGCAGGGACTTCAGCAGCCGGGCCGGGTTGGCCAGGGAGTTGGCGGCGCCGATGCAGATGAGCAGGGTGGCCAGTCTTGCGCCCTGGTAGCAGGCGAAGAGTAGTTGCTCGGCGGTGATCGGCCCGCCCAATCTGATGCCCTTGACCCAGTGGGGCAGGGCCAGTTCGGGCAGCGTGAACAGCAGGTGCGTGCCCGGGACCGGGGAACCGAGGGCCACGGTGAACAAGAGCCGCATGACGAGCACGAAGACGCCCAGCCGTAGGAAGAAGCCGTAGCTGCGGGCCCAGGGAGCGTCGGTGCGACGGACGGTCACCACGTAACCGGCGACCGCCACGAGCAGGCCGAGCAGCAGCGGATTGGTGGTCCGGGACGCGGCTGCGGCCAGCCCCAGTGCCCACAGCCACCAGGCGCCGGCGGTGACCGCGTTGGCGCGGGTCGCCACCGGTGCCCGTAGCCGGTTCCACCAGCGGGGCGGATCGGCGTGCTCCCGCGCCGACCCTCTCCGGGATTCCGGGCCGCCCGTGTCCCTGGGCGGGCGGGCGGTGGTGCGGTGCTGGGGAAGCCCGGTCATCGGGTCCGGCGGCGGCGGTTTTGCCAGAGGGCGGCCGTCGCCAAGGCGATCACCGCGGACACCGCGGCCAGCAGCCCCACGGAAGGACCGGACCCACCGCCGGACTCGGCGGTGCCGGGCGCTGTCGCGGTGCTCGGCGCGGGTGCGGGGGCCGTGTTCCGCGGCTCTGCTTGAGCCACCTGGTCTCCGCAGCCCCGCCGCGGGTACCCGGCGATGGCGCAGAGCAGCGCCGCGCTGTTGTAGCGCAGCGGGGTGGCGACCACCGCCAACGCCTCGGCGGTGGTCGCCGCCGGGGCGAGGGAGGCGCAGTAGCCGCGCGGTTCGGATTGGGGTGGGCTCTCCCCCTGCGGTGCGTCTCGGGGCAGACCGAAGTCGACGAGGAGCGCCACTCGCTTCTTGCCTTCCCGAGCCGGCGTGTCCTTGCACAGGGTGGCGAACTCCGCGGTGCCGCGCGGGAGCGGGGAGCCGACCGCCGAATCCTCGCTCACCGAGAAGCGGAAGCCCTGGACCGAGCCGTCGGCGGGGCGGGTGGTGGACGGTCCCTGGGTGGCGTACACCCATCGGCCGCCGTCCCGCTCCCAGAACGACCAGTACCGGTAGCCGGTGGCCTGGGCCGGGCCCGCAGCCAGCAGCGTCATACAACTGCCGAGGGCGAGGACGAAGGCCAGCGCCGTCGCGTACGGGCGGCCCGACGCGGGGCGCGGGGGGCGGCGGACGGTCACGACGTGCCGTTCTTCTTGCGGCCGCTGATCAGGATGCCGATTCCGATGCCGGCGACGGCGCCCACACCGATGATCCACCAGATGTTGGAGCCCGAGTTCTTCTCCTCGGACTTCTCGGCGGCGTCGTCCTTGGTGTCCGCGTTCGCCGAGGACTGCTCCTTGGACGCGGCAGCGGCCGGGGCCGGACCCTGGGCGTTCAGCTGGGCGACCAGGTCGGTGCCGCCGAAGGCCTTGGGGTCGGCGCCGCCGGCGTGGGCGGCGAGGACGAGCTGGGCATAGCCGGCCGGCCCGGCGGTCTTGGCCCAGGCGGCTCCGTTCTGCTCCAGCCAGGCCAGCGGCTTGGCGGCGGCGTCCCGGTGGCCCGCCGCGGCCAGGGCGATGACGGTGTCCGCGGTGTTGCCGACGTCGGGCTGGTCGGTGGCGCCCGGCATGGCGGACATCAGGTGGTCACCGGTCTTGGCCGTGGTGCGGGCGAGATAGGCGCTGGCGGCGGCGGCGGCCTGGGCGGGCTCGACCTTCTGCGCCGCCTCTGCGCCCGTGCGGCAGGTGGGCGTGGCCTCGGTGAGAGGGGTGTTGGACTTCGGGGCTTCCACGAGCAGGCTCATGCCGAGCATGCCGAGGACGGCCGCGGCGGTGGCGTCGGCGTTCGCCGACAGCTTGCCGGCCTGGTCCGGTTGGTAGGCGAAGGCTCCGAGGTCGGCCGCAGTGGCGATGTCCTTCTCGGCGCAGCTGACCTGGAGGGAGGCCAGGGCGTTCGTGGCCCGAGCGCCCTTCTTGGACGCCACCTGGTCCACCTTCTCGCCGGCCGCGGCGAGCGCGCCCACCACGATGCCGGTGGAGTTGGCGTCGCTCGCCCCGCCGGGGTTGTAGCTCCAGCCGCCGTCCTCGTTCTGTACGGACTTCAGCCAGTCCACGCTCTTGGCGACCACCGCGTCGTGGCCACCGAGCGAGGCGAGCGCCTGTACGGCCGCGGCGGTGGCGTTGCTGTCCGCCATGGTCTTGGCGTCACAGTCCTGGGCCGGGTCGGGGCGGAAGGAGGCGAAGGAGCCGTCGGCGCACTGCTGGCCGGTCAGCCAGTTCACGGCGGCTGCGGCGGGCTGCACGCCGGCGGCGTCCTGGGCGAGGAAGGCCAGCGACTGGCGCCAGACTCCGTCGTAGGTCGGGTCCGTCGTGCCGTACAGGCCGGAGGGTATGGCGGGCGCGGGGGAGGGGGCCGCGAGGGCTGCGGGGGCCAGTGCCACCGCCAATACGCCGGTGGCGGCGAGCACGGTGGCGCTGCGTCGTACGTTCACGGGGGTGGGGCCTCTCCTGCTGGGGAGCCGGGAGGCAGGCGCGGGCGGCACCGGGCTCCGGCCCCGCATTCCTCGACGGTTGCCGTCCACCGCGTTGCGGTGGCGCGAGCCGTGTACATCCGCACGGGGCGATCCGGCTCACCGCCTGGGCGGTTCACGGCTGCGGGTCAGCGCCGGATTCGCACCGGCTTCTCCCCGAACGGAAGTGTCAACGACCCGCCCACTGTACCGGCAGGTACCTTGCCGGTCCGGAGCGCGGCCTGGCCGCTGTCGCCGGCGCCCTCAAACCGCCAGATAGGTGACCGGATCGCTGCCGGGTACCGCTTCGACCCGGCCGAGTTTCACCAGCCGCCGTAGATGGGCCTCGGCCTCGGAGACGGCGATGTTGCGGGAGCCGAAGGGGATCTCTTCCCAGGGGCGGTTCCATTCCATCCGCTCGGCCAGTGCCCAGGGGGTCAGTGGTTGGCCCAGGAGGGCGCGGAGCCCGGCCAGTCGTTCCTCGTGGTGGTCCAGGAGTTCGCGCACCCGGCCGGGTGCGTCGGAGAAGGGGTGCTGGTGGGCGGGTAGCACTTCGGCCGGAGTGAGGCGCCCGATGCGTTCCAGGGAATCGAGGTAGTCCCCGAGCGGGTCGGTGGCCTGAGCGTCCTGCGGACCCTCGTAGAGGCCGATGTGCGGCGAGATGCCCGGGAGGAGGTGGTCGCCGGAGAACAGGCGACCCAGGCCCGGCTTGTTCGCCGGATGTTGCTCTTCCAGGTGGAGGCAGACGTGCCCGGGGGTGTGGCCGGGCGTCCAGAGGGCCCGAAGGTGTCGGCCGGCTAGCGGGAGGAGCTCGCCGGGGAGGATCTCCCGGTCGGGTAGGGCCGCGTGCAGGCCGGGCAGGGAACGCATCCGCCCGGAGTCCCGGGCGCTTCGTAGGGGGGCCAGGTGGTCTTCGGGGGCGCCGGCGGCAGCGAGTTTGGTGGTGAGGTAGCGGAGCCATTCGGCGGGGTCGGTGTCGCGCAGGCGGCGGACGACTTCGGCGTCGGCGCGATGCATGGCGATCCAGGCACCCGAGGCTTCCCGAACCTGGCCGGACAGGCCGTGGTGGTCGGGGTGGTGGTGGGTGATGACCACGCCGTGGATTTCGGCGATCTCGACACCGAGCTCGGCCAGGCCTTCGACGAGGGTGTCCCAGGAGTGGGGGTCGTCCCATCCGGTGTCGATGAGGACCGGGCCGCGGTCGGTGTCCAGGACGTGGACGAGGGTGTGGCCCAGGGGGTTGTCCGGGATGGGGACCTTGATGCTGTGCACGCCCCCGCCGTGGTCGGTCACCTGTGTCATGTGGCCCCCTGGTGTGGTGACGGTGCGGAGCGCCCACTATAACGAGAACTCGTTACAGTAGTAGCCCGAGTGAACTTTCTTGGCCTTCTGTCGACTGCTCGGACCGTGGACTCCTTGAAGTGGAACTGGTATCAGTTCTGAATCTGAAGAAGCGTCAGGGGTAGGCCGTCGGGAAGGGCAGGCACCACCATGACCGAGCTCGTGGAGCACCAGAGGCTTTTCATCGGCGGAGAGTTCGTCGATCCGCTCGGCACCGAGACCATCGAGGTGATCTCCCCCCATACCGAACGAGTCCTCGGACGGGTGCCGCACGCCTCCCGAGAGGACGTCGACCGGGCCGTCGCCGCCGCCCGCCGGGCCTTCGACGAGGGCCCTTGGCCGCAACTGCCCCTCGCCGAGCGCATGCAGGTGGTGGGGCGCATCAAGGACGGGATCGCGGCACGGCACGAGGAGATCGCCCGGTCGATCAGCTCCCAGAACGGCTCCCCCTACTCCTGGAGCGTGCTGGCCCAGGCGCTGGGCGCCATGATGGTGTGGGACGCGGCGATCACGGTCGCCCGTGACTACCCGTACGAGGAGTTCCGCGACGGCGTGCTCGGACGGATCCTGGTGCGCCGGGAACCGGTGGGGGTGGTGGCGGCCGTCACACCCTGGAACGTTCCGCAGTTCGTCGCCGCGGCCAAGCTCGCGCCCGCCCTGTTGGCCGGCTGCTCGGTGGTGCTCAAGCCCTCTCCTGAGTCACCGCTCGACTCCTACCTCCTGGCCGACATCGTCGGGGAGGCGGGCCTGCCCGAAGGGGTCCTGTCGATCCTGCCCGCCGACCGGGAGGTCAGCGAGTACCTGGTCGGACACCCGGGCATCGACAAGGTCTCCTTCACCGGCTCGGTGTCCGCTGGCCGAAGGGTCATGGAGGTCGCCGCGCGCAACCTCACCCGAGTCACCCTCGAACTCGGCGGCAAGTCGGCGGCCGTCATCCTGCCCGACGCCGACCTCGACAGCGCGCTCGCCCAGATCGTGCCCGCGGCCTGGATGAACAACGGTCAGGCGTGTGTCGCCCAGAGCCGGATCCTGGCTCCCCGCAGCCGGTACGAGGAGGTGGCCGAGGCGCTGGCCGCCGCCGCCACCGCCCTGGTGGTGGGCGATCCTCTGGACCCCGCGACGCAGATCGGGCCGTTGGTGGCCCGGCGGCAGCAGCAGCGCTGCCTCGACTACATCCGCATCGGCCAGGAGGAGGGCGCCAAGCTCCTGGCGGGCGGTGGCCGGCCAGCCGGTCAGGAACGCGGCTGGTACGTGGAGCCGACGCTCTTCGGCGGGGTGGACAACGCGATGCGGATCGCCCGGGAGGAGATCTTCGGCCCGGTCATCTGCCTGCTGCCCTACGGGGACGAGGAGGAGGCCGCGCGGATCGCCAACGATTCGGAGTACGGACTCAGTGGCAGCGTGTGGACCGCGGACGTGGCCCGCGGCATCGACTTCGCCCGCCGGGTGCGCACGGGCACGTACAACGTGAACACCTTCAGCCTGGACATGCTCGGCCCCTTCGGGGGCTACAAGAACTCCGGGGTGGGGCGGGAGTTCGGGCCGGAGGGGCTCAGTGAATACCTGGAGCACAAGATGATCCACCTGCCGTCCGGCTGGGAGGGGTGATGGGGGACCGGTGGCGCATCCAGGTGGATCGCGGGGTCTGCATCGGCTCGGGCATGTGCGCGAACCACGCGCCCGGCGGATTCCGCCTCGACTCGGCCCGGCAGTCCCATCCCCGGCAGGAGGAGGCGGAGGCGGAAGCGGGTGTGCTCGAAGCCGCCGAGGGGTGTCCGGTGGAGGCGATCACCATCACCCTCGTGCGCAGCGGTGAACTGGTCTTCCCGCCCGAGGAGTAGTCGGCTCGGGTCTGCCGCCGTCAGCTCTGCTCGGGGGCCGTCAGGTCGATGAGCCGGCAGACCGTCTCGATGTCTATCTTCACCTGGGCGATCGAGGCGCGGCCGGAGAGCCAGGTGATCAGCGCCGAGTGCCAGGTGTGCTCGATCACCCGCACCGCGGAGAGTTGCTCGGCGGTCGCAGGCGCCTGGAGCCCCATCGCGTCCAGGATGATCGCTGTGGTGAGCCGCGAGACGGTGTCCACCTCGGGGCTGACGCTGCGGTCGGCGAAGGTCAGGGCGCGCACCATGGCGTCCGCGAGCTGGGGCTCGCGCTGGAGGGCGCGGAAGGCACGCATCAACGTCTGCGCCACTCGTTCGGCGGGCTCGTCCGAGGCCGGCGGGTGTTTGCGCAGGGTCGCGTGCATGTGCTGGAGCTGGTCCTGCATGGTCGCGACCAGGAGGTGCACCTTGGAGGGGAAGTAGCGGTAGAGCGTGCCGAGCGCAACACTGGAGGATTCGGCGACCTCCCGCATCTGGACCGCGTCGAAGCCGCCCCGGCTGGCCAGTTGGGCACTGGCGTGCAGGATGCGACGCCGGCGGGCTTCCTGGCGCTCCGTCAAGGGCGGGGAAGCGGGGTTGGCGGCTCGGGCTTCCGCTGTCATATGTCCCAATCCTGGCGTTCTGTGACATTCTTTCGCGCAGTGCTGGGGCTCAGCATGTCAGGAGCTCCAGTCGTGGCGCGAATCACCTGCCGTGGCTCTTACGGTGTGGTTTCCGGCGGGTAGATTCAATGCTCCTTGACCGGTCAAGTCTGAAACTTGTTCTAGATTAACCGAGCGGTTACGCTCCGGCGGAAATGTAGTGAGAAGGGGGCCGAGAGTGTCCGCTGAGGCCATGGTGGCGAGCCCTTTCACGGGTTCGACCACCGACGGCGAACGCCCGTTGCGCATTGCGCTCCTCACCTACAAGGGGAACCCGTTCTGTGGCGGCCAGGGCGTCTACGTCCGACACCTCTCGCGGGAGCTGGCCCGGCTCGGGCACACGGTCGAAGTCATCGGAGCCCAGCCGTACGCCGTGCTCGACGATGTCTCCGGGCCCGGCGTCGGCGCCCTGAGCCTCACCGAACTCCCCAGCCTCGACCTCTACCGGCAGCCTGACCCCTTCCGCACCCCCGCACGCGGCGAGTACCGGGACTGGGTGGACGCCCTGGAAGTCGCCACCATGTGGACCGGTGGCTTCCCCGAGCCGCTGACCTTCTCCCTGCGGGCCCGCCGCCACCTGGCGGCCCGACGCGGTGACTTCGACATCATCCACGACAACCAGACACTCGGGTACGGCCTCCTGGGCAACCTGGGCGCGCCCCTGGTCACCACCATCCACCACCCCATCACCGTGGACCGCCAGCTGGACCTCGACGCCGCCAAGGACCGCCTCAAACGGGTCTCGGTACGCCGCTGGTACGCCTTTACGCGCATGCAGAAGAGGGTCGCCCGCCGACTGTCGTCCGTACTGACCGTCTCCGGCTCCTCGCAACAGGAGATCGCCAGTCACCTCGGCGTCCCGCGCGACCGCATCCACGTGGTCCACATCGGCGCCGACACCGAACTGTGGTCCCCGGATTCGACCGTGGCCGAAGTGCCCGGGAGGATCGTCACCACCTCCAGTGCCGACGTCCCGCTCAAGGGCCTGGTGCACCTCGTCGAAGCCCTCGCCAAACTGCGCACCGAGCGCCCCGCCGCCCACCTCGTGGTCGTCGGCAAGCGTGCCGAACACGGGCCGGTCGCCCGCGCCATCGAACGCTACGGACTCCAGGGCGCCGTCGAATTCGTCAAGGGCGTCACCGACCGCGAACTCGTCGACCTGGTGCGCAGCGCCCAGATCTCCTGCGTTCCCTCCCTCTACGAGGGCTTCTCCCTCCCGGCCGCCGAGGCGATGGCCACGGGTACGCCGCTCGTAGCCACCACCGGAGGCGCGATTCCCGAGGTCGCCGGCCCCGACGGCGAAACCTGCCTGGCCGTCCCGCCGGGCGATGCCGAGGCGCTCGCCGCCGCACTCGGTCGCCTGCTGGACGACGACGCGCTGCGGGCCCGTCTCGGCGCCGCCGGTCGCGAGCGAGTCCTGGCCAACTTCACCTGGGCGAAGGCAGCCGAAGGGACCGTCGCGCACTACCGTGCGGCGATTGCTGCGGGCCGGTGACCGCCTCAGGGGCGCAGCCGATCCCCTTCCGACCATCCCGCTCCGAACCGCCCGCAACTCCCGACCACGAAGGCAGGCCCTCGTGCTGACCGTCGATTTCTCCCGGTTCCCGCTCGCCGCCGGCGACCGCGTACTCGATCTGGGCTGCGGCGCAGGCCGGCACGCGTTCGAGTGCTACCGGCGCGGCGCCCAGGTCGTGGCGCTCGACCGCAACGGCGAGGAGATCCGGGAGGTCGCCAAGTGGTTCGCGGCCATGAAGGAGGCGGGCGAGGCCCCCGTCGGTGCCACCGCCACCGCGATGGAGGGCGACGCGCTCGCGCTGCCCTTCCCCGATGACTCCTTCGACGTGGTCATCATCTCGGAGGTCATGGAACACATCCCGGACGACAAGGGCGTACTGGCGGAGATGGTCCGCGTCCTGCGCCCCGGCGGCCGGATCGCCATCACCGTGCCGCGCTACGGCCCGGAGAAGGTCTGCTGGGCACTTTCCGACGCCTACCACGAGGTCGAGGGCGGACACATCCGGATCTACCGGGCCGACGAACTGCTGGGGAAGATGAAGCAGGCGGGCCTCAAGCCCTACGGCACCCACCACGCGCACGGCCTGCACTCGCCCTACTGGTGGCTCAAGTGCGCCTTCGGCGTGGACAACGACCAGGCGTTGCCGGTGAAGGCGTACCACAAGCTGCTGGTCTGGGACATCATGAAGAAGCCGCTGGCCACCCGGCTCGCCGAACAGGCACTCAATCCGTTGATCGGCAAGAGCTTCGTGGCGTACGCGACCAAGCCGCACCTTCCCGCGGGCGCGGCGAAATGAGCTCCCCCGGGCGTACCGAGCGTCTCGCGTTGTCGGGAGTGCTCACCGCGGAGCAGGCCGCCGAGACCGTTGCCGCGATCTTGGCGGTGCAGCGCGAGGACGGCGCCATCCCCTGGTACCGAGGGCACCACCTCGATCCATGGGACCACACCGAGGCCGCCATGGCCCTGGACGCGGCGGGTGAGCACCAGGCCGCGGCCCGCGCCTACGAGTGGCTGGCCCGCCACCAGAACGGTGACGGCTCCTGGTACGCCGCCTACCCGGATACTCCTGAGGGGGTGCTCACCGACCGGCCCCAGGACGCCGGCAAGGAATCCAACTTCTGCGCCTACGTCGCCGTCGGCGTCTGGCACCACTACCTGTCCACCGGCGACGACGCCTTCCTGGAGCGGATGTGGCCGGTGGTCTACGCCGCGGTCGAGTTCGTCCTCGGTCTCCAGCAGCCCGGTGGCGCGATCGGCTGGAAGCGTGAGCCCGACGACACAGCGGTACCACAGGCGCTACTGACCGGCTGTTCCTCCATCTACCAGGCGCTGCGCTGCGCCCTGGCCATGGCCGGTCACCGCGAGGAGCCCCAGCCCGACTGGGAACTGTCGGCCGGCGCGCTGCGGCACGCGATCCTTCGTCACCCCGAGCGCTTCTTGGACAAGGACCGCTATTCGATGGACTGGTACTACCCGGTCCTCGGCGGGGCGGTGACCGGCACCGAGGCCAAGCAGCGGATCGAGGACCGCTGGGAGGAGTTCGTGGTCCCCGGGCTCGGCGTGCGCTGTGTGCTCCCCAACCCGTGGGTGACCGGTGGCGAAAGCTGCGAACTGGCACTCGCGCTCTGGGCGATGGGCGAATCGGACCGGGCTTTGGAGATCCTTCAGTCCCTCGGGCACCTGCGGGCCGAGGGCGGGCTGTACTGGACCGGCTACGTCTTCGACGACCGGGCCGTGTGGCCGGTCGAGCAGACCACCTGGACCGCGGGCTCCCTGCTGCTGGCCGTTGCCGCGCTCGGCGGGGACGAGGCTACGACGGCCGTCTTCGGCGGCCTTCAGTTGCCTGCCGGGCTCGATCCGGGGTGCTGCGCCTGAAGAGCGTGCGTCCCACCCGCCATACCTGACTGGCGGAGGGGTCTCACCCACCTGGGAGCATGGTCGGGCGGGTCGGGTGAACGACTCGAATGGGTGCTCCAGGTGGCGTGCCCCGGAGCGCGAAGCGAGGCTGCCAGCGGAAGCATCCGCCGCTCGTGGAGGTCTGTCGTGCTCCGTACCGCTCCGCTACGACGCGCCCTCGTAGCGCTGTTGCTCTCCTGCGCGATGCTGGCCGGAGCCACGGCCTGCGGAGCCGATGGCGACGCCGCGGCCGGCCCGACCGGGTCCGCGACCAGCGTTCCGGAGCAGCAGAGGTTCGCCAAGACCCGCTTCGTCGCGAATGCCGGCCTCGCTGCTGGTGCTACGTACCAGTGGATCGTCAAGCCCTATCGTGAGGGCCAGTTCAACAAGGGGGCGGACGGCCGCACCTTCGCCCTGGTCAAGGCGGGCCTGGCGGGCGCCTTCACCTACAACCGGCTGAAGGCGGCGGTGGAGAACGCCAAGGGGGACGAAACTCTGGCGAAGGCCGTGGCACCGCTGACGGCGGGTATCGAATCCCTGAAGGACCTCGGGACCAAACTCCGCAAGGGCGAAGTCAGCGACGCCGACATCGGCAGTTTCGAGGGCGTCATCAACAGCGTGAAGGACGCCGGCAGAAGCGCGGGCGCGGAGGTGAAGGACCAGGTGCCCTCCGCATCCCAGCTCGGCGGCTGACACGGCGCGCGCCGGGGCCGTCCGTCCGCCGCGACGGCCGGCCCCGGACGGTGCGCCCCTCAACGCCCGCCCCTGCATCAGGAGTTCAGATCGGCCAGTACTCGTAGCGTGTGTAGGTCCGCTGCGGTCACGAGGAGGTCGGTGACCGGTCCGGAGCGCCACAACTCCAGCCGCTCGGCAATCCGTTCCTTGGGTCCCACCAGCGAGATCTCGTCCGCGAAGGAGTCCGGTACCGCCCGTACTGCCTCGGCGCGGCGCCCGGCGAGGAAGAGCTGCTGGATCCGGCGCGCCTGCTCCTCGTAGCCCATGCGGGCCATCAGGTCCGCGTGGAAGTTGCGCGCCGCGTGGCCCATCCCGCCGATGTAGAAGCCGAGCATCGCCTTCACCGGCAGCAGACCCTCCGTCACGTCGCGGCACACCGAGGCGCGAGCCATCGGCGCGATGACGAAGTCTTTGGGGGCGTCCGCGATCGCCGCCCGGTAGGCGTCCAGGCGGGTGGGCGACCAGTACAGCGGGAGCCAGCCGTCTGCGATCCGGGTGGTCTGTGCGATGTTCTTCGGTCCTTCCGCGCCGAGGAGCACCGGCAGGTCGGGGCGGAGCGGATGGGTGATGGCTTTGAGGGGGCGGCCGAGACCGGTGCCGTCCGGTCCCGCGTATGGGTGGGAGTGATATCGCCCTGCCAGGTTCACGGGAGCCTCGCGCCGAAGCACCTGCCGGACCACGTCGACGTACTCGCGGGTCGCCGTCAGGGGGCTCGCCGGAAACGGGCGGCCGTACCAGCCCTCGACGACCTGGGGGCCGGACAGGCCGAGGCCGAGCATCATCCGGCCGCCGGACAGGTGGTCGAGGGTGAGCGCGTGCATGGCCGTTGCCGTGGGTGTGCGCGCCGCCATCTGGGCGATGGCGGTGCCCAGGCGGATCCGAGAGGTGTGGGCGGCGATCCAGGTCAGTGGAGTGAAGGCGTCGGAGCCCCAGGCTTCGGCGGTCCACACGGAGGCATAGCCGAGGCGCTCGGCCTCGACGGCGAGATCGAGGTGGTCGCGGGTGGGTTCGCGCCCCCAGTAGCCGAGTGCGAGTCCGAGGCGCACGGTGTCCCCTTCCAGTGCATCCCTTAACTGATGGAGCGTCAGGAGACTGTAGGGCAACGGCCCTCCGCCCGGAAGGGCGAAGGGCCGTCGTGCCTGTGGCTTTCGTCGTGCGCCCGCCGGGGGGCGCGGCTAGCCGCGCTGAATGCCGGAGGTGTCCTGGAGGACGCCGCGTCGGCCGTCCTGGGTCTGGGCCACCAGGGCCGACTGCCCGTACTGGTCCACGGCCAGGTACCAGGTGCCCGGAGCGAGTTCGGCGATCGGAGTGGGGGAGCCGTCCTCGGCGAACAGGGGGCGCGCGACCGGCACCGCGAACCAGAAGGCCGCGAAACCCGCCGCCGGGGCATGGGCGCCCGGTGCGCCGTGCTGGCCCGCGGGTTCGGGCTGGTCGTGCGCAGCCTGCTGCCCGTACGGGGCGCCGCCCTGCTGCTGATGGGGCTGCGGGGAGGCACTTCCCTGGTTGTGCTGGAGACCGGAGTCAAAGGGTTGCTGGCCCGCCGGCTGCTGGGCTCCCGGGTACCCATACCCGTGCCCGCCCTGCCCGCTGTAGGGCTGTGCGACCTGCGGGGTCGGGGTGGGGAGCAGGGGGGCGCCGAGCCCGGGGACCCGGGAGCCGAAGACCGCCGAGCCGGCGAGGGCTCCGGTGGCG
The DNA here is from genome assembly GCF_042869595.1 of Streptomyces sp. NPDC006879. NCBI lineage: Bacteria > Bacillati > Actinomycetota > Actinomycetes > Kitasatosporales > Streptomycetaceae > Streptomyces > Streptomyces sp. NPDC006879. The sequence continues at coordinate 223,042 of NZ_JBIAGC010000001.1, forward strand.
AGGAAGGCGAGGACCGCGCCGATGCCCGGACCGTCCGTTTCCGGGCCGGTCATCAGTGACCACAGGGAGTTCCAGAACGCCGCCAGGGCCAGTGCACTGCCCCACTGGGCCAGGGACAGGCCGGCGAACTTGCGCCCCTCGGGCTGTAGGCGGCCCACGATGATCAGGGTTGCGGCGATCAGTCCCGTCAACACCACAGCCGGCAAGACGATGCCAAGGCCCGCGGTGTCCCAGGCGCTCGACAGGTCCTCTGCGTCGCAGACCACTGCGGATGCCCCGGAGCAGTCGCGGGAGTAGAAATCGAGGAACGAGGCGATGAACAGCATCACCGCTGCTCCGATCACCACGCCGTCACCTCGTGTGAGGGAGCGGATGTTCACTTGGGTGTCCTTCTCGGTCGTGTCGTCGGGGCGGTCTCGCGGTGGTGCGGAGGCCGGGCCCGTGGCCCGGCCCACCATCGTACGGATGTCGTACGCATCCCACCGGCCGGGTCCGGGACTCGCTTGGCCCTACCCCACCGGGCAGTGTGATGCCGGTGGTTCGCCGAACGCCGAGCCGCCCCGGGTCCTACCCGCCGAGGAAGCCGACGACGCCGTCCGCGATGCCCTGCGCCGCTTTCTGGCGCCAATCGGCGTTCGTCAGCAGCGCCGAGTCCCTGCCGTCACGCATATTGCCGCATTCGATGAACACCTTGGGCACGGTTGAGAGATTGAGGCCACCCAGGTCCTTGCGGACGACCAGACCGGTACCGCTGCCCACGTAGTTGGAGGGGGCGCTGCCGGTGGTGCGCACGAAGTTGCCCGCGATGCGTTCGCCCAGTTGGCGCGAAGGGTCCACGATGGCAGCGGTGTCCGCATCGCCGCCCTTGACCAGGGCGGGCAGGATGATGTGGAAGCCGCGGTTGCCGGCGGCGACGCCGTCCGCGTGGATCGAGACCACGGCGTCGGCCTCGGCCTCGTTGCCGATCCGCGCCCGTTCGTCGATGCACGGTCCCCAAGCCCGGTCGGCCTGGTGGGTGAGGACCACCTTCGCTCCCTGCTCCTCCAGGACGGTCCGCAGGCGGCGGGACACGTCGAGGGTGAACTCGGCTTCTTTGTAACCGGCATTGGTGGTGGTGCCGGTGGTGTCGCACTCCTTCTTGTTGGTGCCGATGTCCACGAGTTGGTTGATCTCACGGGTGTGCTGGAAGTTGCCCGGGTTGTGACCGGGGTCGATGACCACGGTGCGGCCGGTGAGCGGCAGGTGAGATCCGGCCCGGCTGGGCGTCGTCGAACCCGAGGGTGTGGGGGAGGGCTCCATGGAGGCGGAAGGGGTGGGAGTGGAAGAGTCGGAGGGGTGCGGGGTCGGGCTGGGGGAGGTCTGCCCGGCGAGTGGGAGTACCCGGGCGGGCTTGTCGTCGTCCGGTCCGTTCACGGCGTTCAGGAGCGTCCAACCGGCCAGCGCGGCCGGTAGGAGCGAGGCGAGGGCGATCGTCAGGGCGGGGCGGCGCAGCAGGCGCGGGCGGTCCGGACTGACCGCCGCGGTGGACTCCGGGGGCGGGGGACTGTCGTCGTACGGCACGTCGGCGATGCTAGGCCCTGTTCTCAGATCCCCGGCGAAACCCGACGCAGGACGCGCAGCGAGTCAGTCTTCGAGACCTCGGTGAAGCATCCGGACGCAAGGGCCCGGCGGTAGATCCGGTAGGGGGCCTGGCCGCCGTCGGCGGGGTCGGGGAAGACGTCGTGGATGACGAGCAGACCCCCGTGGGCGAGGTGCGGGGCCCATCCCTCGTAATCGCCTTGGGCGTGTTCCTCGGTGTGTCCGCCGTCGATGAACACCAGGCCCACCTCACCTCCCCAGGTGGCGGCCACCTGCGGCGAGCGGCCCACCACCGCGATGACGTGGTCTTCCAGGCCGGCCTTGAAAAGCGTTCGCCGGAAAGTGGGCAGGGTGTCCATCCGGCCGACCTCGTGGTCCACCACCGTCGGGTCGTGGTAGTCCCAGCCGGGCTGCTGTTCCTCGCTCCCGCGGTGGTGGTCGACGGTGACGGCCAGCAAGCCCGCCTCGCGGGCCGCGTCCGCGAGCAACAGGGTGGAGCGTCCGCAGTAGGTCCCCACTTCGAGTAGGGGCAGCCCCAGTCGGGTGGCTGTCACCGCCGCCTCGTAGAGCGCCAGCCCCTCACCGACGGGCATGAAGCCCTTGGCTTCCTCGAACGCGGCGAGGGTCGCGGGCTTGGGCGGCATGGTTCCTCCTGGCGGGGCTCGGCGTGCCCGGGGTGGCGCGCGGGGGTGGCCCGGACGTGGTGCTCCGAGCGTGCCCATGCTGCCCTACGCGTCAGTAGCCCGGGAGTGGGGGCCCGTCCTGCCCGCGAGGGGGCGTCAGTGATCCTTCCGGGTGGCGGTGGCGCCTGTGAGGGTCTCGCGGTGCCGGATGAGGCAGGACGCCGAAGAGGTCGCTCGGGAACGACTGCATCCGGCAGGTCCGGGTGATGGGACGACCTGGGTGGAGAAGAGGGCCCGGTGTCGGCGGTGAGGGGCCCGTTGAGGCCGTGAGGGGGCGAACCGGATCTCGACGCCCGCATCCGCGGGCTCGCGCGCCGTGGTGCGGCTCCACAACCGATCAGGTATCTGACCTTCCGTCAGATTGAAACGCGTTCTATTGTGGCCGCGACCGCTCCCCTCGACCCGGCGAGGATCCGTATGGGCATCGGAATCACCCAAGAACACGCGGAGTTGGCCGAGGCGGTGCGCGGATGGGTGGCGCGCGCAGTACCACCCGCCGAGGTGCGCAAACTCCTCGACGCACCACCCTCGGCCCACGTGGGACGCCCCGCCCACTGGGACGGCCTCGCCGCCCAGGGGCTCCTTGGTCTCCACCTGCCCAACGCGCTCGGCGGGGGCGGTGGCACGCTCGTCGACCTGGCCGTCGCCCTCGAAGCGGCTGCCGGGTGCGCTCTCCCCGGCCCCTACCTCCCCAGCGCCCTGACCTCCGCCGTCCTGAGCCGGGCCGGCTCCGCCGCCGCTGCCTCACTGGCTCCACTCGCCGACGGCCGCCGCATCGGCGCCATCGCCCTCAGCCCAGGTGCCCTGCGGGCGACACCCTCCCGAAACGGCCGCCACGTCCTGGACGGCACCGCCCCGCCGGTGCTCTGTGGCGCCGGGGCCGACCTGATCGTGCTGGCTGCCACGGCGGAAACCGGCACCCTGTGGTTCGCGTTGGACGCGGCGGCGCTGGAGACAAGGGCGCACGAGAGCGCCGACCCCACCCGCCCCACGGCTTCGGTCACCGCACACATGCTCCAGGTGCCCCGAGAACAATTGCTGGACCTGGACGGCGCACTCGTGACCGACCTGGCGGCCCTGCTCTTCGCCGCCGACGCCTGTGGCACCGCGACCTGGGCCCTGCGCACCGCGGTGGACCACGCGATCGTGCGCGAGCAGTTCGGCAGCCCGATCGGTCGATTCCAAGGCGTCAAGCACCTCTGCGCCGACATGCTGCTGCGCATCGAGCAGGCCCAGGCGCTGGTCTGGGACGCGGCCGTCGCGGCCGGCGAGCCCCCGGCGGTCCGCGGGCTGACCGCCGCCCTGGCCGCTGGGTCCGCCCTCGACGCCGCCTACTCCTGCGCCAAGGACTGCATCCAGATCCTCGGCGGCATCGGGTTCACCTGGGAGCATGACGCCCACCTCTACCTGCGCCGCGCCCTGGTGGCCCGCCAACTCCTCGGCCCCGGTGAGTCACACCGGCTGCGGGCCGTGCGCCTCGCCGAAGCCGGGGCGCGCCGTCAGCTCCGCGTGCGACTGCCGGAGGAGAGCCGCGGAGCAGCCGAGGAGCATCGCACCCGTGCGCGCGCGGTGATCGACCGTGCCCGCGGGCTGGGGCCGGCCGCGGCTCGGCGGACCCTGGCCGCCACCGGGTACGCCGCCCCGCATCTGCCGCCGCCGTACGGGCTGGGAGCCGGGCCGGTGCAGCAGCTGGTGGTGCAGGAGGTGTTTGAGGAGGCAGGGGTCCGGCTCAGTGATCTCGGCGTTGCCACCTGGGTGGTTCCCTCCCTCCTCGCGTACGGCACTCCCGGCCAGCGTGAGCGGCTCCTCGGGCCCACACTGCGAGGGGACGTGCAGTGGTGCCAGCTCTTCTCCGAGCCGGGAGCCGGTTCGGACCTCGCCGCACTGCGCACCCGGGCCGCTCCCGATCCCGCCGGGGGGTGGCGCGTCAACGGGCAGAAGGTCTGGACGAGTGCGGCGCAGAGCGCCGACTACGGCATCCTGCTCGCCCGCACCGACCCGCGGGCCCCGAAGCACCGGGGTCTGACCTTCTTCCTCGTCGACATGAAGGGGGGCCACGGCATCGACATCCGCCCACTGCGGGAGATCACGGGCGAGTCCCTCTTCAACGAGGTGTACTTCGACGAGGTTTGGCTCCCTGCGGACTCGGTGGTCGGAAGGGTGGGAGAAGGCTGGAGGGTGGCTCGTCACACGCTCGACAACGAGCGGGTTCACATGGCGGACCAGTTGACCTTCGGTGCCGGGGTGGAATCGCTGCTCGCCCGGGCGGGTGAGCTGGACGACTCCCACCGGGCGCGCATCGGAGCGCTGGCAGCCGAGGCACATGCCCTCGCCTGCCTCGGTCTGCGCACCACCATGCGGCAGGTGTCCGGCCGGGACGTGGGCGCCGGAGCGAGTGTGCGCAAGCTCGTGCAGACGACCCATCAGCAGCGCACGGCCGAGCTGGTGCTGGAACTCCTCGGGCCGTCGGGTGCGGTCGACGAAGGTGACGGACGCCGCGCCCTGCACGACGTGTTGATGTCGCGCTGCCTGACCATCGCCGGTGGCACCACTCAGGTGCAGCTCAACGTCGTAGCCGAGCGGATCCTCGGGCTGCCCCGGGATTGAGAGGAAGAACGTGAAGACCCTGGTTGCCGGCGTGGGCATGACGAAGTTTGAGAAGCCGCAGTCGCGGGACTGGCAGTACTGGGACATGGCCGCAGAGGCGGGCCGGGCCGCACTGCTCGATGCGGGAGTCGCGTACGACCTGGTTCAGCAAGTGGTGGTCGGATACTGCTTCCAGGCCTCCACCGCAGGCCAGCGGGCCGTATACGAGTTGGGGCTGACCGGCGTGCCCGTCTACAACGTCAACAACAACTGCGCCACCGGCGCCACGGCGCTCATGCTGGCCAGACAACTCGTGGAGGGTGGTCTGAGTGACTGTGTGCTCGCGCTCGGCTTCGAACAGATGAAGCGGGGTCCGTTGGGCGCCGGTGCGGACGGCGGGGACTTCGCGCTGTCGCCGGTGGCCCGCCACTACGGCGTCATGGCGCGGTCCCACGGTTTTGAGATGTCACCGCCGACCGCCCAGATCTTCGGGAACGCGGCTCGGGAGCATATGGAGCGGTACGGCACCACCGAGGTGCAGCTGGCGGCCGTGGGTGCCAAGAACCACGGCCACTCGGCGAACAACCCGAACGCGCAGTTCCAGGAAGTGTTCACGGTGGCTGAGGTACTGGCCGCGAAGAGCGTCCATCCGCCGCTGACGAGGTTGCAGTGCTCGCCCACGTCGGACGGGGCGGCGGCCTGCCTCGTGGTGTCCGAGCGCTTCCTCGCCGAGCAGGCGAGGCGGCATCGGGGCGTGGAGATCCTGGCCCAGGCGATGGCGACGGACACGGAGGCCAGCTTCGCCTCCGGTTCCTGTATCGACGTGGTCGGCAGGCCGATCTCGCGGGAGGCGGCGGGGCGGGTGTACGAGCGTTCCGGGCTCGGCATAGAGGACGTCGACGTCATCGAACTGCACGACTGCTTCTCCATCAACGAGCTGTTGACCTACGAGGCGCTCGGGATGTGCGCGGACGGCCTCTCCGGCAGGCTCGTGGAGTCCGGGGCGACCACCTACGGCGGACGCTGGGTCGTCAACCCGTCCGGGGGGCTGATCTCCAAGGGCCACCCGTTGGGGGCGACCGGCTTGGCGCAGACGGCTGAGCTGGTGTGGCAGTTGCGCGGGGAGGCGGGGGCGCGCCAGGTCCCTGGGGCCCGGGTCGGGTTGGCCCACAACATCGGCCTCGGCGGCGCCGCGGTGGTCACCCTGTTGCGAGGGCCGGCGGGCCCGGGAGGCTGAAAGGGTGCCGCCTTGGAACCGGTCCGCACTCAGGCCGTGCCAGGGGCGGGAGGTTCCGGGCTGTGCGTGCCGAAGATCGGGTCGAAGACCTGCTCGCCGGTCAGGGAGCGGCGGATCGCATCGGTGATGCCCTCGATGGGCAGGTGGCGCAGGACGAGTCCGGCCGCACCTGCCTCCAGGGCGCGGTCGAGGAGCCCCGGTCGGGCTGACGGCGTCAGGAGTAGCACGCGACAGTCGGGCGCCTCGTCCCGGAGCGCGGTGGCGGCCTGTAGTCCGCAGCCATCGGGGAGTTCGAGGTCGAGGAGGGCCACGTGGGGGCGGCTGGTGAGGGTGGCGGTCACCAGGTCCTCGCCTCGGCCCGGCCGGGCGACCACCTCGATGTCTTCCTGGAGGCCGAGGAGCAGGGCCAGCCCGCTTCCGGACGCGCCTGCGTCCTCCTCCGCCAGTAGAACGCGTAGCGACTTCGTGGGCCGGTGGTCCCGGGGCATCTCCGCCATCTGGTCAGGGTAGGTCGGGCGGGCTTCGACGGGGTGTGACACCGCAGCCGCACATTTGATCTGACGTCACGTCAGGGTTCTTCCAAAGTCCGAGGGGGTGCGTTATACATAGGGCCATCGACCTAGAACGCGTTCTAGTGTTGCCTCGGTCGATCCGAAGCGACCTCGGTGCGGCCGACGGTGCGGACAGTCGCGCCGAGGTCTTCCTCCAGTCCAAGGAGCAGCATCTCCATGCCGATCGATGCCGCGAAGGCACTCGCCGCCGACCCCCGTACCCACCAGATCAGCTGGGACCACAAGGACGTTCTGCTGTACCACCTGGGCCTTGGGGCGGGGTGCCCCGCCACCGACCCGAGCGAGCTGAAGTACACCCTTGAGTCTCGCCTGCACGTCCTGCCCAGCTTCGCCACCGTCGCCGGTTCCGGCATGGCGATGCTCGGCGGACTGGGCGCCCCCGGCATCGAAGTCGACCTCGCGGCGGTCCTGCACGGCGGACAGGCCATCACACTGCACCGGCCGATCCCGGTCCGGGGCGCTGCGGACACCAGCTCCCGCGTGGTGGCGGTGTACGACAAGACGAAGGCGGCCGTGGTGGTGCTGCGTTCCGAGGTGTCGGACGCGGACGGGCCGCTGTGGACCAGCGAGGCGGACATCTTCGTGCGGGGAGAGGGCGGATTCGGCGGCGACCGGGGCCCCGCACGGCGCCAGGAAGCGCCGACCGGCGAACCGGACCACACGGTCGAGCGGTTCATCCGCGAGGACCAGGCGCTGCTCTACCGGCTCTCCGGAGACTGGAACCCCCTCCATGCCGACCCCGAGTTCGCCCGCCGTGCCGGCTTTGACCGGCCCATCCTGCACGGGTTGTGTTCCTACGGCATGACACTCAAGGCCGTGGTCGACACCGTCCTCGACGGCGAGGTGTCGCGCGTGCGCTCCTACCGCACCCGTTTCGCCGGGATCGCCTTCCCCGCGGAGACCTTGAGGATCCGGATGTGGGTCTCGTCCGGGACGGTTCGGGCCTCCGTCTCGGCCGCCGAGCGGGACGACGCACCAGTCCTCCTCGACACGGTCGTCGAGTACGCCTGAGATCCGCCCGGCGAGGGGGAACGGCGTACCCGGCCTTTCGCACGGGCCGGGTACGCCCACCTCGAACGCGAGCTGACGGGAGGCCGTAGCCACCCGCGAACTCGGTACTTCCGGTTCACCCGACCGGATTACCCGGCACGAGAGGAGCCGCACATGCGCGCAGCACTCCAGAGCGAGATCGGCCAGGACAAGCTGGAGGTGGTGGACGACGTCGAGGCGGTGGGCTTCGGCCCGGGCAAGGTCAGGATCCGGATCCGGGCCACCGGGCTGTGCCATTCGGACCTGTCGGCGATGAGCGGGGTACTGCCCCAACCCGCCCCCTTCGTCCCTGGGCACGAGGGAGCCGGAGAGGTCGTCGCGGTCGGCGAGGGGGTCACCCACCTCAGCCCGGGCGATCGGGTGCTGGTCTGTTGGCTCCCGGCGTGCGGCGGATGCCCAAGCTGCAAACGCGGCCAGAGCCACCTGTGCCTGGCCGGGTTCATGAACGCCGGCACGCCCAACTTCACACGTCCACAGGGTGACGTGTTCGGCTTCGCGGGTACCGGCACCTTCGCTGAGGAGATCGTGGTCGCCGCCGGTTGCGCCGTGCGGATCCCCGACGACGTGCCGTACGACATCGCCGCCCTCATCGGCTGCGGAGTGACCACCGGGCTGGGAGCCGCCATCAACACGGCCAAGGTGGAGGCGGGTGCCTCGGTCGCGGTGATCGGCTGCGGCGGGGTGGGCATCTCCACGATCCAAGGTGCTCGGGTCCAGGGAGCGGCCCAGATCGTCGCGGTGGACCCGGTCGCCTCCCGCCGCGAGGCGGCACTGCGCTTCGGTGCCACCGAAGCGGTCTCCCCGCAGGAGTTCGCGGACGCCCGACAACGCGTGACGGCGGGCGAGGGATTCGACTACGTCTTCGAAGTCGTCGGCAAGTCCGCCACCGCCCACACCGCGTATGAGATGACTCGGCGCGGCGGCACGATGTGCGTGGTCGGGGCCGGTGCCCTGGACGACAACTTCCAGGTCAACATGTTCTCGTTGTTCTTCGACGAGAAGCGGATCCTGCCCTCGCTGTACGGCGGCGGAGACGTCAGTCGGTCCTACGAGCGGACCATCGCCCTGTGGCGTGCCGGCCGGATCGACTTGGACGGGCTGATCACCCACCGGGTGCGGCTCGGTGAGATCAACGAAGCCCTGGACCAGATGCGCACCGGCACGGCCCTGCGCACCTGCATCGAGCTCTGACCGCCCACCTCGGAGAAGAGGACGCTGATGTCACTGCCACTTGAGGGGCTGTCCGCCGTGGTCACCGGCGCGGGGCGCGGTCTCGGTCGTGCCGAGGCCATCGAACTCGCCCGGCTCGGTGCACGGGTGGTCGTCAACGACCTCGGCCAAGCCGGACGCGACGGATCGGGTGAGGCAAGTGCCGCCCCGGCCGAGGCGGTGGCGGCCGAGATCCGGGCGGCCGGCGGGGAGGCGGTTGCGCACCTCGGTGACGTAGCCGACTTCGAGCAGGCCCGGCAGCTGATCTCGCTGGCCGTAAAACGATTCGGCCGACTCGACGTGCTGATCAACAACGCGGGCATCCTCCGCGACCGCATGGTCTTCTCCATGTCGGAGGAGGAGTGGGACGCAGTCATCCGAGTCCACCTCAAAGGCCACTTCAACACCACCCGCTTCGCCGCGGCCCACTGGCGCGATCGGTCCAAGGCGGCGGGCGGGCCCGTTTACGGACGGATCGTCAACACCTCCTCGGAGGCCTTCCTGGCCGGGTCGGCGGGGCAGCCGAACTACGCCGCGGCCAAGGGCGCGATCGTGGGCCTGACGACCTCGACGGCGTCGGCACTCGGGAAGTACGGGGTCACGGCCAACGCCATCTGCCCCCGGGCGCGCACCCGGATGACCGAAGACGTCTTCGCCGGTTTCGAAGTACCCGAAGAGGGCCGGCTCGACCCCTTGGCTCCCGAGCACGTCTCGCCGCTCGTGGGCTACCTCGCTTCGCCGTCCGCAGCGGCGGTGACCGGCCAGCTCTTCGTGGTGCACGGGGGGATCGTGGCGGTGATGGAGCGGCCGAGGGTAGCCGCCCGCTTCGACACCGCGAAGGACGTGTTCACGTACGAGGAGCTGGACGGCCTGCTCACGCCCCACTACGCGGATCGGCCGGCCGGCGAGACCTTCGCCGCTGGTGAGGTCCTCGGGCTTCGGCACGGTGGTTGAGGCCGCTGGGTCCGGCCGGGAGGCTCCGCGTTGATCTTGCGGCGTCGTCCACGGACCGACGAGGCGGGGCCCGATCCTGCGGGGCGAGGCCGTTCAGTTCAGGAGTCGGGAAGCGCCGGGTGCGGGTGGCCCCGTACCGCACGGCGCCAGCGGTGCGTGTGGCGGCAACCAGGCCCGCCCCCGGCGTGGTTGTGCGCCGTGACCGGCAGGGTTCGGCGGCGCCCGGCGAACCCTGCCGGTCACGACACCAGGGGCTGCCCCGCACTACCTGGTAGGTCAGCGTGTGGCGTCAGGCGTGGTGCATCGCACGGCGGAAGGTCGCCTTCGCACCGGGTGCGCTCGGGCGATTCGACAACGCAGCGAGACGCCGTAGCTGACGCCGCACGCCCGCCAGGTATTGCGGGACAGGCCTCTTAGGCGGCGTGTTCCCCGGCAGTCGCCTCCGCCGGGCGACGGTGCCGCCCGTGGGCGGGTGCAGCCGGTTCCTCGGTGGGAGCCGCGCCCCCACGGTGCCGGCCGTGACCGGCCTCGGCCTGCGCGGCGCCCACCCCGGGAAGGCGCGCCTCGGTCGTGTCGGTTGTCGTCTCAGACATGGTGGGAAGTCACTCCGTTGCTTCGCTCCGTACCGTCCTGCTGCCGCGGGGCCAGTGGCAGCCCGGGGGACCACCCTCCCTACGGCCCGGCCGTTTCCCATCGCCCGTGTGCCCCTGGGCGTCCTGGCCGGGTACGGATGCGCAGCCCCCGATCATGAATCTAATCAGACCTGACGCCTCACCCAAACTCGATGACGCACGTTCCCACAACGTGCGTCACCGACTGTTCAGCCTTTGGTCAACGGTGCCTGTTGGAGCGGTACGGGTCGGTGCGCGCAGTGCCGAGCCGGCTCCTCGCACCACCCGTTCGAGGAATGCTCGGCCGGCGTGCTGACCACTACGTCCGGCGGCGGTTCGGGGAAGGTCAACGCGGCTACCCCGCACGCCGTCTGCGCGGTTGCGTAAGGCAACCGCAGCACGCCCTGTTGGGTCCACAGTCCGGCGCCGGGCAGCCAGCCGGGAGGTGCGGGAAGCTGGAACAGCCGGCGCCCGGTGGGGCGCCAGATGCCGAGCCAGCTCGCGTTGCCCGGAGCGTCGATGCGCAGCGCGACCGCGCAGTTCTCCGGCATCAGCACCTGCCCGGGCTGAACGGCGAACGGCGTCGGCGTGCCCTCGACCGGGCGGAGGCACTCGGGGAAGCGCACGGGTCGCGAACTCCCCAACACCCCCCAACCCAAGCGGTGTTCTCCTGGCGCGTCGGATCGGATCACCAACAGTCCGCTGTCCGGGTCGGCGAGCAGCAGTCGGTCGTCGCTGTGCGCGGCGATCTGCAGCAGCGGCGACACCCGGCCACCCCCGCGCAGGTCCACCGCCACGGTCTTGGCCCGACCGCCTGAGCCACCGTCGATCTCCTGATCGAGTGCGAGCAGGCCGCCCGCACGATCGAGCCAGACCCCACCGGAGCAGCGGCCGGGTACGTCGAGGACGTGCTCCGGCCCGAAGCCACCGCCCACGACCAGCCACAGCCCGGTGGCGCTCCCCCGGGCACCGGAGGTGAGCGCGTACACCCGACCACCGTCCGGGCACGGGGGCAACAGCGTCAGGCGCTCGGCGTCGATCGTGCCCAACGGGACCGAACCGGTGCCCGGCCCGGTCGGGTAGAGCAGGGCGAACGAGTGCTGGCCGGCTACCCGACGGTGGATCAGCACCCGACCGTCGTCGAGGGCCGCGAGTTCGGCGTCCGGCTCCTCCGGTTGCTGGAGGGGCAGCGGGACCGCATACGGCTCCGGTCCGTCGAGGGTCCACCGCTCGGGGAAACACGAGTCGGCGACCGTGGTCAGTCGGGCGGCGTACGCCCCGTTCGCGGACAGCGCGAACCCCGCGGCCGGTCGCACTCCCCGGGGGCCGGGCCCCACGGTCTGCTGGGCGACCGGGGCGCCGGGTGGGCCCGCGGTGGTCGCTCCGGCCTCGTCGGGTGCAGCCGTCGAGGGCGCCACCCCAATCGTGATCGCCGCGGTGGCACCGGTGTTCACGGGGCCGATGGCACTGGCGGCCCCCGGTGGGGCCGGGGGAGCGCTCACCCCCGAGCGCAGGACGCGACGCCCCTTGCCGGCGTTGGCACCGGCGGGGGTTCTCGCACCCGGTTCGCCTTCGGCCGGGGTCGAGGATCCGGGCGCGTCGCCTTTCTCGGTCGTGCTCGTAGCCGCGGGCGCGGCACCCGCAGTGGCGTTCGCCGGGGTCCCGGGGCCGGAACCGCGGCCGGTCGCCGCGGCCGACTCTGTGGCACAGGCTGTCATCGGTTGGTCACCTCCAGCGAGGAAGCTAGTTATCGCACTTCCTGCCGAACAACACGAGAACCCCTGCTTCACACATAAGGGTGGCGGGGTCGGGATTCTCCTGAGCGGGCGGATGCGGCTGTGCTGCCGGGTGGTAACAGGGGCCCTCCCGAGGGGCGGACGGGTCCCGCTGCGGTGGCCGGGGCACCTCACTTCGGCAGCCCTGCGAGGGGCCGGTCCGGGCAGTGGCGGGCGGGCGCCGATGCGAAGGGGGCTGCTGGTCGGTAGGGCGGGTGCGACGGGCGGTAGCCTTGGCCCGTGCCCCGACTGTCTGAAGTAATCGCCGCGCTCGACGCTCTTTGGCCCCCCGAGCGGGCCGAGCAGTGGGACGCTGTCGGTACCGTCTGCGGTGATCCGCAGGCTGAGGTACGGCGAGTGCTGTTCGCCGTCGACCCGGTGCAGGAAGTCGCCGAGGAGGCCGTGGAGCTGGGTGCAGACCTCCTGGTCACCCACCACCCCCTCTATCTCCGGGGCACCACCACCGTGGCCGCCGACACCTTCAAGGGCCGTGTCGTCCACACCTTGATCAAAGCGGACATCGCCCTCCACGTCGCGCACACCAACGCCGACACCGCCGATCCCGGGGTGTCCGACGCGCTGGCCGGCGCGCTGGACCTGAGGATCACCGGCCCCCTGGTGCCCGATGCCAGCGACCCGCAGGGGCGCCGAGGACTGGGCCGGATCTGTGTACTGGACCACCCCGAAACCCTGCGCGAGTTCGCGGCCCGCGCAGCTGCTCGACTTCCGCACACCGCGCAGGGCGTACGGATCGCCGGCGACCCCGAGGCGGTGATCCGTACCGTCGCGGTCAGCGGCGGATCGGGAGACAGCCTCTTCAGCCAGGTGCGGGCCGCCGGCGTGGACGCCTTCCTCACCGCTGACCTGAGGCACCACCCCGTTTCCGAAGCCCGCGAAACCAGCCCGCTCGCATTGGTCGACGCCGCGCACTTCGCCACCGAGTGGCCGTGGTGCGAACAGGCCGCGGCCCAGCTCGACGCGCTCTCCGAACGACACGGCTGGGGCCTGCGCACCCATGTCTCGCACAAGGTCACCGACCCCTGGACCGCGCACGCCGCGTCCCCCCGAACCCCGTCCCGACACGACTACTCTGGAGCCCCCAACTGAACGCCGAGCCCGCCGACCAGATCCGACTTCTCGACCTCCAGGCCCTGGACGTACGGCTGTCGCAGCTCGCGCACAAGCGCCGCTCACTTCCCGAGCACGCCGAGCTCGACTCGCTCACCAAGGATCTGGTGCAGCAGCGCGACCTGTTGGTCGCCGCGCAGACGCAGGAGAGCGACACCGCCCGCGAGCAGATCAAGGCCGAGCAGGACGTCGACCAGGTGCGCCAGCGCGCCGTCCGCGACCAGCAGCGTCTCGATTCCGGCGCGGTGAGCTCGCCCAAGGACCTGGAGAACCTCCAGCGCGAGATCGCCTCCCTCGCCAAGCGCCAGGCCGACCTCGAAGACGTGGTGCTGGAGGTCATGGAACGCCGCGAGGCCGCGCAGGAGCGCGTCACCGAGCTGACCGAGCGTGTCTCCTCGATTCAGACCAAGGCCGATGACGCGACCACCCGCCGCGACGCCGCCACCGCCGAGCTCGACGCGGAGGCGGAGACCGCGGGCAAGGAGCGCGAGGTCGTTGCCGGTTCCGTGCCCGCGGATCTGCTCGCGCTGTACGAGAAGGTCCGCACCAAGCAGGCGGGCGTCGGTGCGGCCAAGCTCTACCAGCGCCGCTGCCTGGGCTGCCAGATCGAGCTGGACGTCGCCGAGATCAACGAGATCAAGGCCGCACCCCGCAACAAGGTGGTGCGCCACGAGAACTGCGGTCGCATCCTGGTCCGTACGGCCGACTCGGGTCTGTGATGGGGCTCACCCGGCTGGTGGTCGAGGCCGACGGGGGATCCCGGGGCAACCCGGGGCCCGCCGGCTACGGCGCGGTCGTCCTTGACCCCCAGACCGGCGAGACCCTGGCGGAGCGCGCCGAGTTCATCGGCGTGGCGACCAACAACGTTGCCGAGTACAAGGGGTTGGTCGCGGGCCTGAACGCGGCCCGTGAGCTCGCGCCGGACCTGCCGGTGCTCGTGCGGATGGACTCCAAGCTGGTCGTCGAGCAGATGTCCGGTCGTTGGAAGATCAAGCACCCCGACATGAAGCCGCTCGCGGCCGAGGCCGGTCGGATCTACCCGGCCGGCCAGGTGACCTACCAGTGGATTCCGCGGGAGCAGAACAAGCACGCGGACCGGCTCGCCAACGAAGCGATGGACGCCGGCAAGCGCGGAGTCGCGTGGGAGCCCGCGAACTCCTCCGCGGCCCTGTCCGGGGGCGGGTCCCCTCCCAAGGCCGGTAGTGCGCCCTCGGGGCCGCCCGGAGACGCGGCGGCGGGGGCGGCCAAAGCCCGAGCCGCCCTCGCGGCCGGGGCGAGCCGGGCGGGTTCCTCCGGGGCGGCCTCGGAGGGTCCTGCGGGCGCCGCACGGGAACACGTCCAGCCTGAGGGGGCCTCGGCGGCGCCGGGCTGGTCGGGGCCTGATCTAGGCACTCCCGCCACCTTTGTCCTGTTGCGTCACGGCGAGACCGCGTTGACGCCCCAGAAGCGTTTCTCCGGCAGCGGCGGCACGGACCCGGAGCTGTCCGCGGTCGGTGGCCGGCAGGTCGCGGCCGTCGCCGACGCCCTCGCCGCCCGCGGCACGATCCAGGCGGTCGTTGCTTCCCCCCTGACCCGCTGCCGGCAGACGGCGCGGGTCGTAGCCGACCGGCTCGGCCTCGACGTCTCCGTCGAGGAGGGGCTGCGGGAGACGGACTTCGGTGCTTGGGAGGGGCTCACCTTCGCCGAGGTGCGCGAGCGCTACTCCGAGGACCTCGAAGCCTGGCTCGCCTCGCCCAAGGCCGCACCCACCGGCGGCGAGAGCTTCGCGGCGGTCACCCGCCGGGTGTCGGCCGCCCGGGACCGCCTGTTGGTGCGGTACGCGGGCCGTACGGTGTTGCTCGTCACCCATGTGACCCCGGTGAAGACCCTGGTCCGGCTTGCGCTGGGCGCTCCGCCGGAGTCCTTGTTCCGCATGGAGCTCTCCGCGGCCTCCCTCTCCGCGGTCGCCTACTACGCGGATGGCAACGCCTCGGTAAGGCTGTTGAACGACACCTCGCACCTACGCCCCGCCCCGTGAACGGTTTCGCCCCCAGGACTTCCCCGGGCGGAGCGCCTGGGAGGCCGGGGCGGTCCTCCTGTCCGCGGCGCTGAGCTGCCGGGTGCCCGCGGGTGCTGCCTGCGCTTCGCTCGTCCTTGCGCTGCGGGGCCCTGTCGACGGCATCGCGGTGCCCGGGCGGTGCTCGGTCCGGGTGGGCCGGGACCGGCCTGTGGCGCAAGAGGGCCTTGCTGACTTCGGCCATCGGTGCGCGAGGGCGCGTGACAATGCCGACCAGGTGAGTAACAGTTCCCGAGCCGTGCGGCTGAAGTTGCCGCGCTCGGCGAGAGTAAAAGACGCTCGAAGGAGCCGAATTTCTTTTCTGGGGCTTTCGGCACATTCGTTCGATTCAATTTACATCTAGGTGGGGGAGCGGTTGACTGTCACCCCTCAACCACCCCTCACGCGGCCTCTTGGAGCGCATATGAAACCCCATCAGCCTGCGCCCGAACTACGTTGTGCCACAGTCCAGTTCGAATCGCGAGTGGACGACCGTGTCTTCAACCTCGGGCGGATCGAGCATTTTGTGCGCGAAGCCGAAGCCGAAGGGGTGGAGATCCTGGCATTCCCGGAAATGTGTCTGTTCGGCCCGCTGTGGCGAACCCGGCACGCTCCGGCGCGGCTGAAGGAGCTGGCCGAGACCGCCGACGGTCCATCGGTGCGGGCCGTCCAGCGCCTCGCCGTCCGGCACGGGATGGCCATCGGCGTCGGATTCCTCGAACTCGGCTCCAGGGGGGAGCTGTTCGAAGCCTACGCCGTCTGCTTGCCGGAGGGCACCGTCCACGTCCACCGCAAGCTGCACGTGGAGCAGGAGGCGATCACCGCCGGCACCAACTTCACGGTCTTCGAGACCCCCTGGGGAGTCCGCATGGCTGTCCTCAGCGGGGAGGACGCCGAGTTCGTGGAGAACGTACGGATTGCCGCCCTGCTCGGCGCCGACATGCTCCTCGCTCCCCACCAGACGGCAGCTCACGAACGTGGTGCAACGGTCGCAGGGCCTGGCGACCCCGCGCGGCCCGGCACGCAGGTCGAGGCCATCGAGGTCGCACTCAACGGCCCCAGCGGCCGAGGACGACTCATGCGCTGGCTGCCCGCTCGCGCCTACGACAACGGGCTGTTCGTCCTGTTCGCGAACGGCGTGGATCGGGAGGGCAGCACGGGCAACGCCATGATCCTCGACCCCTATGGTCGAGTTCTCGCCGAAACCTGGGCGGCCGGAGACACCCTCGTCCTGGCCGATCTCGACTTCTGCGTGCAGCCGCTGGCCATCGGCCGCCGCCGACTGGACCGCCGCCGACCAGAGCTCTATGGACTGCTCACCGAGCAGCAGGGGAAGGGGGAGGCAGACGAGCACGGCCTGTACGCCGGGTTCTGTCGCCCGGAGACCTCGCGGTCGCCGGGGAGACGGCCATCCATCTAGGACCGGCGTTGCCGCCGGCCTCGTGCGGTCTACCCGCGAACATCGGGCGGGCCGCCCTCGATCGTCCGCGCAGAGCCGTCCGGGGACGACTCCTCTTGACCTTGCTCCGGGTGGGGTTTACCTAGCCGCCTGAGTCACCCCAGACGCTGGTGGTCTCTTACACCACCGTTTCACCCTTACCGCGGACCGAAGTCCCCGGCGGTCTGTTTTCTGTGGCACTGTCCCGCGGGTCACCCCGGGTGGGCGTTACCCACCACCCTGCCCTGTGGAGCCCGGACGTTCCTCGGCGGTTCCCCGAAGGGTTCCGACGCGGCCGTCCGGCCGGCTCGTCTGCCGTGTCGACCATGCTACCCGGGCCGGACAGCGCCGCTTGACCGCCTCGTGGCGCCGTGGACCCTGCAGGGGATGCGTGGCCGAGGCCGGCACCTGGGGTCAGACCGGGGCGAAGAGCACCTTGGCCCGAGCCGGATCGGCCTCGACCAGCTCGACCCGGATGCGTCGGCCGAGTGGGAGGAGCCCGAGCGAGCGAGACTCGACCGTGGCGACCACGGCGGGATCCTCCAGCTGGACGGTCCCGCGGGCCGGCAGCTGATCACCTTCCAGGACGTCGACGACGGTCGCCTCGAAGGTCTCGCCCACCCGGTCTTCGAGGAGGGCTGCCTCCAACAGGTCGACGCAGGACCTCTCCACGGTGTTCGCCAGCCGGGTGCCTTCCGCCATACGCGCGGGGAGGTCCACAAGGGCGGAACGGACCCACTGCGGTGGCTGCGCACCCCGGATCGCGGCCAGGCACAGTTCGCCCGCGTAGCGATCGGTCAGACGCCGCAGTGGCGCGGTGCAGTGGGTGTACGGCGCCGCCACGGCGGCGTGCTCGGGATGTTCCGGTACCGCGCCGCCCTGGAACACCGTGTACCCCGCGCCGCGCAGCAGCGTCGTGCACTCCTGGAGGAAGGCGGCGTGAGCCGGGACCCGCGGATCGAGGCGGCGGACGATCTCGGCGTACGCCACGTGGTGCGGCCAGTCGATGTGGAGCGCAGCCGCCGAACGACGCAGGCGTCCCACGGCGCCATCCGGGGCGCTCGGCAGGGTCCGCAGCACGCCGGTCCCCGTCGCGACCATCAGCTCTGCCGCTGCCATGCCGGTCAGCAGGGAGAGTTGTGCGTTCCAGCCCTCGGTAGGCAGCGGCGCCCGGTACGACAACGCGTACGAGCCGTCCTCCTCCCTGATCTGCTGTTCAGGGACGCCCAGCGAGATGCCACCGCGCTCCGCTTCCCGTGCCTCACGCAGTCGGCCGATCTCCGCCAGGAGCGCCACGGGCTCCTCCGCCGTGCCGGTGTCCAGCGTGCGCTGCACACCTTCGTAGTCCAGCCTGGCCCGGCTGCGAACCATCGCGCGATGCACGTCGGCCGCGGTCCGCCGGCCCTCCGCATCGAGGTCGATCCGCCAGAGCAGAGCCGGCCGGTGCTGCCCGGGCAGCAGGCTAGCGGCGTCCTCGCTCAGCTCCGGCGGGTGTAGCGGGACCCTCTCGTCCGGGAAGTAGAGGGTGCTCACCCGCCGCCTGGCCTCGGCGTCGAGTCGGCCACCGGGACGTACGAAGGCGGCGACATCGGCGATCGCGTAGTGCACCCGGTAGCCCCCGTCTCTGCGGCGGGCCAGATGCACCGCCTGGTCGAGGTCCCGGGAAGCAGCCGGATCGATGGTGAAGAAGGGCAGATCGCTGGACTCCCCGGGCAGCCGTGGTGCCCGGGCGGATTCCTCTGCCTCGGCGAGCACCTCGGGGGGGAAGGCCCGCGGGACGCCGAGCTTGGCCCGCAGGGAATCGAGCGCGGCGCGCAACTGCGCCCCGTCCGCTCCGGTGATGCGCATGTGGCGGCGTGGCATGCGCCGAGCCTAAGGGCTGCCCCGTCGGCCCCGGTGGAGCAGCGCACGGCGTCGGGCACGTGCTTCGTCGCTGTGTGGCCCCGGCCCGGGACGAGGGGGCGGCCCGATGCGTGTCCCGTGGTCGTCCGCGCCGTCCGGGCGCCAGCCGGTGCCGGGGGAGCCCTTACGCTGGCCGGGGGCCGCACCCCCGGTCCGTGCTCGTATCGAAGGAGAGACGTCGTGCTCGTGCTGCTGCCGCCATCCGAAGGAAAGGCCGCTGGCGGCTCCGGCGTACCGCTGGATCCCGAGGGGCTGTCGTTGCCGGGTCTGGCCGCGGCCCGCACCGCGGTGCGGGCGGAGCTCGTCGAGCTGTGCGCGGCCGACGAGATCAAGGCCCGTGAGGTGCTCGGGCTCAGTGAGGGTCTGCGGGCGGAGGTCGCCAAGAACAGGTCTCTGCTGACCGCCGGCACTCGCCCCGCTGGGGAGGTGTACACCGGAGTTCTCTACGATGCCCTGGACCTGGCCGGGCTGGACACCGCGGCGCGCATCGAGGCGGAGCGGTGCCTGCTCGTCTTCTCGGGCCTGTGGGGCGCGGTCCGGATCACCGACCGCATTCCCTCCTACCGCTGTTCTATGGGGGTGAAGCTGCCCGGTCTGGGCGCGTTGGGTGCCTACTGGCGGGCTCCGCTGTCGGAGGTCATGCCGCAGGTGGCCGGCGCGGAGCTGGTGTTGGACCTGCGCTCCTCGGCCTACGCTTCGGCGTGGCGGCCCAAGGGGGAGGTCGCCGAGCGCACTGCGACCGTGCGGGTGCTGCACTCCCAGCTGGTGGACGGGGTGGAGAAGCGGTCGGTGGTCAGTCACTTCAACAAGGCCACCAAGGGTCGGTTGGTGCGCGATCTGCTCCGTGCGGGCGCCCGCCCGGCGGATCCAGCTGAGCTCGTGACGGCGCTGCGTGACCTGGGCTACCGGGTGGAAGGCGAGGCTCCGACCAAGCGGGGCAAGGCGTGGGCCCTGGACGTGGTCGTCGAAGAGATCCACTGAAGCCGACCGGTCGGGCCCCGGGCGACCCGATGCCGTGTTCCGTGGCTTCCCCGCGTCCCTCGCGCAGGAGGGCCGAGCGTACGGGTTCGGCGCGCGGCTTACCAGAGCCGGTCGATCGTGCCGGGGTGGAGCAGGATCCGGGCACCTTCGAAATCAGCCCGGCGGGCACGGGCCCGAGGCGAGTGGAAGGCGACCATCACGGCCTTGGACAGGCCCGGCCGGTCGCTGGGGAAGGGGGCGTCCGGGGTGCCGCCGACGAGTACCGCGCCGGGCAGGGCCCCGAACCCGGCGCCGCGGTAGAAGGCGACGAGGGGGCGGTCGCAGGTGAAGAGCACCAGGTCCACGTCTGCTTCGGCGGCCAACCGTTCACGTGCGGCGTTCACGAGGTGATGCCCGTGGCCCTGGCCGCGCCGGTCCCGCCGGGTGACCACGGTGCTCAAGCCGGCCGCTCGGTAGGTCGAACCGGCGTGCAGTAGTGGTTTGTGCAACACGTCCAAGGCGGCGACCACGGTTCCTGGGCCCTCGACCAGCAGCAGGGAACGTGGTCGCAGCGCCGGATCGTGGCTCGGGCCGGCGGAGGGTGCGCCGACCGGCGGCCAGGCCTCGTCCTGGAGGGCCAGAACCTGGGCGCGCAGTGAGGTCGGCACCTCGGCCTCGGGGTGACTGAGGATGTGCATGCCACCATCATGGCGTCGGGTGGTTCAGTGGCACATCTTGCTGCCGTGGTCCCGTGTGGTCCACGCGCAGGAGTCCAGCCGGGTGCCGCTCGGCTTCAGCAGCCGCGCCCTGTCGCTGGTGTTGTTCCAGACGTACGAGCGGCGGTTCCAGTACCGGTGGCCGGAGCCGTCCTTCCCGCGGCCGGTGTGGACGCGGACGGTCTTGCGCGCGGCCAGCTTGAAGGAGCCGAAGGTATAGGTGTGCCCGGCGTCGTCTTTCAGCTTGAAGCCCCGCAGTTGTACGGCGGTGCGACCGTTGTTGTGCAACTCGACCCATTCACCGTTCAGCGAGGTGTTGGAACGGGTGTCGGTGCCAGGGCTGTTGTACTGGATCTTGCCGAGATGCAGGCCGCCCTGGTGGGTGGCGCCCTGGGCGGTTCCTGCGGTGAGGAGGGAGGCGATGAGGCCCGTGGCAGCGGATATCCGCAAGATGCACTCCAGTTGACGGTTTCAGGTGGAGATATCAAGAAGATTGTCAGACGACCTGAGGAGATCGATTCGGAGTGTAGGACCTTCTCTGAGGGATCTCCGGCGAATGGACGGATCCAACGGTCACCGGGTAAATGCCCGCCGCGCCGGCGCCGGCCGTGTTCAAGTCCGGTGCGCCGCAACCTGATCCCACACCCTGATCGCGAAGAACCGCGTGAGAGCCCTGAGCCGACCGGCCGCTCGCGTGGCTATCCACGCCCGATGTAGGGCATTGTCGTGGCCATCACCGTGGCGAACTGCACATTCGCCTCCAAAGGCAGCTCTGCCATATGCAGCACCGTGCGCGCCACGTCCGAGGGGTCCATCACCGGTTCCACCGCGAGGCGGCCGTCTGCCTGAAGGATTCCCTTCTGCATCCGTGCCGTCATTTCGGTCGCCGCGTTTCCGATGTCGATCTGCCCGCACGCGATCCGATGAGGGCGCCCGTCCAGGGACAGGGACTTGGTCAGACCCGTCATCGCGTGCTTGGTCGCGGTGTACGCGACGGAGTTCGGCCGGGGTGCGTGGGCTGAGATCGAACCGTTGTTGATGATCCGCCCGCCTCGCGGATCCTGCTCCTTCATCTGTCGGAACGCCGCCTGTGCACAGAGGAAGGAGCCCGTCAGGTTCACCTCCACCACCTCGCGCCACGCCTCGGGGGAGAGGTCCTCCAACGGCACGCCGGCCGGACCGAAGGTTCCGGCGTTGTTGAACAGGAGGTCCACTCTGCCGAAGCGTTCGCGCACTCCGGTGAACAGCGTGTCCACCTCCCCGACCACGGTCACATCAGTCGGCAGGCACAGTAGACGTTCCCCGGCGGCCTCTCCAGCCGCTGCCGCGGTCTGCTCCAGGGCCTCCGCCCGGCGACCGGCCAGCGTCACCGACCAGCCCGCCTCCGCCAGGGCGAGTGCGACCGAGCGGCCGATGCCGGAGCCCGCCCCCGTCACTACAGCGATCTTCGTCTGAGCAGCGTTCATCGGGGTTCTCCTTCGTGGATACCCCTGGCTCCAGCCGGGGGAGGAAACGAAGCTCCTGCGGAGCAGGGCAGCGGAGGCCGGTTCGCCGTCAGGGCGGACCGGCGTCCACCCACACGAGCCGAGGCGGTCGCAAACCGGTGTGCTAGCTCATGAGCCATGATCACTCGCGTGAAGCGGGCGTTCAAGTACCGCTTCTATCCGACCGATGCGCAGGCGGCAGAGCTGTCACGCCCCTTCGGCTGCGTGCGGAAGGTCTACAACCTGGCCCTCGAAGCCCGTACCAACGCGTGGTACCAGCCGCAGGAGAGGGGCAACTGCAACGCCACCTCGGCGATGCTCACCGCCTGGAAGAAGACCGAGGCTGGCCTTCCTCGCCGAGGTGTCCTCGGTCCCGTTGCAGCAGACGCTGCGGCACCTGCAAGGCGCCTTCACCAGCTTCTTCGAGGGCCGGGCGAAGTACCCGCGGTTCAATTCGCGGAAGAAGTCCCGCCGGTCGGCGGAGTGCACCAGCTCGGCGTTCCGCTACCGCGACGGCGCCCTGACACCCGCCAAGATGCGCGAGCCCCTGGACATCGTGTGGTCCCGGCCGCTCCCCGAGGGCGCTCAGCCGTCGACAGTGACGGTGTCCCTGTCCACCGGGGAAAAGATCGCCAACCCCCGGTACGAGCGCCGTGACGGGCCCGACTGGCCCGCGCTCAGCGGGAGCTGTCTCGCAAGGAGAAGGGCTCGGCGAACCGGGACAAGGCCCGCAAGCGGGTCGCCAGGGTCCACCTGGACCGACATGCCGTCGATGCTGGAGTACGAGTGCGCCTGGTACGGGCGCGACCTGATCGTGGTCGACCGCTGGTTCCCCAGCTCCAAGCTGTGCGGGGCCTGCGGCACGATCCGGGCGAAGCTGCCGCTGAAACGTCCGCGAGTGGACGTGCGACTGCGGCGCCGTACCCCTCAACGGGAGTCCTCCCCGACGGGGCGGTCGTCGGTGAAGCGGGAAACCCAGCGGGCGACCGCTGGAATCCCCGTCTTGAGGCGGGGGAGGAAGTCAAGGGGCCGCAATGTGTGACGTGAAACGACGTGACCCGTGGTCGAGCCGAGGACGTTCCGAGGGCTGAGAGGATGGGTGGCGGCGCCCCCCTCGCCTTGGGTGAGGTCTCGTGGACCCGGCGCCGGAGATGGGGGAGTCACAGATGGCGCACGCAGGCGCGGAGGCGACGGACGGGATCAGCCGGATACCCGGGGGGAAGCCACCGCGGTCCGGCCCGAATCGGGCCGGACTGCTCGTCATCCTCATCCTGGGCGGACTCACCGCCCTGGCGCCGCTCTCCATGGACATGTACCTGCCGGCCCTGCCCGAGGTCACAGGATCCCTGGCCAGCCCCGCGGCCACCGTCCAACTGACCCTCACCGCCTGTCTCGCGGGCATGGCGCTCGGTCAGCTGGTCGTCGGCCCGATGAGTGACCGGTGGGGACGCCGTCGTCCCCTCCTCGCAGGCATGGTCATGTACGTCCTGGCCACCGCGATCTGCGCCTTCGCCCCCACCGTCGAACTCCTCGTCGGCTTCCGCCTGCTCCAGGGGCTGTCCGGGGCGGCAGGCATCGTCATTGCCCGGGCGGTCGTCCGTGACCTGTACGACGGCGTGGAGATGGCCCGCTTCTTCTCCACCCTGATGCTGGTCTCCGGAGCCGCGCCCATCATCGCTCCCCTCGTCGGTGGTCAGGTACTGCGCGTCACCGACTGGCGAGGCGTCTTCTACGTGCTCGCCGGCATCGGGCTGGTCCTGACTTTCCTGGTCTGGCGCTCACTGGCGGAGTCGCTGCCGCCGGCACGTCGCCACACCGGTGGCCTCGGCCAGACGCTGCGCACCATGGGCGGGCTGCTGGCCGACCGGGTCTTCACCGGGTACCTGCTCACCGGTGGCCTCGCCTTCGCCGCCCTCTTCGCCTACATCTCCGCATCCCCCTTCGTTGTCCAGGCGATCTACGGGGCCTCACCGCAGACCTTCAGCCTCCTGTTCGGGCTGAACTCCGTGGGCCTCATCGCCGCCGGTCAGATCAACGGCAAGCTCCTCATCGGCCGGGTCAGCATGGACAAGGTCCTCGCCACGGGGTTGGCGGTGATCGCCCTCGCCGCGCTCGCCCTGCTCCTGATGACCGCCGGGGTCTTCGGCGAGGTCGGTCTGGTGCCGGTCGCGGCGGGGCTGTTCGCCTTGATGTCCGCCCAGGGGCTGGTGTTGCCCACCACCAACGCCCAGGCGTTGATGCGCACTCCGCACGCGGCAGGTTCCGCCTCCGCGCTGCTCGGCACCTCCTCCTTCCTGATCGGTGCTCTCGCCTCGCCGCTGGTCGGCATCGCTGGCGAGGGCACGGCCGTACCGATGGCGCTGGTCCAGGTGGTCTGCGCAGGGAGCGCCGTGATCTGTTTCCTCGCCCTGTGCCGACCCTGGGCGAGGCGCGAGCCTGTCGTGGACGAGGAGGCCGGCGCCTCGGCCTGAGTACGCCCTCGCCCGGTCCGTCACCCGGGCGCGTCGGACATAAGCTTGCTCGGTGAACGCCACCGTCCCCACCGCCGAAGCCCTGCGCGGCGCACTCGCCGAACTGCTCGCCGGGCTGCCGCCCAAGCAAGCCCAGCAGGCCGTCGAGCGGCTGATCGTCAACTACCGCGGGAGCACTCCGACCGACGCGCCCGTCCTGCGCGACCGCTCCGACGTGGTCGCCTACGCCGCTTATCGGATGCCGGCCACGTTCGAGGCTGCCCGCTCTGCCCTCGCAGCCCTCGCGGCGGTCTCCCCGGGGTGGTCACCCGCCGACCACGTGGACGTTGGCGGCGGCACGGGAGCGGCGACTTGGGCGGTGGACGCCACATGGGACGCCCCCCGCAGGACCACGGTCCTCGACTGGGCCGAACCGGCCCTCGCGCTGGGACGTGAGCTGACCTCCCGGGCCCCCTCGCAGGCCCTTCGCGAGTCCCAGTGGCACCGGGCGGTGATCGGATCCGGCCTCAAGGTGCCGCAGAGCGACCTCGTCACGGTCTCCTACGTTCTTGGTGAGCTCACCGCGCCCGCCCGCGAGGCGGTCCTCGCCGAGGCCGCACGCGCCGCGCAAGCCGTGGTGATCATCGAGCCGGGCACCCCCGAGGGCTATCTGCGCGTTCGCGAGGCCCGGGACCACTTCATCGCAGCGGGCCTGCGCATCGCTGCCCCCTGTCCGCACGACGGAGCCTGCCCCATCGTGCCCGGTGAGGACTGGTGCCACTTCTCCGCCCGGGTCAGCCGCAGTTCCTTGCACCGCCAGGTCAAGGGCGGCTCGCTGGCCTACGAGGACGAGAAGTTCAGCTTCGTCGCCGCCGTCCGTTTCCCGGCCCGGCCGGTTGTCGAGCGGATCACCCGCAAGCCCCAGATCCGCAAGGGGCTAGTCCTGTTGGACCTGTGCGGACCGACGGAGCGGGGACTGCACAGGGAGACCGTGACCAAACGCCACGGTGCCCGCTACCGCGCTGCCCGCGACGCGCAGTGGGGCGACGCCTGGCCGCCGGCCGACGAGGGCTGAGGGCTGCCCGTCGCCCCCCAGGGGCGACGGGCAGCCCTCGTGCGGGGCAGGATCCCGCGAGGGCGGACTCCCGGAGCCGACCGGGCCGCCATCGGACGCGACCCGGTCAGCCACGGGGCGGTGACCCGCACGGACGCATGGCCGAGGAACCGCCCGCCGACGGTGGGTAGGGGTCTTCAGCCGCGCAGCTCCAGCGTGCAGCACTTCACGCTGCCGCCGCCCTTCAGTAGTTCTCCCAGGTCGATCCCGACCGGTTCGAACCCGCGCTCGCGCAGCGGTTCGAAGAGGCCGAGCGCTGCCTGGGGCAGGAGGACGTGGAGTCCGTCGGAGACCGCGTTCATCCCGAGCGCCGCCGCGTCCGCCGCGGCGGCGATGACCGCGTCCGGGAAGAGTCGTTTCAGCACTGCCCGGCTGCCGGGGGAGAAGGCTCCCGGGTAGTACATGACCTCGTCCCCGTCCAGGACGCACAGTGCGGTGTCCAGGTGGTAGTAGCGCGGATCGATCAGGTCCAGCCCGATCACCGGCCGCCCGAAGAACTCCTGGGCCTCGTCGTGCGAGAGCGGGCTGGAGCGGAAGCCGCGGCCCGCCAGGATCCAGGAACCAGTGACCGCGAAGTCGCCCTCTCCCTCGTTCACGTGGGAGGGCTCGTGGATCTCGGTGTAGCCGTGGCCGCGGAACCATTCCAGGTGTGCCTCGGCTTCCGCGGACCGTTCCGGGTAGGCGAAGCGGGCGCCGAGGACCCGTCCGTCCACGACCGTCGCGCCGTTCGCCGCGTACACCATGTCGGGCAGGTCGGGGCGGGGGTCCAGTAGGTCGACCGTATGACCGAGGGCGCGGTAGCGCTCGTACAGGTCTTCCCACTGGGTCATGGCCAGGCGCAGGTCCACCGGCTTGGCGGGATCCATCCAGGGATTGATGGAGTAGGTGACCTGGAAGTGCGTGGGTGGGCACATCAGGTAGCGGCGCGGCGTGGACACGCGGGGTGTGGCGTCATTGCGCAAAGAGGGCTCCTCACGGGACGACGGTCGCACTGTGCGCACCAGGGGTCGTGGCACGTCACCGAATCGTCCCTCCTGAACGGGCATGGCGCAGTGAACTGTTCGGGTGGTTTACAAGACGGAGACGTGACGAGACGAACCGGTTCGCCCGCTGCTAGATTCCCGGCCATGGCCGATCCGACCTCGCGCGGCTTCCCTGACGCCACCCGTCGTAACGAACGCGCGCGCCGCGCCATTTTGGCGGCTGCCCTCAGCCTGGTGGACGAGACCGGCTACCCCGGATTGAGTATCGAAGCCCTCGCCGGACGCGCTGGGGTGGGGAAGCAGACCATCTACCGGTGGTGGCCCTCCAAGGCGGCCGTCCTGCTCGACGCCTGCCAGGGACTCGACGAGGCACACCCCGACGGTCCCGAGCCGTCCCCTGCCCCCGACACCGCGGACCTGGCGGCCGACCTCAAACGGATGCTGCGCGCCACCGTCGACGAGCTGACCGGAGAACGGTACGGGCCGCCGCTGCGGGCCCTGGCCGCTGCTGCCGCCTGCGATCCGGTCCTGGCCGCCGGGCTCACCGACCGGCTTCTCGCCCCCCGGCACGCCCGATTCGAACGCCGGCTGCGCACGGCCAGGGCTGCCGGCGAACTCGCGGCCGACGCGGATCTGCCGCTGGTCACCGAGTTGCTGCTCGGGTCGTTGGCCTACCGGTGGCTGATGGGGAGGTCCGTGCTCGGCCACGCCGACGCCGATGCGTTGGTCGATCACGTGCTACGGGGTGTCAGCGCCCCTTGACCGCGGTGCGGGCCAACAGGGCGGGTGCGTCCGTGATGATTCCGTCGCAGCCCAGTCGTAGCATCCGGTCCCGGGCCTCGGGGGTGTTGACGGTGTGCGCCCACACCCTCCCGATGCCCGAGCGCAGTGCTCTTCGAAGGTCCTGGGGGCGCGCCCGGTGGTCCACGTCGAGCACGCTCACGTAGGAGGCCCACTTCGCCGGATCGTCCTCGCGCAGTTGACGGGCTGAACGCCACAGTTGCGCGGTCAGCCCCAGCCGGTGGACCCGCCGGGCCACCTCCGGCCGGTTGCTGTTGATCAGGACCGAGGAGGCGAGCCCGCGCCGGTGGATCTCACGGGCCAGCGCGGGCAGTCCCGCGGGGTCCTTGGCTTCGAGGAGCAGCACGGACCGTCCACCGAACCGGTCCAGGACCTCAGCCACGGTCGGCGGCCGTTCACCCCCAGGCTGTAGCCGCACGCTGCGCCACTGCGCGGCGACCAGGTCCCGCACCCGCCCGCTCGAAGCGGTGGTCCGGTCCAACTTCGCGTCGTGCATCACCACGAGCGTGCCGTCGGCGAGGACCCGTGTGTCGGCGTCCAGCACCTGGACGGTCCCGCCGTCGAAGGCTCGGCTGAGCGCGGACATGCTGTTCTCGGGGGACTCCAGGGCGCCACCGCGATGAGCGACATAGGTGACGGGCGGCAGGGTGGCGAACGTCACCGGCGGGCGGCGCCACTCATGCGGGGCGGCGCCGCCCGCCTGGCTCGCCAGGGAGAGAGCGATCAGGGCGGCCAGCAGACTCCTCATGACCATGGGCTTCACGCTAGGGGTACTCATCCTGATATGAGTAGTAATGACACCAGCTCATAGAGTGAATACGTGGGGTGTTGTACACCCCGACTTCCAGGCAGCGGTCATATCGAGCTCCAGATGGTGGGACCATGGGAGGGTCTTGCGGGGTTTCGGTGAGGTGAGGGGATACGTGGGCGACGGGTCCAGCCGCTACGAACGCGGCGAGCAGAGCAGGATTTCCCAGTGGTTGCGCCGGTGGCAGAAGCCGACCGCGCCCACTGAGGACACCGCCCGTGTGGCGCTGCTGCTCGAATTCGCCGCCGCGGGGCTTCCCCTTGCGCCTGCCGCCCACCCCGTCGGCTTCCGCTGCTCCTGCGAGCGCATCGGCTGCCCCACTCCGGCCCGGCATCCCCTCTCCTTCGCCTGGCAGACCCAGTCCACCACCGATCGTGCGCAGGTCGAGCGATGGGCGCACGGCCAGCCGCAGGCCAACTTCGTCACCGCGACCGGCATGGTCCACGACGTGCTCGACGTGCCGCTGGAGGCGGGGCGCAGCGCCCTGGAGCGACTGCTGGCCGCGGGCATCGAGGTCGGTCCGGTCGCCGTGGAGAACCGGGGCCCCGCTGACCTGGACCGGATGCTCTTCTTCACCAACACCCGGGGCACCCCCGAGGACGAGGACGAGTGGTGGCCCTGTGAGCTGGACTGCCACCCGGAGACCATGGAGGAGCATCCTGGTCTGCGCTGGCACTGCCGCGGCAGCTACGTCCTGGTACCCCCCGCGAGGCTGCCCGGCGAGGCGGACGGCGAACAGGGCGTGACCTGGATGCGCGGCATGGAGCACCCGCTGCCCGACCCCCTGACCCTGCTGGAGACCCTGACCGACGCCTGCGCGCAGTACGCGGGCTCCACGGACCACGATCCGCACGCCGTCGCCTGGCCCCTCGGCCGCTGAGCACGGGCGGATCACCGGAAGGGGCATCACCCGCGCCGGCGGCACCGCGCCAGCGCGCTCAGCGGGACGTGGCGCCGGTCAGCTGTAGGTGGCGGGATATGACCCGTACCTTGGCGGAGCTCCCCTGGGCGGGTACCACCGCCGCCTGTGTGGATATCCACGTCCGGGCCAGGACGGAGCCCGCGGGGCTCCCCAGGAACTGTCGGGTCTCCCCGCTCGTCGGTACCTTGGCGCCGGCGGGCCCCTTGGTTGTTTCGGTGCTCCGGGCGGCGAAGAACACGAAGGCTCCGCCCTTGGCGGTGCGCAAGCCCAGCGGGGTGAAGGCCGCGGTGTTCAGGGGTTCGTCGGTGAACGCCACCGAGGTCCCCTTGCGCTTGCTCGCCGACCGCTTCCGGGCGGCACGCAGCTTGCTGGTGTGACTTCCGCTGGCGAACTCGGCCGGTTCCCCCCGCTGTAGGTACGCGGTGTAGTGCTGGCTCAGCTCACCGGGCGGAACCGTGAGGCCGGTCGTGCCGGAGCGCACCGGCTCGGCGTAGCCGTCCGCGTCGAGCTGGAAGACCGGAACCTGCCGCAGGCCGAGGACCGCGAGGTGCGCGGCCCGCCACGGTTGTTTCGCCGACTCCTTCAAGAAGAGGAAGACCCACCGGCTGTCGCTCTTGACGGTGTCCTTGTCCCGATTGCTGTCGGTGTCGGCGACGAACCAGCGGGGCCAGCCCTTGGCCCGGGGTATGAAGAACTCCGGGTCGGTCAGTTGGAGGTCTTTGAAGCGCGGGTTGCCCTGCGGCTGACGCTGCCTCGCCAACTGGTGCCTGACCTTCGTCATCTCCCCGTAGGCGCCGGTCACCACGTCCTTGTCGAAGGCCGCCTCGTGGGCCCTGCCGGCCTTGTTGTAGGCGGTGGTGAACCGGGTCAGCGCCTCGACCGCCTCAGCCCGGGTGGCCGTCGGAACGGCCACCGCCTCCCCGTGCACCGTCACGCAGCCGCTCGCGGTCACCATGAGTGTGGCCATCGCCACCGTCACCGCGGCCGGCCGCTTCAGCCTGCTCACTGCTCTTACGCTCCTTCGCCCCGGACAACGGACCGAACCCTACCGGGGCCAGGAACAGGACGAGCGTGGGGACCAGATACACCAGCCAGGCCGTGACCTGGAGGACCGTCGGGTCGGGCTGGAAGTTGAAGGTGCCCTTCAGTAGCGTCCCGTACCAACTGTCCGGCGGGATCGCGGAGCTGATGTCGAAGGCCTTGTTCAGCAGCCCACCGAGGAACTCCGCCTCCTGGAGGTCGTGCACCCCGTAGGCGAGGACGCCCGCGGCTACGACGATCAGGAGTCCACCGGTCCACGTGAAGAACTTGGCCAGGTTGATCTTCAGGGCACCGCGGTAGAACAGCCAGCCCATCACGATCGCAGTGGCGATGCCCAGCAGCGCCCCGCCCAACGGGTGCCAGCCGTCGTCGGCCACCTTCACCGCCCGCCAGACGAACAGCGAGGTCTCGATGCCCTCCCGTCCGACGGCCAGGAAGGCGGTGGTCACCAGAGCGCCGGTGCCCATCGCCAGTGCCGCGTCGAGTTTGCCGTGCAGTTCGGCCTTCAGGTGGCGCGCGGTGCGCTTCATCCAGAAGACCATCCAGGTCACCAGGCCCACGGCGACGATCGACAGGGTCCCGCCGATCGCTTCCTGAGCCTGGAAGGTGAGTTCCCGGGAGCCGAACTCCAGCCCTGCCCCGAAGGCCAGGCTGACCGCCGCGGCCACGCCCACACCGGCCCACACAGGACGCAGCGCGTCCCGGCGCCCGCTCTTCACCAGGTACGCCACCAAGATGGCGACGACGAGGCTGGCCTCCAGGCCCTCGCGCAGGCCGATGAGGTAGTTGCTGAACACGCCTGTTTCCTTCCGTTCCCGTCAGGAGAACAGCGCCCGCCCCCACCAGTCGTCCGTGTCACGGACGCCCGGCGGGATGGCGAAGACGGCCGACCCCACGTGTTGGATGTATTCGTTGAGGGAGTCGTTACGTGCCAGGCGCCGCTGCACCGGGATGAAGCCCTTGCGGATGTCGCGCTGGTAGGCCAGGAAGAACAGCCCCGCGTCCAGCCGGCCGAGTCCGTCGGTGCCGTCGGTGAAGGAGTAGCCGCGACGCAGGAGCGTCGCTCCGTCGTTGCTGTCCGGGTGCGCGAGGCGCACGTGCGCGTCGGGCTTCATCGCCGGCAGGAAGGGCTCTTCGCGTTCGTGGGACTTGCCGACGGCGGCGCCCTCGCCCTTGTCCCGGCCGATGATGTCCTCCTGTTCCACCAGCGAGGTCCGGTCCCAGGTCTCGATGTGCATCCGGATGCGGCGGGCGACGAGGTAGGACCCGTCGGTCATCCACTGCGAGCCGGGGTCCGCGGCGTCCTTCGCGGCCACCCAGACGTGCTTGTCCAGCGCCTTGGCGTCGGTGCCCGAGACGTTCCGGGTGCCGTCCTTGAAGCCCATCATGTTGCGCGGCGTCTGCTCCTCGGGAGTGGTGGAGGAGGTCTTGCCGAAGCCCAACTGAGACCAACGCACCGCGGTCTTGCCGAAACCGATCCTGGCCAGGTTGCGGATCGCGTGCACCGCTACCTGGGGGTCGTCCGCACAGGCCTGGACGCAGAGGTCGCCGCCGGAGCGAGCGGGGTCCAGGTTGTCGCCGGGGAAGAGTTCGAGGTCGGCCAGTGCCTCGGGCCGCCTGCCCTCCAGACCGAACCGGCCCTTAGCGAACAGGGAGGGTCCGAAGCCGATGGTCAGGGTCAGCCGCGAGGGCTTGAGGCCGAGTGCCTCGCCGGTGTCGTCCGGCGGGGCTTCGGGGAGCCCGCCGTAGGCGCCTTCCCCGACCGGGTGGCCTTCGGTCATCAGGCGGGCCGCCTCGGTCCAGTCCTTCAGCAACTGGATCAGCTCGGCCCGGTCCTTGGTCTTCACGTCAAACGCGGCGAAGTGCAGCCGGTCCTGGACCGGTGTGGCGATGCCGGCCTGGTGCGTCCCGTGGAAGGGCACAGCGGAGCCGGCCGAGGCGGCGGGCACCGGCTGGTCCGTGCTCTGGAGCGCGACGGCGGTGCCCCCGGCGGCTGCGGCGCCCAGGGCGAGGCCCGCCCCGCCCCAGCCGAGGACCGTACGGCGGCTCGGTATGGAGGCCTTCTCCTCGGGCGTGCCCTGCACGTTCCGCCCGTCCTGGTCGTTCTTCGTTGGCATCTCGGTCCCCAACTCCCCTGCTCGGCTGCTCGACGAACGACGATTACTTGACGACTGCGGCGGCCAGCTTGGACAGCGGCTCCGCAAGGGCGTTGACCCCGTCCGACAGCTCCTTGCGCTGAGGCCCGGTGACCTTGTCGTAAGAGGTGAACACGTAGGTGCCGGGGGTCGTGCGGTACTTCTCCAGCAGGGCGTTCAACGCCGCGAACTGCTGGTCCAGGGTCTTGGTGAGCGCCGGGTCGTTCTTCGCGGCCACCGGCTTGAGCAGTTCGTAGGACTTCTGGGCGCCTTCGACATTGGCCTTGAAGTCGACCAGGTCGGTGTGGCTGTAGCGCTCCTCCTCGCCGGTGACCTTGCCGGTGGCGACCTCGTCGAGGAGCTCCTTGGCGCCGTTGGCCATCGAGGAGGGGGTGATCTCGGCCTGACCGACGCGCTTTTGCCAGTCGGCGAGGTCCATCACGAGGGTGTCAGCGAGCTTCTTCTCCGCGTCGCCGATCTTCTTGTCCTGCCACAGCGCCTTCTCCAGGCGGTGCCAGCCGGTCCACTCCTGTCCGGCCTCCAGACCGTCCTCGCGGAGGTCGACCTTCGGGTCGAGGTCACCGAAGGACTCGGCGACCGGCTCGGTGCGCTCCCAACCGATACGGGAATCCGCGTACGCCTTCTGGGCGGCCTCGACGTTGCCCGCCTTCACGGCGTCGGTGAAGACCTTCACCTTCGGCAGGGTCTGGTCCGCCTGCTGCTGGACGTACTGGCGGTAGGCGGCCACCGCGGCGTCCAGTTCGGGGCTGCGCTTGGTGGGCTTGCCGTCCCCGGTGGCCTTGACGGACTGGCGGATGCCCTCACCCTTCATGCCGGGCTTGCAGGCGATCTCGTAGTCGCCGGGCTTGATCTCGGCGGTGATGGTGGCCGAGGTGCCGGGGCCGATGTTCTCGCGCTCGGTGACGATGCGGTCATCCGGGAAGAGCACGTAGATCTCGGTCACCTTGGAACCCTTGTTCTCAACCGCGAGCTGCACCTTGCCGGCCGGGAACTCCTTGGTGGACACCTCACAGGAGGTGTCGGTGGCGGTGACCTTGATCGATCCTTCGCCCGCTCCGTCGCTCTTCTCGGCGCAGCCGGTGACGGCGGTCAGTGCGGCTGCCGCGGCGGTGGCCGTGACGAGGGAAAGACGGGCGGGGCGCATGGGGGCTCCTGGCAGGGTTCAGCAGGCCCTCTCGGGCTGTGGCGGGGCGATGAGGCGCACCTAACTTAACCGAGGCTTACCTCACTGCAACCCACTCCTACCGTGATGAGGGCAACAGCTTTGAGCCATTGGCTCCCCATGGCCACGGCCTCATCACGGCCCACCCATGGGAAGGGCATGGAAGGGTCAAGTAATGGTCAAGTCGATTTTCCGTCGTATGCGGCGGCGCCCTTCGAGGACCTGACCGTGCGCAGGAGCCTGGCCTGGCCTGGGCTGCCCACCTCCACGCGATCGCCCGCAGCTGCCCCGTGCGACGGGCTCGTGTTTCAATGCCCGCGTGAACCAACTCGACGTCCTCAGGGTGTTCTGCGCGGCCGACGGCCGGCACGGCAACAGGCTCGGCGTCGTGCGCGACGCCCGTGGATACCCGGACGAGGCTTCACGGCAGGCCCTCGCGGCCGAACTCGGCTACAGCGAGACCGTCTTCGTCGATGACCCCGAGCGCGGGGTCATCGACATCTTCGCCCCCGGCCTGCGGCTGCCCTTCGCCGGGCACCCGGTGGTGGGAGCCGCCTGGCTGCTGGACCTGGAGGAGCTCAACCCGGCAGTGGGCGAGGTCTGGGCGCGCTGTGACGGCGAGTTCACCTGGATCTCCGCCCGACCGGAATGGGCCGGAGGCCGGCGCACCGAGCAGTACGCGAGCGCCGCCGAAGTCGACGCCCTGCCCGTACCGCCGCCCGGTGAGGGCTGGTTGTACGCGTGGGCCTGGGAGGACGAGTCTGCGGGGCGGGTGCGGGCCCGGGCCTTCCCCCGCCGACACGGCTCCTGCGACGGCACCTGCGCGGGCGCGGCGGGAAACTGCCCCCGGGGGCCCGTGGAGGACGAGGCCACCGGATCCGCGGCGCTGGTGCTCACGGCCCAACTGAACCGAGCCCTCAACATCCGCCAGGGCGCGGGCTCCCAGATCCTCACCGCGCCCGCGCCCGACGGCTCGGTCGAACTTGGCGGCCGGGTGCGGTTCGACGCCTGAACGATCCGCCGAAGCTGACCCCGAGCCGTGCCGCGCCGGTCGGAGAGGAGTTCCTTCAGGCACTGCGGGGGAACTGCTCGCCCAACTCCCGGAACACTGCTCCGTTCATGGCGAAGGCCCGCCGGCATTCGTCGATGATGCGTTTGCGCTCCAGGTCGTCCGCCGGGATCGCGTCCAGCAGCTCCCGGTAGCGGCGTTTGAAGGCGGTCGGGCTGGTGACCTCCGCGAAGACGTAGAAGCGGACACCGTCTCCCTTGGGCGCGAAACCCCAGAAGCGTTCGACCCGGTCGCGGATGACCTGGCCCCCGGACAGGTCGCCGAGGTAGCGGGTGTAGTGGTGGGCGACGTATCCGCCCGGCCAGCTGTGGGCGCACCTGGTGACCCGCTGCGCGTAGGCGTCGGTGGACGGCAACGGCCGTGCGTCCTTGCGCCAGTGAGGCCCGAGCAGGTGCGCGAGGTCGTCTTCCAGGGCGGCCACGCGCATCAGTTCGGGCTGGATGAAGGGACCCGCGACCGGATCGTCCTGCAGGACCGCTGAGGCCCCTTCCAGCGCCCGGTACACGAACCAGAGTTGCTCGGTGTATCGAGCGTAGGCCTCGACGCCGAGTCGTCCACCGAGCAGGTCAGGCATGAAACCGGTGTTCGCCGCCCTGCTGTGTTGCTCCTGCGATGCCTCGCGGATGGCGCGGGAGAAGGCGTCCACGGCGGACCTCCGATGACCGGGGGAGGGAACCCTCGGGCATGCTGCGGCGACCCGCCGTCCCGACTGCCGGGGTGCGACCCGGCCGAGGCTTCCCGACTGCTCGTCGGTAAGACTCTACGGCCGGCGCGGCCACGCGGCACGCGCAGCGCCGAACGCGACCGCGTCGGCCCTGCTCAGGGCAGCGTGAGGATTTCGGTCCCCGTCTCCGTGACCACCAAGGTGTGCTCGAACTGCGCCGTTCGCTTGCGGTCCTTGGTGACCACCGTCCAACCGTCCTCCCACATGTCGTACTCATGGGTGCCCAAGGTCAGCATCGGCTCGATGGTGAAGGTCATCCCGGGCTTGATGACGGTGGTCGCGTGCGGGCTGTCGTAGTGGGGGATGACCAGACCGGAGTGGAAGGAGGTGTTGATGCCGTGACCGGTGAAGTCACGGACCACGCCGTAGCCGAAACGCTTGGCGTAGGACTCGATGACCCGGCCGATCACATTGATCTGGCGACCGGGCCGGACGGCCTTGATCGCCCGGTTGAGAGCCTCCCGCGTACGCTCCACCAGCAGCCGGGACTCCTCGTCCACCTCGCCGCACAGGTAGGTGGCGTTGTTGTCGCCGTGCACCCCACCGATGTACGCGGTGACGTCCAGGTTGACGATGTCGCCGTCCTGGAGCACCGTCGAGTCCGGGATCCCGTGGCAGATCACCTCGTTGATCGAGGCGCACAGGGACTTCGGGAAGCCCCGGTAGCCCAGGGTCGAGGGGTAGGCGCCGTGGTCACACATGTATGCGTGCGCGACCCGGTCCAGCTCGTCGGTGGTCACACCGGGCTTGACGAGCTTGGCCGCTTCCTCCATCGCCTGGGCGGCGATCCGGCCGGCGATCCGCATGAGCTCGATCGTTTCGGGGCTCTGCACCTCCGGCCCCTGGTACGGGGCGGGCGCCGGTTTCCCCACGTACTCGGGGCGCCGGATGTTTCCGGGGACGGAACGGGTGGGGGAGAGTTCCCCTGGGACGAGCAGCGACTGGCCAGACATGGGGCGAGTCTAACCAGCGCTCATCGGGCAAGCTGGCCTGGAAGGAAGGAGCCGACGATGGCCCTGTTCAAGAAGCGCCAAGTGGGAAAGCCGGGCGAGTGGTACTACTGCCTGGTCCACCAGAAGGTCGAAGAGGGGCCGGAGTGCCCCGCCAAGGACCGCTTCGGCCCGTACGCCACCCCCGAGGAGGCGCAGCACGCCATGCAGACCGCCCAGGAGCGCAATCTCGAATGGCAGAGCGACCCGCGGTGGAACGACGGCGCGGCGGGCTCCACCGACGGCTCCGACCGCACGGACTGACCCGGACCGCACGCCGGCCCGTCCGCCGCCGTGTGCGGACGGCTGGTGGAGGCCAGGTGACCGGCCAGTAAGGTCGGCCCCATGACTTCCACCGAGAGCGCACCGGCAGCACAGCAGACCCCGACGGCGGGCACCGCCAAGGCGCCCGCCCGGGACCCGTGGGACCTCCCGGACGTGTCCGGACTCGTCGTCGGCGTGTTGGGCGGCACCGGCGACCAAGGACGCGGCCTGGCCTACCGGCTGGCCCGGGCCGGGCAGAAGGTGATCATCGGTTCGAGGGCCGTCGAGCGGGCGCAGAGCGCAGCCTTGGAGCTCGGGCTGGGCATCGAGGGCGCCGACAACGCCGAGTGCGCCCGCCGTAGCGACATCGTGATCGTCGCCGTGCCCTGGGAGGGACACGCCAGGACCCTCCAGGCCCTGCGCAACGAGCTCGTCGGCAAGCTCGTCGTCGACTGTGTCAACCCGCTCGGCTTCGACAAGCAGGGCGCCTACGCCCTCAAGCCGGAGGAGGGCAGCGCCGCTCAGCAGGCAGCCGCACTCCTGCCCGACTCCCGGGTCACGGCAGCCTTCCACCATCTGTCGGCCGTCCTGCTCCAGGACGAGTCCCTCGACGCGATCGACACCGATGTGCTGGTGCTCGGGGAGTCCCGGGCCGATACCGACCTCGTCCAGGCGCTGGCCGGACGCATCCCCGGCATGCGTGGAGTCTTCGCGGGCCGGCTGCGGGGCGCCCACCAGGTCGAGGCGCTCGTCGCCAACCTGATCTCGGTCAATCGTCGTCACAAGGCGCACGCCGGGCTGCGCGTCACGGACATCTGAGACGCCCCGCGAAGGCGGCCCGGTCCGAGGCGCGGAAGGGCATGGGGGACACTGGGAGGGTTCGACCCCGCCACACCCTCCGATGGGAGCCGTCCCCCATGCCCCGCCTCGCCCTCTACGCCGTCGTCGTATGCGTCCTCGCTGTGGCCGCAGCCGTGGTCGCCTTCGTCGAGGGCAGTTTCCTCGGGATCATCTGGGTGCTGATGGCAGGTGTGTCCTCGAACATCGCCTGGTACTACCTGCGTAAGGCGAAGGCCGAGAAGCAGCGTGCCACCGGCCCGGTCAGCTGACCGAACAGTAGGGGTTCACGTCCTGCCAGAAGCGGTACAGGTCCCGCCCGCAGTAGGACTCCAGGTCCGAGATGCCGAGGGCGCGCAGAAGCCCGTACACCGCGTCGAAGAACACGGCGTTCACCTCCGGGATGAACAGCACCGCGAACACGGCGAGCAAGCCGAACGGGGCGAACGGTTCCACCTGGCGGCGCACCCCGTGGGACAGCCACGGCTCGATCACCCCGTAGCCGTCCAACCCCGGCACCGGCAGGAAGTTCAAGATCGCCGCAGTGATCTGGAGCAGCGCGAGGAACGCCAGAGCGAAGCGGAACGGCAGCGGTACTCCCGAGAGGGCGTGCAACCAGAACGGCGCCGTGCACACCACGGCGAACAGCACGTTGGTCAGCGGGCCCGCTGCGGAGATCAGGCTGTGCTTCCAGCGCCCTTGGATCCGACCCCGCTCGATGAAGACGGCACCGCCGGGCAGCCCGATGCCTCCCATGATCACGAACACCACCGGCAGCACGATGCTCAACAGCGCGTGCGTGTACTTCAGCGGGTTCAGCGTCAGATAGCCCTTCGCACCCACCGAGATGTCCCCGCTGTGCAGGGCGGTACGGGCGTGCGCGTACTCGTGCAGGCAGAGCGAGACGATCCATGCCGAAGTCACGAACAGGAACACGGCGAAGCCCGTGGCCGCCGCGAACTCGGTCCACACCGCCCACCCGGTGACGGCCATCACGGCGACGATCCCGAGGAAGACCGGGCTGATCCCGCGCTGCTCGCCCCGTGCCGTGGTCGCAGCAGTCAAGTCGCTGCACCTTCCCTCCGTGAGGGCGGGGTGAACCGGCCCGACGATCAGTCGCTCCGAGATTAGTCCATCCAGCTGGGCGGGCCGAAGGCGCACGGGTGGCGGTCCGGGCAGGACCACCACCCGTGCCTCGTGGGCGGGAGCTCAGAAGCGGCGGATCACCCGCAGGCCGTCCGAGTACAGCTGACCCTTCGCATCCAGCACCGACCTCGCCCCCAGGTCGGCCATCGTGGGTCCGTTGGGTGTCTTGCGGCTGGACGCGAAGCGTCGGTTTCCGTACTGGTCCCGGCCCAGGTAGATGCCGACGTGGTCGACGCTGTCCGGCTTCCTCGCGTCCTTGTCGGCATCGAAGAAGACGAGGTCTCCCGGACGAAGCCCGTCCAGGGCCGGGGGTGCCTGCACCTGCCCGCCTTCCACGGGCACGTGCGAGGGCCCGGCCACCACCACCCCCGGGCCCCTCCCGGCCTGAGCAGCCGAGGTCCGCGGCAGGTTGAGGCCGTCGTAGTCCCTGAAGTTGACCATGGGTAGGCCCATGTGGTGGCCGTAGACCATCCGGACGTAGCCCGAGCAGTCCAGGTGCCTGGTCCGGTGGACCGCGGGGTCCGGTGCGGCGTTGTCGGGGTTGGTGGCGGTCTCGCCGTTGGGGAACGACCAGGCGGTCAGGCCCATGTACCCCCAGAAGTCACTGCCTTCCAGACGCGTGCCGTTCCCCGAGACCAGGTCGAACGGACCGTAGCCCGACTCGCCCAGGACCGGGAGGCCACGCGCGGGGTCTGTGATCGTTTCTGCCCCGGGCAGGAACATCGCCGCGAAAGCCAGCGCGTCGGGTGAGGTGTCCGCCCCCCAACCTCGCAACCGCTGTTCCAGGTCAGCCGTCAAGGTGCCGTCGAAGGGTGCTTCCAGCAGTCGCACCCACTGGTCATGGGTGACTTCCGGAGCATTCCCCCACCGGCCGTCGGCTTGGAAGTAGTGGACCAGAACCCTCGTCGGCAGCGCCGTGCTCCCGCCGTTGGCGAGGACGCGGATGCCGATCTGGCCTGTGGTGAGGCTGTGGTCCACGGCGGTGCGTTGCCAAGTGGTGGGTTGTGAAGTCCCGTCCCTCCAGGCTCGGCAACGAAGGGTGCCGCCCTCCCGCTGGAGACGCAGGTGCCAGAGGTCGAGTGGGGTGAAGTCGCTGCCCACACCCAGCTGCCCGGAGTCCAACGGCGTGGTGGTTCCCTGAACCTCCTTCTCCAGTGTGAGCTTGACCTCACCCGTGGTGAGGAAGCTGATCCGGGCGCGGTAGTTGTTGTCCGCATCGTCGTAGGCGCAGGTGAGGCCGACCGAGATCGCGTCCCCCTCCGGCATCCTGTCGATCGTGAACGCGGCGCTGACGTCGACGTCGGCCACGTCGTCGTCCATGAGCGTGGCGAACCGGCTCCTGGCGCTCCTGTGGAGCACGGCTGCTCCGAGCCCACCTTCGATGTCGAACTCCACCGCGCCGTCCGTGGGTACTTTCCACCGGCCGCCGCCGGGGGAACTGCCCCAGCCGTTCGTCGCACGGTCGAAGGTGTCCTTGAACTGCTTCTTCTGCTCGCTGAACGTCCGCTCCATGCCCGTGACCGTGACGGTCCTGGCTCCCTCGGTGAGCATGGCCAACGGTCCCATAGCGTCCGAGACCTCGTAGGTGGCCGGCGTCCCCGATCCGAGCCGCTTCAGGGAGAGCGGCCCGCCCAGGCCGGTGCGGA
Source organism: Streptomyces sp. NPDC006879 (assembly GCF_042869595.1). Taxonomy (NCBI): domain Bacteria; kingdom Bacillati; phylum Actinomycetota; class Actinomycetes; order Kitasatosporales; family Streptomycetaceae; genus Streptomyces; species Streptomyces sp. NPDC006879. The sequence goes on from NZ_JBIAGC010000001.1 coordinate 263,072, forward strand.
AGTACATGGCACGGTTGAGGCTCTGGCGCGTCACCAGCATCGAGGTCGGTGACGGCGCCTCGGCCGCTGTCAGGGCGACGGACTGCGCGGCGTCCGCGCCAGGTGCTGTCCGGGTGACCGCCGAAGCGAGAAGCGGTGTCGACGCGACTCCCGCGAAAGCGGCGGCGAGCGCGGTACGACGACTTACAGGTGCCACTGATCCCCCCAGTGATCTTTATCGTGTCACACCATCATGCAAGTCCGCTGTCCGAAAGCGAGTCCGTTCCGGTCGGCGGGCTTCACCAAGCGGTCCGGACAAGTAAGTGGAGTGATTGCCTCCCGGCCACTCGCGCAGCCGCACGGGCCGCAGGGGCGGGTGCCCGCTCCGGCGCGTGGCCACGGATCGAGAGCACCGGAGCCGATCTACGCGTGGGAGCGGCGACAATGGGCCGGTGCGTTACGGGATTCTTGGCACCGCTCAGGCACTTCAAGAGGACGGCACGGCCGTCGCCCTCGGCGGGGCGCGGCTGCGCGCCCTGCTCACCGCGCTCGCGCTGCGTCCGGGCAGGCCGGTGAGCACAGGCGTCCTGGTGGACGAGGTCTGGGGCGCAGACCCGCCCGCCGATGCGTCCGGAGCACTCCAAGCCCTGGTGGGCAGGTTGCGACGGAGCCTGGGGCGGACCGCCATCGCCTCAGGGGAGGGCAGCTACCGACTGGTCGCCGACCGCGGGGACGTGGACGTCTACCGCTTCGAACGGCTTGTCGACGAAGCCGCCGCCGCGTTGGCCGGCGGTGACCCGGCGCTCGCCGTCGACCTGTACACCGAGGCCCTCGCCCAGTGGCGAGGGCCGGCATGCTCCGACCTGCCCGGCCGAGCCGGCGACACGGCCCGCTGGGAGGCCGAGCGCCGAGTTGCCCGTCGAGGTCGTCTGGGCGCCCGATTCGCCCTCGGCGAGGCGGAGGAACTCCTGCCCGAACTGGCCGCCCTCTGCCGTGAGCACCCCTTGGACGAACCACTCCAGGCCTTGCGGATGCGCGCCCTGCGGGCTGCCGGTAGACCTGCCGAGGCACTCCAGGCCTACGAGGCCGTACGTCATGACCTCGCCCACCAGCTCGGCACCGACCCCGGCCCGGAACTGGTCTGCCTGCACGCCGAACTACTGAACCCGACGAGGCTCACGCCGACCCCTGAGCGCGCCCGGGCCACGCCGGAGGGTGCTGCCCGCCCCGAGGGGGCTCGCAGACCCTCCGGGAACCTGCGGGCTCGACTGACCACCTTCGTCGGTCGGGAGACGGACATCACCGCCATCGGTGAGGACCTCCGGCGGGCCCGGCTGGTGACCCTGCTGGGACCCGGCGGCGCGGGCAAGACCCGGCTCTGCCAGGAGGCCGCCGAAACCGTCGCCGCAGCCGGCGTGAGCGAGCGCTGGCCCGACGGGGTGTGGTTGGTCGAACTCGCCCCCGTGGACGACCCCGATGACGTGCCCGAGGCCGTGCTCAGCGCCCTGGGCGCCCGGGAGACGAAGCTGCGCGGTGCCGCCGCCGAAGAGTTGCGGGTGATGACCGACCGTGCCGGCGACAACCCGGTGGCCCGCCTCATGGAGCACTGTGCGCGACGGCGGATGCTTCTGCTGCTGGACAACTGCGAGCACGTGGTCACGGCCGCCGCGCACCTCGCCGAGGAGCTGCTGGCCCGGTGCCCGGGCGTGCAGGTCCTGGCCACCAGCAGGGAGCCCCTGGGCGTGGCCGGTGAGTCGCTTCGCCCGGTCGAGCCCCTTCCCGCCCCGATGGCCCTGCAACTGCTCGCCGACCGCGGTGCGGCTGCCCGCCCCGGTTTCACGGTGGCGGGGGACCCTGATGCCGCGGCTGAGATCTGTCGTCGCCTGGACGGTCTACCCCTGGCCATCGAACTTGCCGCCGCCCGGTTGCGCCTTTTGACGGCCCGACAGATCGCCGATCGGCTTGACGACCGCTTCCGCTTGTTGACCAGCGGCAGTCGGACGGCACTGCCACGCCAACAGACCCTGCGGGCCGTGGTGGACTGGTCCTGGGACCTGCTGGACAAGTCCGAACGGGCGGTCCTCGGGAGGCTCTCGGTCTTCGCGGGTGGTTGCGACCTCGCCGCCGCGGAGGAGGTCTGCGCTGGCCCCCTGGACGCCGAGGCCCTCGACGTGCCCGACGTCCTTGGCTCCCTGGTCGACAGGTCCCTGGTCGTTGCCGCCCCCGATGGTTCGGGGCAGATGCGCTACCGGCTGTTGGAGACGGTCGCCGAGTATGCCGCCGAACGTCTTGCCACCAACCCGGGGGACCATGAGGCCGCCGAACGGCGGCACCTGGTCTACTACCGGGAACTCGCCCGGGCCAACGAGCCGTTGTTGCGCGGCCCGACCCAGCGCACGGCCAACGTCCGCATGGAGACCGAGTACGAGAACCTGCGGACGGCCATGCGCCGGGCAGCTGCCGCGGGCGACGAACAGGAGATGCTGTGCTTCGTGCACTGCCTCGCCTGGTACTGGAACCTGCGCGAACTGCGCACGGAGTCCCGCCATTGGTCCGAGGCCGCGGCGGCCCTCGGACCCGACCCCTTCGCAGCGCCGATTGAGCCCGCGTTGCCGGTGTACGAGCAGGTGGTTGACCAACCGCCGCCGTACACGGGTGAATTGTTGGTAGAGGCCCGTCGAGGCGTGCGGTTGGTCCAGGTGGCTTCTCGGGACCAGACCTACGACAGCTGGAGGTCACCCGAGGCGCGCACGCTCATCGAGGGCATCCTCGCCACCTACCGTCCGGGGCTTCCCCAGCTGTGTCGTGCGCCGGGCGGCCTGTGGATCTTCGTGGTGATGATCGCCGGAGACCAGGACTTCCTCCAGCGCGTCATCGACGCCACCATCGACACGGCCCGGGAGCTCGGCTACGACTGGGATCTCGCCAATGCGCTCCAGATCCGTGCCAACGTGCTGGCCAACCGTACGGAATGGGGTGGTGACGCCACCCGGGACGCCGAGGAGAGTCTGGAGATCTACCGCCGTCTCGCCGACGACTGGGGCGCGGCGGAGGCGCTGTCGGCTCGTGGTGAGGCCCACGAGAGGCGCGGCGAGTTCACCGAGGCGGTGGCGGACTTCCGGGAGGCCATCGAGTACGCCCATCGACTGGGCGCCGAATCCCAGGTGACGCTGCTACGGGTGCGCCTTGCGGGTGTGCTCGGGGAGTCGGGTCAGGCGGAGGACGCCCTGGAGATCCTCCAGGAGGTGGTGGACAGCGACATGGGCCCGAACAGCGAAGCGATGCCGCCTGCTCGAATGTTCCTGGCCATGTGGCTGGGCCGGGCCGGCCGCATCGCCGAAGCGCGTGAGCAACTCATCGTCCTGCGTGAGGAGTTCGCCTTCGGCGCCTATGCCATCTTCGACTGCTTTGTGCTGGGCACTCTGGCCTGGCTCGACAATCTGCAGGGCCGGTACTCCGAGGCCCTGACGTTGGTCCGGGAGGCCCTGGAGAAGTCCAAGGACCCGCTGGCCCAGCTGATGGCCCCGCAGATGTCGGCGCACTACCTGATGACGGCGGCCGGATCGTACGCCGCCCTCGGCGGTACGGAACGGGCGCTGCGGGCCGCCCGCCTGTTGGGCGCCCAGCGGCACCTCCTGCCGGTGGGCCACTTCGAAGTCGCCATGGAGCGCGACAGTCGCCAGTGGGCGGAGGAACTGTCCCGTGCCGTCCTCGGGGAGGCCGCTTTCGAAGCCGCCCGCGCCGAGGGCGGCGGCCTCACCCTGGAGGAAGCCACCGCCCTGGTCTGACGCGGTCTGCGCGACGCGATCCGCGAGGCACGGGCCTCTCGGCCCCGTACCCCTCCGGCGGGGCCGGCGGGATCAGGTCTTCTTGCGGAACTTCGAGACCGCCAGCGGCGCTGTGACCACCGTGATCGCCAGCGACCATCCCAGCGTCATCCACACGGAGTGGGCCACGGCTCCACCGTTGATCAGGTTGCGGGCCGCGTCAGCGAGGTTGGAGAGCGGGTTGTAGTCCGTGAAGGACTGCAACCAGCCCGGCATGGTCGACGGCGGGGCGAAGATCGAGCTGCCGAACTGCAGGGGCATCAGCACCAGCATCGCCATGCCCTGCACGGCCTGTGGCGTCTTCATGGTCAGACCGAGCAGGATGAATATCCAGGTCAGTGAGGCACCAAAGACCATGGACAGGCCGACGGCGGCGAACAGGTGCACCACCGAGGTCTCGATGGAGAGTCCTAGGAGGAATCCCATGCCGAGCAGGATGGCGATGGCGACCATCATCCGGCCGATCTCGACAATGATCTTCGCGATGAGCACCGAGGAGCGGGCGATCGGCATGGACCGGAAGCGGTCCATCACGCCCTTCTTGAAGTCGTCGTTGACCCCCGTGCCCACCGCCATGGCGATGTTCATGCCCATCATCGCCATCAGGCCCGGGATGACGTAGTTGACGTAGACCTCTTGGTTGCCGTTCCCGGAGATGGCACCGCCGAAAACGAAGACGAACAGCAAGGTGAAGATGACCGGCATCAACACGGCGTCGAACATCGACTCCGGGTCCTGCTTGATCTGGAGGGCGTTGCGGCGTACCAGCGCACCGATGTGGCGCAGGTTGGCGCGCACCCCGATCCGTCCCTCACTGGAGGGTGTCGGGCCGGGCGGGGGCGTCGTAGCAGGGGTCTTGGTCATCGTTGCCGTGCTCATGCCGCAACCTCCGTCACTTCGTCTTCGGCCGCGGTGGAGGAGGACTTCTGGCCGGTGATGGCCAGGAACACCTCGTCCAGACTGGGCAGGTGGGTCCCGAGGTCCGCGATGGCGTACCCGCGGGCGCCGAGGAGGCCGACCACTGCGGTCAACTGCTCGTCGGACAGGATCGGCACGTACAGCAGGCCCTCGTCGGGCACCGCCTGCGAGCCGGCGACACCGTCCAGACCGGCCTCCGCCAGGGCGCGGGCCATATCGGGAAGGGTGTTCGGATCGGTCGGCCGGATCTTGAGCGTGCGCCCGCCGACCTTCGCCTTCAGCTCGTCCACCTTGCCCTTGGCGATCACCTTGCCGCGGTCGATGACCGTCAACTCGCTCGCCAACTGCTCGGCTTCCTCCATGTACTGGGTGGTGAGCAGCACGGTCACCCCCTCGGCCACCATCCGGTGCACCTCGTCCCACACCTCGTTGCGGGTGCGCGGGTCCAGGCCGGTGGTCGGTTCGTCCAGGTACAGCACTGAGGGGTGGCCGATCATCGAGGCGGCCAGGTCCAGCCGCCGGCGCATGCCGCCGGAGTACTGCATGGCGGGCCGCCTACCGGCCTCGGTGAGGGAGAACCGCTCCAGCATCTCGTCGGCGCGTTTGCGGGCGTCGCTGCGGGACAGGTCCAGCAGCCGCCCGATCATGTACAGGTTCTCCCAGCCGGAGAGCTTCTCGTCGACCGAGGCGTACTGGCCGGTCAGGCCTATGGTGCGGCGCAGCTGGCGGGGCTGGCGGACCACGTCGAAGCCAGCCACGGTGGCGGTGCCCGAGTCCGGCACGATCAAGGTGGAAAGGCAACGCACGAGAGTGGTCTTGCCGGCGCCGTTGGGCCCGAGGACCCCGAGCACCGTGCCCTCCCGGACGTCGAGGTCTACGCCGTCGAGGGCCTTGGTCTCCCCGTAGTGCTTGACCAGCCCCCGCACCTCCACGGCGTGGCCGCCCTGCCCGGGGCTCTTGTCGAATCGCGTCATGCCCCTAGGAGAGCAGAAGCCACTGACATCGGGCCGACAGTGAGCCGACAGCGAACCGACGGCCCGACGGCAGCGTGCCGGCGGGCCGTCGGCCGGGGGTCAGTGGAAGCTGTGCTCGTCCTGCGGGAAGGAGGCGCCGACCACGTCCTGGAGGAAGGCCTTGGCGGCGTCCCCCATGGTCTGGCGCAGGTTCGCGTACTGCTTGACGAACCGCGGCAGCTTGCCCGGGGTGAGGCCCATCATGTCGGTCCAGACCAGGACCTGGGCATCACAGCCCGCACCCGCGCCGATGCCCACGGTCGGGATGTGCAGGGAGCGGGTGACCTCGGCGGCCAGTTCCGCCGGGACCAACTCCAGGACCACCGCGAAGGCGCCTGCGTCCTGTGCGGCCTTCGCGTCCTTCAGCAGTTGGTGCGCGGCCTCGTCGCCGCGGCCCTGGACCCGGTAGCCCATGGCGTTCACGGACTGCGGGGTCAGCCCCAGGTGTGACATGACGGGGATGCCCGACTGCACGATCAGCTCGGTCTGCGGTAGCGAGCGCTCGCCGCCCTCCAGCTTGACGGCGCCCACACCGGCCTCCTTGACCAGACGGGTGGCACTGCGCAGAGCCTGTACCGGACCTTCCTGGTAGGAACCGAAGGGCAGGTCGCCCACGACCAGTGCCCGGCTGGTCCCCCGCACCACGGCTGCCGACAACAGGGTCATCTCGTCGAGTGTGACCGGAACGGTGGTGTCGTACCCCAGGTGGCAGTTGCCCATCGAGTCGCCGACCAGGATGACCGGAATCCCGGATTCGTCGAAGACGGAGGCGGTCATCGCGTCGTAGGCGGTGAGCATGGGCCACCTCTCGCCGCGCTCCTTGGCGGCGGCCAGATCACGGATGGTGATCCGGCGGTGGGTCTTGCCCCCGTAGAGGGAGGGCTGGCCGGTGGTCTCGCGCGCAGGCGAAACGGCATGCGTCATTGCAACGGCTCCTTGTGTCATCTCGAGGCACCCTCACGGCGTCCCCGGACTTACCTCCATGGTGGCACCCCGCCCCGGGAGCGCGAAAGTGGGAGGCGCCGAGCGAGGGGGAACCCGGATGCGTCGCCCGTCCTCAGGCGGGCCCGACACGCCTCCTCGGTCAGCGGCCGGCTCCTGTGGAATATGCGCATTTGGTTACAGGTGCCCAGGTGCGGGCCGCAGGAGGAACCCGGCGCTCCGCTCCATCGTCATCGTGGCAGTAGGGCCGTCCGGTACGGCATGGATCTGTCCCCGTCATCGCCTAGGGTCAAGGGGCGGCAGCGGGTGGGCAACGAGCAGGTAGCGAGGGTAGCGGCATGACGCAGGCGTACATGGCGGAGACGGGGCACGGCGGCTCGGAGCCCGAGCACTCCGGGTCCCGACTCCGGCGCCTGGTGGCCGAACTCCGCAACGACCCGGGGATCTGGCGCCGCGGGATCGTCCTGGCGGCGCTTGCCCTCGTCATCACCTTGGTGATGGTCTTCCACGCCGAACTCCCCAACCGGGTGGGCAACCTGGGCAGTCTCACCGAGACGTTCCTGCCCTGGCTGGGCCTGTCGGTGCCGGTGCTGCTCGGGGCGGCGCTGTGGCGCCGCTCGGCGACCGCTCTGATCGCCGTGCTACTGCCGGCGTTCGTCTGGCTCAACCTGTTCGGAGGTCTGGTCAGCGACAAATCGAGGGACGGCGGCAACCTCGTCCTGGCCACCCACAACGTCAATGCCGAGAACCCCGATCCGGCCGGCACCGCGCGTCAGGTCGCAGAGTCCGGCGCCGACGTCCTCGCCCTGACCGAGCTCAAGGCGAGCCGGGTCTCGGCCTACGCCTCGGTGCTGGCGGGCACGTACAAGTACCACGCGGTCGAGGGCACGGTGGGCATCTGGAGCAAGTTCCCGCTGAGCGGTACCCGCCCCGTGGACATCAAGATGGGCTGGACGCGGGCGATGCGTTCAGTGGTGGAGACCGAACACGGTCAGGTGGCCGTGTACGTGGCCCATCTCCCCTCCGTCCGAGTCAAGTTGAAGGCCGGCTTCACCGCCAACCAGCGGGACAACAGTGCCGACGCCCTCGGCCATGCCATCGTCGAGGAGCCGCTTTCCAATGTGGTCCTGCTCGGTGACCTCAACGGCACCATGAACGACCGGGCGCTGTCCCCGGTCACCTCACAGATGCGTTCCACCCAGGGTGCGGCCGGCGATGGGTTCGGCTTCAGCTGGCCCGCCTCGTTCCCGATGGCACGGATCGATCAGATCATGGTCAAGGGGGTCAAGCCGGAGCGCTCCTGGACCCTGCCGCGCACCGGCAGCGACCACCTGCCCATCGCGGCCCGGGTGACCGTCTCCTGAAGATCGCCGGTGCGGTGTGGCGTGGTGCCGTCGGCCGGTGCCCCGACCAGTGCCGGGGCACCGACCCGAATCAGTGGGCCGGTCGTTCCCGCCAGCCGTTGGTGATCGGCAGCCTGCGGTCCTTCCCGAAGCCCTTGGCGGAGATCTTGGTGCCCGGTGGGTACTGGCGCCTCTTGTACTCGGCGGTGTCCACCATGCGCAGCGTCCTGGCGACCAACTCCGCTTCATAGCCGGCCTCGACGATGGCCTCCAGCCCCTGGTCACGGTCCACGTAGAGGGCCAGGACGGCGTCGAGCACCTCGTAGTCGGGCAGCGAGTCGGTGTCGACCTGTCCGGGCCGCAGTTCGGCACTGGGCGGTTTGGTGATCGAGTTCTCCGGGATGGGAGGTACCTGGCCGCGCTCCTGCGCGGCACGGTTGCGCCAACGGGCCAAGCGGAAGACGTCCGACTTGTAGACGTCCTTGATCGGCCCGTAGGCGCCGACCGAGTCGCCGTACAAGGTCGAATAGCCCACGGCCAGTTCCGACTTGTTGCCCGGGGCCAGCACGATGTGGCCCTCCTGGTTCGACAGGGCCATCAGCAGCGTGCCGCGCAGCCGTGACTGGAGGTTCTCCTCGGCCAGCCCGGTCAGTCCGAGCGACCCCATGTACGCATCGAACATCGGCTCGATGGGCACGGTGCGGAACTTCAGTCCGGTGCGTCGGGCCAAGTCCGCCGCGTCGCTCCTGGAGTGCGGCGAGGAGTACTTCGATGGCATGGAGACCCCGTGCACGTGCTGCGCGCCGAGGGCGTCGCAGGCGAGGGCCGCCACCAGTGCCGAGTCGATGCCTCCGGAGAGACCGATGAGCACCGAGGAGAAGCCGTTCTTGTGGACGTAGGCGCGCAGACCGACCACGAGCGCCGAGTAGATCTCCTCGTCGTCCTCCAGCCGGTCCGCGAAACCGCCCCGGACTTCCGGTTCGTAGCTCGGCAGCGGATCCTCGGTGAGGGTCACCCGCTCGATCCGCAGCCCGTCCTCGACCACTGCCGGGGGCGCCTCGGGGGCAGCCGCCGGCAGGTCCAGGTCGACCAGCATGCACCCCTCGCTGAACTGCGGTGCGCGGGCCAGGACTTCCCCGTCCGCATCGACCACGATCGAATCGCCGTCGAAGACCAACTCGTCCTGACCGCCGGTGGCCGCCACGTAGGCGAGGGTGCAGCCGGCCTCCTGGGCCCGTTTGCGGACCAGCTCCAGCCGCAGGTCGTCCTTGTTGCGTTCGTACGGTGAGGCGTTGATCGACACCAGCAGTCCGGCACCGGCGGAACGGGTCGCCGGAACCCGGCCGCCCTCCTGCCAGAGGTCCTCACAGATCGCGAGCGCCACGTCCACGCCGTGGATGCGGACCACGGGCAGGGTGTCGCCCGCGACGAAGTAGCGGAACTCGTCGAAGACGCCGTAGTTGGGCAGGTGGTGCTTGGCGCAGCGCAGCACCACCTCGCCGCGGAAGAGGACCGCGGCGGCGTTCTCCGGGGCGCCCGCGGGGCGCCCGAGCCGGGGCTGTGCCCGCTCCGCGCGGTCGAGGTAGCCCACGATGACGGGGAGCTCGCCGAGGCCCTCCTCGGACAGCCGGCTGGCCAGCGATCGCAACGCCGTGCGGGAGGCCTCGACGAAGGAGGCGCGCAGGGCGAGGTCCTCCACGGGGTAGCCGGTGAGCGCCATCTCGGGGAAGGCCACCAGGTGGGCGCCCTGCTCGGCGGCGTGCCGGGTCCAGTGCAGCACTGCCTCGGCATTGGCCGAGAGCGAGCCGACGGTGGAGTCGATCTGATTCAGGGCGAGGCGTAGTTGAGGCACCCGCCCAGTCTAATCGTCTTTCTGACGCGATGTCCTGGGTGGGTAGCTGTGGCCCACCCCACCCCCGCCGTGGCAGAGCGCTCGGGGCGGGGGCGCGGCGGGCGGAGCGGACCTACTCGAGGTAGCCGAGGACGGCCATCATGCCGGCCTCCGCGTGGTAGACGTTGTGGCAGTGGATCATCCACTGACCGGGGTTGTCGGCATCGAAGTCGACCGCGAGCGTTCCCTTCGGCAGAACCAGCGCGGTGTCCTTACGGGCCCCGCCGGACGTCCCCGCCAGCGCGAAGGTGTGACCGTGCAGGTGCAGCGGGTGCCACATGGCCGTCGTGTTGGAGAAGACCAGCCGCACGCGTTCGCCCGCCCGCACTCCGTAGCGGTGCCCGGGGGAGTACGGCCGGCCGTCGAAGGCCCAGTCGTACCTCGCCATCGAGCCGGTGAGGCGGATCCGGATGACCCGGTCCGGCGTCCGCCGGCCCAGTGCCGCGCCCGGCGCCGCCTTCAGGGCGTCCGCCCCCGCGACCCGGCCGGCGAGCTCCCGCGGCCGGACGTCCGCCGCCGGTGCGCGGCCCTCGCCGGTCCGCAGCACCGCCAGGCCGGCAGCCCCCTTGCCCTCCGCCACTGCGGTCAGCGGGAACACGCCGTCCCGCGCGGTGACCAGGACGTCGTAGCGTTCGCCCATGCCGATCAACAGGGCATCGCTCTCCCGGTGCTCCACCGGGAAGCCGTCGGTGTGCGTCACCGTCAGCGAATGGCCGCCGAGCGCCACCCGGAACGCGGTGTCGCCGCCCACGTTGACGATCCGCAGCCGGATGCGGTCTCCGGGACGGGCCCGGAACTCCTCGGGCGCATCCGCCGAGCGGCCGTTGACGAGGTAGTACGGGTACGCCACGTCGCCCGCGTCGCCGCCCAGGAGCTCGCTCTCGGCCCCCATCAGCATGTGGGAGCTGCCGGAACCGGCGCTGCCGTGCCCGGAGTGTGCACCGCCGTGCTCCAGCATCCCCTGCCGCAACTCGGCGAGCACCGCGTCCGGCGTGGAACCGGCCACGCCGTCCAACCAGTCGTCGAGGACCAGTACCCACTCCTTGTCGTAGCTGAGCGGCTCGCGGGGGTCTTCCACGATCAGGGGGGCGTACAGGCCCCGGTCGCGTTGGGTGCCCGAGTGCGGGTGGAACCAGTAGGTCCCCGGATGCGGCGCCGTGAAGCGGTACGCGAAGGAGCCGCCCGGTCGGATTCCCCGCTGCGTGATGCCGGGCACCCCGTCCATGTCGTTGCGCAGCGCCAGACCGTGCCAGTGCGCCGATGTGTCCTCGGGCAGGTGGTTGGCGAGGGTGACGGCCAGGGTCTCGCCGGCGGTGACCCGGATCTCGGGCCCCGGCAGCTGGTCTCCGTACGCCCAGGTGCGCACCGTGCGACCGGCACCGAGGTCAATGGTCGCGGCGGTCGCGGTCAGCCGCACCGCACGCTCCCGCCCGCCGCGCCGAGCCGCCTCGGCGGCCCGCACCTTGGGGCCATCAGGGGTGAGGTAGCCGCGGGGAGTGAAAGGCGCGCCGCCGTGTCCGGGAACCTGGGGGCCGGGGTTCGGATCGGTCGTGGAACAGGCGCCGAGCAGTGCGGAGCCGGTCGCGGCAGCGGCGAGCCCGAGGACGTTGCGCCGGGTGTGGGTGATGTCGCCAAAAAGAGAGCGCATGGAAGCACCTCGTGGTGTGAAAGGTGTGATCGGTGGACGTCAGTCCCGGCGCGGGCCGGTCCACCGCCTATACGCGCAACACCACTATCCGCCCGGCCAGCGGACCGAGCCGGTCGCCGGCGCCCGCTCCCCGCCCGGGCTCGGGGCACCCGCGGAGCAGCGGCCGACCTGAGCCGCCCACGGCCATCGGCGCGTACAGCCCCAGGGCCAGTGCGCCGAGCACGGCCAGACACAACGCCGCGGTGTCCGTGGCACCCAGCGGAAGCTCCCGCTGGGCAGGCGGCTGGGAGGCGTCGGGGGCCACTGTCGGCACCGTCAGGTGGTGCTGGTTCGAGATGATCGGCCCGCCGCCGGACTCCTTCCCGATCGTCCTCGCCTCCGCGCTGACCCCCTGAACCCGGTCGGTCGACTCGCCGGCGGCGCCGATCGCTGTGTGTGAGACGGTCCCGTGGCCTCCGTGTGCTTCGGCCGGGTGCCCCAGGGTGTGCATCGTCGCGATCCCGAGCAGCAACACCGCACACCACAGCGCGCGGCACCACCGGGGCGCACTGGCACTCCGGCGGCTGCTGAGACGGGATGCGATCACGAGCGCAGCTTACCCCGGGCGGGTATGTGTCGAGTTTCCGGCCGTCGCCGACGGCCGGAAACTCGGAACACCGGCGACACCCCGACCGGCGAGCACGGCAACCGACGCCGTGCACCCGCCGGGGACCGGGGGCAGCCCATAGCATTGCCCCACCATGTCCCGCATCGGCCCCCGGACCATCGCCTCCCTTCTCGCCCTGGGCGCGTTCGCCTACACGGCCTGGGTCCTCGAAGTGGTCCTCGCCACCGGCCTCGACCCCGTGCAGACGTACCTCAGCGAACTCGCCGCCGAAGACCAGCCCCTGGGCGGCCTCTTCCGCGCCACCGACCTCACCGCCGGGGTGCTGCTCCTGCTCGGCGCCCTCGGGGCCCTCATCCGCAACCTGCGCGAGGACGAGTCCGACCCCGCGGCCCGCCGCCCGGTGATCCTCGTCGGTTGGGCCGCCCTCGCACTCTTCGGCGCCGCCACCGCCGCGGACGCTCGACTACCCCTCAGTTGCGCCCCCACCACCGATCCCGAGTGCGCGGCCCGCGAGACCGCCGGTCTCGTCCCGGCCACCCACCAGGCCCACGCCATCACCAGCAGCCTGGCCATGACCGGAGCCCTGCTCGGCATCGTCTGCCTGACCCTGGCGGCCCTGCGCCACCACCGCTGGCGCCCGCTGGCCCGGACCGGGCCGTACCTGGCAGCCGTAGAAGTCCTGGCCACGGCCTGGACCCTGGCGGCTGTCGCGGCCTTCACCGCCGGCGGGGGCCGCTGGGCCCTCGGGGCGGGCCAGCGTCTCCAAGTGCTCACCGTGGCGCTCTGGCTGGCCCTGCTGGCCCGCTCCGTCGCCCGGGAGCACCGCACATGAGCGGGCAGCGGGCCGCTCGGTTCGTACCCGTCGACGGAGTGGCCCTGCACGTGGTGGTCGAGGGGAGCGGCCCGCCCTGTGTGCTCACCGGCGGCCTGGGCCTGAGCTGGTTCGACTGGGACCCGGTCGTCCCGCTGCTGCGCCCACACCGCACCGTGGTCCGCTTCGACCGACCCGGTCAGGGTCTGAGCGCCGCGCCCGTCGAGCGTTCGACCCTGGCCGTCGAAGCACAGCGCATCGCGGGCCTCCTCGGCGTCCTCGGCCTTGCCGACCGACCGGCCACCGTCGCCGGTCACTCACTCGCGGGGTTCCATGCGGAAGCCTTCGCCCGGATGCATCCCGCCCTCGCCGGCGGCTTGGTCCTGCTCGACTCCAGCGTCGAGGAACACCCGCGGGCCCCGGCTTCGCCGGCTCTGCGTGAGGCCGGCGCCCGAGCCCTCGGCGCCCTGCTATCCGGGGTCGGTGCTCCCGCAGCCCTGGGCCCGGTAGCCCGTCGTGCCTGCGTACGGGCCGCACGGTCCGGCGCCGCACCCGACCCGGCGCCCCGGAGCCTGGTACGGAGGGTCTACCGCAGCTCCCGGGTGACCCGCGGCGTTCTGCTGGAGAACGCCCGGTACCCCCACCTGGCCGCCGAGCTCCAGGAGCTGCGCAGCCGGCGACCACTGCCGGCCGGCAGGACGGTGACGGTCCTGGCCGCAGCCGCCCGCCGGACCGGGGCCGCCGGGCGCTGGCTCGACCGCCAGCGCCGTCTGGCCGACCGTCTCGGCGCCCACTTCGAAGCCGCCGTGCCCTGCGGTCACCTGCTCATGGTGGACCGCCCGGACCAGGTGGCCCGGGCGGTCCTCGGTGCCCTCGGAGGCGAGCCTTCCCCGCCCTGAGCAGGTCGGGAGGGCCGCTCAGCTGCGTGGCGCCGCTCCCCGCTCCTTCAACATGTCGGCCATCAGGGCCAGCTCCGACTGCTGCGCCTCGACCATGCCCCGGGCCAGGTCCTTCTCCTGCTGCACCGTGCACAAGTCGACGCAGCCGCGGGCCATGTCGACCCCACCCTTGTGGTGGTCGGTCATCAACTGGAGATAGAGGATCTCCGCCTGGGTGCCGGTCGCCGCCCGGAGCTGGGCCATCTCGGCCTTGGTGGCCATGCCCGGCATCAGGGCGCCCGGCTTGGCCGTCATCGCGTGGCCCGCCCCGCCGGTGGTTCCCGGTGCCTCGCTGTCCGCGTGGCCGGCCGCCTCGTCATGGCCCGCGCCGTGCTCGTGGCCACCCGCGTGGTCCTCGCGCGGGCCGGTGGCGTCGCCGTGCCCCATCCACGTCATCGGCGCCCGGGCCGACTCCACCTTCGGCAGCCCCCACAGGTCCAGCCAGCCGAGCATCATTCCGCGCTGGTTGGCCTGGGTGTTGGCGATGTCGTAGGCCAGCCGGCGGACCCCCTCGTCCTGAGTCCGTTCACGGACCAGGAAGGACATCTCCACCGCCTGCTGGTGGTGCACCGACATGTCGCGGGCAAAGCCGGCCTCCGCGGAGGTGGTGGAGGGCGTCACGACTGCGGCACGGCTGCCGGCGTTCCCAACCGTGGTCCCGCTCGCCCATGCCGCGAACACCAGTGCCGCGACCACGGCCGCGGCAGCGGTGCCGTTCGTACGGTTCAACCTGATCTGCCTGCTCACTTCTGGGCCAGCCCGCCGGTGCAGGCCGCACCCGGCTCGGGGGTCTGCGGGCCCTGGACGTACTTGGTGAGGAACTGATCCACCCGGGGATCACCGGCTCGATCCACGGTCACCTGCTTGCCCCAGGCGCTCAACATGATCGCTCCGGACTGGTCAGGGACCGGGCTCATCAGTGTGAAGGGGGTCTTCTCGACCTTCCCCTTCAGCTTTTCGACCTCGTCCTTGGAGGCCTTGTCGCTGTACGTCACCCAGACCGCACCGTGCTCCAGGGAGTGCACGGCGTTCACCTCGGGAACGGGCTTGGCGTACACCTCGCCGTCGCAGTTCATCCACACCGGGTTGTGGTCTCCGCCGACCGGCGGCTTCATCGGATAGGTGACCGCGGTGGTGACGTGATTGCGGCCGAACTTGCTGGCGTCCCAGCTCTTCTCGTCCTTGACCGGGGCCTTGGCGAGCTCCTCGCGCTGCTCCTTCTTGTCCGACTCCCGGTTCAACAGGAATCCGCCGCCCCCGACGAGACCGGCCACGACCAGTGCGGCGAGGGAGATCGTGAAGACCTTGTTACGGCGGTCCCGGGCCTGTTCCGCTCGACGCATCTCGGCTATGCGGGCTTGGCGGGAGTCATTGGCGGAGTTCTTACCGCTCATGGGTGCAGTCCTTAACTGTGGGGGTGTCTTGACGGGCTGTGCCAGTGGGCCAGCGGTCATCCACGACCGCGGACCACAGGGCCCGTCAGGTCCGCATCACCTGAAGGACATGCAGGTCGGGCCCACGGGCCAGTGGCTCCGAGAGCAGGTTCTGTCCGCTGCGCACCGCGGGCCGAGCCAGTGCCGGCTCGCCGCCCGGCAGCGCCGGGGTGAGCAGGGGAGCGGTGAGCACGGCAGCGGCGCCGTGGGAGAGCGGACCACAGCCCGACCCGTCATGGGGGCACAGGTACTCCACGTGCGCCGCGGAAGCATGCGGGACGGGCGACTGGGCCGGTGCGGCGGCCGGGGCGGGTACCACCCGCACGCACAGGCACACCGCGGCCAGCAGCGCCCCCAGGACGCACAGCCAAGCACCCGCAAGGGCGTACGGAAGCCGGGCGCGACGCCCCTCGCACCCGCTGCCAGCACCTCCTCGCGCCCTCATGGCCGCCGATGGTAATGCTCATGTCGCCCCAGCGGTCCCTCCGGGGTGTCAGAGCCGGTAGGGGGTGCGTAATGTGGCCGAAACCACGGCTCGCGATACTGGGACTCCCCCTGCCGCCGGGGCGGTGGTGAACAGGCCGTCTGAACTGCAAGGATGTAGTCATGGACAAGCAGCAGGAATTCGTGCTCCGAACCCTAGAGGAGCGCGACATCCGCTTTGTGCGCCTGTGGTTCACCGACGTGCTCGGCTTCCTCAAATCCGTCGCGGTCGCGCCGGCCGAGCTCGAAGGCGCTTTCGACGAGGGCATCGGCTTCGACGGCTCCGCCATCGAGGGCTTCGCCCGGGTGTACGAGTCCGACATGATCGCCAAACCGGACCCCGGCACCTTCCAGATACTGCCGTGGCGCGCCGAGGCCCCGGGCACCGCCCGAATGTTCTGCGACATCCTCATGCCGGACGGCTCCCCGTCCTTCGCCGACCCCCGCTACGTACTGAAGCGGGCCCTTGCCAAGACGTCCGACCTGGGCTTCACCTTCTACACCCACCCGGAGATCGAGTTCTTCCTCCTGAAGGACAAGCCCCTCGACGGCACCCGCCCGACCCCCGCCGACAACTCCGGCTACTTCGACCACACCCCGCAGAACGTCGGCATGGACTTCCGCCGCCAGGCGATCACCATGCTCGAATCCATGGGCATCTCGGTCGAGTTCAGCCACCACGAGGGCGCCCCCGGCCAGCAGGAGATCGACCTGCGCTACGCCGACGCGCTGTCCACGGCTGACAACATCATGACCTTCCGCCTGGTCATGAAGCAGGTCGCGTTGGAGCAGGGCGTACAGGCCACCTTCATGCCCAAGCCCTTCTCCGAGTACCCGGGCTCCGGCATGCACACGCACCTCTCCCTCTTCGAAGGCGACCGCAACGCCTTCTACGAGTCCGGCGCCGAGTACCAGCTCTCCAAGGTGGGGCGCTCCTTCATCGCCGGGTTGCTCCGGCACGCCGCCGAGACCTCCGCGGTCACCAACCAGTGGGTGAACTCCTACAAGCGCATCTGGGGCGGCTCCGCCCGCAGCGCCGGCGCGGGCGGCGAAGCGCCCTCGTACATCTGCTGGGGTCACAACAACCGCTCGGCCCTGATCCGCGTCCCCATGTACAAGCCCGGCAAGACCGGCTCCTCCCGCGTGGAGGTCCGCTCCATCGACGCCGGCGCGAACCCGTACCTCACCTACGCCGTCCTGCTGGCCGCCGGCCTCAAGGGCATCGAGGAGGGCTACGAACTCCCGCCCGGCGCCGACGACGACGTCTGGGCCCTCTCCGATGCCGAGCGTCGCGCCATGGGCATCGAACCCCTCCCGCAGAACCTCGGAGAGGCCATCTCCCTGATGGAACGCAGCGAGCTGGTCGCCGAGACCCTCGGGGAGCACGTCTTCGACTTCTTCCTGCGCAACAAGAAGCAGGAGTGGGAGGAGTACCGCTCCGAGGTCACCGCCTTCGAGCTGCGCAAGAACCTTCCGGTGCTGTAAGGGCAGGTCAGGGCGGGTTCTGCTGTTGCATGACGCTCCGGGGTGGCGGTCGTCGACCGCCACCCCGGACCCGCAGCCGAAGCTCACCGCAGCCTTGTACTGCTCATGCCTTGACATGAAGGCATACGCGGGGTCAGGCGTCATCGGCTTCCCCAGCTATGCCACCGAAGGGGCGAGGCGGCGCTGGAAAGTCTCACCGTGAGCTTCGCGGACCACGTGACGGCGCTCGGTGAGGCGTAGTCGCGCTGCGTGCAAGATCGAGGCTGAACGAGGCTAAATGGCATCCTGCTGTTCCAGCCATGTCGTAATCGCCTGGTTCGTTTCTTCTGGCTTCTCTTGCTGGATCCAGTGACCGCAGTCAAGATTGACCACTTCCACATGGGGTACGAACTCCGCCAGTTTCTCAGACCTCTGGACCGCATCTCGGTTGCCGTAGATCATGAGTGTCGGCTGCTGGATGATCGGTTCCACGTCCGCCAGCAAGTGCCAGTTTCGGTCAAGGTTCCTGTACCAGTTAACACTGCCCGTGAACCCTGTCGACTCGAAGGCGGAGACGAAAACGGCCAGTTCGCTGTCGCTCATGACGGGATCACCGAGTGGTGTTTCCGCTCTGGCTAGATTGATCAGCGCCATACCCGGCTGAGGCTCCCTGGGGGGCACGTTCTTCCGGTACATGTTGCGAAGGAACTGGAAGGTGTTCTCTTCGAACACGGCGTCCGCAACGCCCGGCTGCCGATTGAAGTGGACGAAATAGAAGTCGCCGCCAAGCGCGTCTTCCATGACCTCGATCCAGGGCCTTTCTCCGCGCTCCTGGTAAGGCAGACTAAGATTGATCACCTTGTTCACACGGTCCGGATGCATCAGGGTAAGCCCCCAGACAACCATCGCACCCCAGTCGTGACCGACAAAGGTGGCGTCCTCGTACCCGTAGTGATCGAGAAGTGCGACAAGGTCACCCGACAGGTGTTCAATGTCGTATTCCGTCACTTCGGTCGGACGGGATGAATTTCCGTAACCGCGCTGATTCGGGACGATGACATGGTATCCCGCTGCGGCGAGGGCGGGCATCTGATGACGCCACGAAAAGGCGTGCTCCGGCCAGCCGTGACAGAGCACGATGGGATTTCCGGCATTCTGCCGGCCTGCTTCAAAGACTTCAAGCTCCACACCGTTGAGCGAAATGAGGGTGGGCTTGGGGAAATCAGCTGGACCGAACATCGTGTTTCCTCTCCAGTTTTCGGGGGTGATCAGACGGCGAAGGTTCCTGAAGGCGGCGTCGGCGCACCGCCGACGGGTCGGGGGTCGATGCGGTCGCGGGCAGTGGGGCCTGTCGGTGAGGACATGCCGCCATCTTGTCGACCTAAACCGGTCACCTCATGACCGGTTTTATATGGCAGTGTCCTCGGCATGCGATCTGACCGCCTGTTGGCCGTCCTTCTCCTGCTTCAGCGGCGCGAGCAGGTCACAGCAGCAGAGGTCGCCCGAGAGCTGGAGATCTCCGAGCGCACCGCTCGCCGTGACCTCGACGCCCTAGCCATGGCCGGGGTGCCCGTGTACTCCGCCCAGGGCCGAGGCGGCGGCTGGCGCCTCGTGGGCGGCGCCCGCACCGACCTGTCCGGGTTGACCGCGAGCGAGGCCCGCGCCCTGTTCCTGGTTGCCGGCCCCGACTCGGCTGCGACGCCGGCCGTGAAGGCGGCTCTGCGCAAGCTCGTCCGTGCCCTGCCGGAGCCCTTCCGGGGGCAGGCCGAGGCAGCGGCGGCGTCGTTGATCAAGGATCCGCAACGATGGGGGTCGAGTCCGGTCGAGCACAGACCACCTCGCTTCCTCGACGAACTCCAGGACGCGGTGATCCGTGGTGTCCAGGTGCGGCTCGGCTACGTCGACCGAAGAGGCGCCGAAACGGAGCGAACCGTCCACCCACTGGGCATCGTCGCCAAAGGTTCGTCGTGGTACCTCGTCTCCGACACCGAGGCCGGCCGGCGGGCCCTCCGGATCGACCGCGTGTCGTCCGCCGACCTGACCGACGACCCCGTGGACCGGCCCGAGGGTTTCGACCTCGCCGAGAGCTGGCGCGAGATCGCCGACGAAGTCGACCGCAAGCGAACGCCTCTTGAGATCCAGGCGGTATGCGCGCCCCACGGGATAGACCTGCTCCGGATGGCGTTCGGCGGTCGGCTCAAGGTGGGAGGTTCCACGACCGACGGCCGCGTCGAGGTCATGATCCGCGGCACCAACGAGTACGTACTCGCCGGCGAGCTTGCCGGGCTGGTCGAATGGCTGGAGGTGACCGGCCCTCCGGGTGTGCGAGACCACCTGGCCTCGATCGGCAACGCGCTCGTCGAGCGATACGGCTGAGCCAAGGGCTTTCCCACTGGCCCCGTGGTCCAGTGGCATGGCGCCCACTCGCGCAGGCTCAGGCGCTTGAGGCCGTCGCGGGCGCCGAGAGCCCCGGTGGTGCGGTTCATGCGGGTGGCTCGCTCGGGCACGGACTCGAACCAGAGGTCGGTGCTCCTCCTCAGCCGAAGTGTGAGGGAGCCGATGGTCGAGGGACCGGTGGCGGCTTCGGTGCCCGTGGTGGCGCACCACGGCGCACGCGGTAGTCGAACGGGTCCCGCCCCCGTTCTCGGCCCGTGCGGCGCTTGCCCGGCGGTGTCGATAGGCTCGGGGGCCGGACGTGGCGTCGAGCGGGGCGTCGGGATGGAGGCGGCCAGATGACGGGGCCCGGGCGCAGGAGCAGTACGTTCACCCGGTTGCTGCGGTACGGGTTCACCGACGCCTCCGCCGCCGCGCGGCTGCTGGACCTCCCCGAACTGGCGGAAGTCCGCAACGATCCGGTGCTGCTGGACGCGCTGGGTGGCACCGCGGACCCGGACCTGGCGCTGTTGGGGCTGGTGCGGCTGGTCGAGGCCCAGGACGAGGCCGAGCGGGCCACGCTGCTGTCCACGCTCCTCGGGTCGAAGCCGTTGCGGGACCGCCTGCTGGGAGTGCTGGGCGCCTCCGAGGCGCTGGGAGACCATCTGGCCCGCCACCCGGGCGACTGGCACGCTCTGGTCACCTACGAGGCCGTTGATCTGCATCCAGGTGTGGCGGAGTTCGAGCGTGGGCTCGCCGCAGCCAGAGAACCGGTCGGGCTGCGGGTGGCCTACCGCCGCTGTCTGCTGTCGATCGCCGCTCGCGACGTGTGTGGAACCACCGATGTGGCGCAGGCCGCGGCCGAGTTGGCGGATCTGGCCACGGCCACGTTGCGCGCCGCGCTGCGGATCGCTTCGGCCGCGGCGCCCGAGGACGCCGCGGACTGCCGGCTCGCCGTGATCGCGATGGGCAAGTGCGGCGGTCACGAGTTGAACTACGTCTCCGACGTCGACGTGATCTTCGTGGGGGAGCCGGTCCGGGGCGGCGACGAGGGTAAGGCCCTGCAAGCAGCCACCCGGTTGGCCTCGCATCTGATGCGGATCTGTTCGGAGACGACCATCGAGGGCGCCATCTGGCCGGTGGACGCCAACCTGCGCCCCGAGGGCCGCAACGGCCCGCTGGTGCGCACCCTCTCCTCGCACCTGGCCTACTACCAGCGTTGGGCGAAGACCTGGGAGTTCCAGGCGCTGCTCAAGGCCCGGGCGGTGGCCGGTGACGTGGACCTCGGCGCGGAGTACACGGCCGCCGTGGCGCCGTTGGTGTGGCAGGCCGCAGAGCGGGAGAACTTCGTCGCCGACGTGCAGAAGATGCGGCGTCGGGTGGTCGACAACATCCCGGCCGCCCAGGTGGATCGTGAGCTGAAGCTGGGGCCGGGCGGTCTGCGGGACGTGGAGTTCGCCGTTCAGCTGCTCCAGCTGGTGCACGGCCGCAGTGATGCCACCTTGCATTCGGGCACCACGTTGGACGCGCTGCAGGCACTGGCCGCCGGCGGGTATGTGGGTCGGGCGGACGCGGCGCAGTTGGGCGACGCCTACCGTTTCCTACGGTCGATGGAGCACCGCATCCAGCTACACCGCCTGCGCCGGACGCACCTCGTCCCGGAGGTGGAGGAGGATCTGCGGCGGCTCGGCCGCTCGATGGGGCTGCGTACCGATCCGGTGGCGGAGCTCAACCGGGCCTGGAAGCGGCATGCGTCGGTGGTGCGCCGGCTGCACGAGAAGTTGTTCTACCGGCCGCTGCTCGACGCCGTGGCGCAGCTGGCGCCCGGCGAGATCCGGCTCTCGCCGAAGGCGGCCGGCCAGCGCATGGAGGCGCTGGGCTACGCCGATCCGGCCGCGGCGCTGCGCCACCTGGAGGCCTTGGCCTCGGGGGTGACCCGCAAGGCGGCGATCCAGCGCACGCTGCTGCCGGTGTTGCTGGGCTGGTTCGCGGACTCCGCCGATCCGGATGCCGGTCTGTTGGGCTTCCGCAAGGTTTCCGATGCGCTGGGCAAGACCCCCTGGTACCTGCGGTTGCTGCGGGACGAGGGTGCCGCCGCGGAGAACCTGGCGCGGGTGCTGTCGGCCGGTCGTCTCGCCCCTGACCTACTGATGCGGGCCCCTGAGGCGGTGGCGCTGCTCGGTGACCCGGGTGGGCTCAACGAGCGGGGGCGCGAGCACCTGGAGCAGGAGGTGATGGCGGCCGTCAACCGTGCCGAAGGCGCCGAGTCGGCTGTGGCCGCGGTGCGCGGGGTGCGGCGCCGGGAGCTGTTCCGGACGGCCGCGGCCGACATCATCGGCTCCTACGGTACGGAGGAGCATCCCGTAGAGGGCGATCAGGGCATGCTGGTGGACCGGGTGGGCGGTGCGGTCTCCGATCTGACCGCGGCCACCCTCGCCGGTGCACTGCGGGCCGCGGTGCGTGAGCAGTGGGGGGAGACACTGCCGACACGGTTCGCGGTGATCGGGATGGGCCGGTTCGGCGGGCACGAGCTGGGTTACGGCTCGGACGCGGACGTGCTGTTCGTGCATGAGCCCCGGGAGGGGGTGGGGGAGCAGGAAGCGGCCCGGGCGGCGCAGCGGGTCATTTCCGAGATGCGAAGGCTGCTCCAGCTGCCGACCGCCGACCCGCCGCTGGAGATCGACGCCGATCTGCGGCCGGAGGGTCGCAGCGGGCCGCTCGCCCGGACTCTGGCGAGCTATGCCGCCTACTACCGGCGTTGGTCGTTGGTGTGGGAGAGCCAGGCCCTGTTGCGCGCCACGCCGGTGGCCGGGGACGCGGATCTGGGGGAGCGGTTCATCGAGCTCATCGATCCGCTGCGTTACCCCATGGAGGGTTTGGGGGAGGAAGCGGTGCGGGAGATCCGCCGGTTGAAGGCCCGCATGGAGTCGGAGCGGCTGCCGCGCGGCGCCGACCCGACCTTGCACACCAAGTTGGGTCGAGGTGGGCTGAGCGACGTGGAGTGGACGGTGCAGCTGCTCCAGATGCAACACGGTTGGGCAGAGCCGGGGCTGCGCACCACACGGACGCGTCGGGCGCTGCACGCGGCGCATGCGGCGGGGCTGCTGCCCACGGAGGACGCGCAGATCCTGGACGACGCCTGGGTGCTGGCGACCCGGGTGCGCAACGCGGTGATGCTGGTGCGGGGGCGGGCCGGGGACACCTTTCCTTCGGACGGCCGGGAGCTGGGGGCCGTCGGGCGGTACCTGGGGTACGGAGAGGGACGGATCGGCGAGATGCTCGACGACTACCGCAGGATCACTCGCCGGGCGCGTTCGGTGGTGGAGGAGCGCTTCTACGGCGCCTGAGCCCCCACCCCGGGTCGGGGCGGCCCGGTGGGGGCTCAGGCCCGGGCTCTGATCCGGTTCAGCAGTGCTGTCGCCATGGCGGGTCGTGGCGTGATCGGCTCCACGTGCTGCGGCAGGTGGTGCGGCAGCGAGCCGTACCAGGCGCGGGAGAGGGCGTAACCGAAGGCGAGGCAGAGCATGCCGCCTACGGCGTCCAGCCAGAAGTGGTTGGCGGTGGCCACGATGACCACCAGGGTGGCCGCCGGGTAGAGCAGCCCGAGGATGCGGGCCCAGGGCGCGCGTGCGACGGCGAAGATCGTCAGTCCGCACCACAGGGACCAGCCGATGTGCATCGAGGGCATGGCGGCGTACTGGTTGGACATGTTCTTGAAGTTGCCGGAGGCCATGGAGCCCCAGGTGTGGTGCACCAGCACGGTGTCGACGAAGTCCATGCCGTTCATCAGCCGGGGCGGGGCGAGCGGATACAGGTAGTAGCCGACCAGCGCCACACCGGTGGTGGCGAACAGGACCAGCCGGGTCGCCGCGTAGCGGCCCGGATGCCAGCGGTACATCCACACCAGCACGGCGATGGTGATGATGAAGTGCAGGGTGGCGTAGTAGTAGTTCATCCCGACGATCAGCCATGTCACCGAGTTCACGGCGTGGTTGACGCTCTGCTCGACGGCGATGCCGAGGGCGCGCTCGGCCCCCCAGATCCAGTCGGCGTTGCGCAGCGCCTGAGCCTTCTGCTCGGGCACCGCGTTGCGGATGAGCGAGTACGTCCAGTAGCTCACCGCGATCAGAACGATCTCGAACCAGATGCGCGGGCGCCGGGGCGAGCGCATCCGGTGCAGCACGGTGCGGGGGGCAGCTGCGGACGCAGCCTCGTCGTTGATGGGTGACGAGGCAGCCGTCTGGCTTTCCAGTGTCTTCACGCTCGGTTCACCCATAGGGAGAGAGTCTGCCAGATGCGTGCCTCCACCCGATCATCCCTCAGTACGGTCTTATGTGCATCACATCAACCCGGTGGAGGACTACGTGGGGATGATGTGTGAGGGCAGTAGTTAAGGGGCTTGTGGGCGGCCCTGCGACCGGTCCGGGCCGGCGGCTGTGGAGCCCCGCACGACGAGTTCCGGCAGGAAGACGAACTCACTGGGCGGAGCCGGCGTACCGCCGATCTCCTCCAGCAGAGTGCGCACCGCCGCCTGCCCCATGGCCTGCACGGGCTGGCGGATCGTGGTCAACGGCGGATCCGTGAACGCTATGAGCGGGGAGTCGTCGAAGCCGACCACCGAGACGTCCTGCGGGACCCGGAGCTGTTGTTGCCGGGCGGCCCGGATCGCGCCCAGCGCCATCATGTCGCTGGCGCAGACCACCGCGGTGCAGCCGCGTCCGATGAGGGCGCCGGCGGCTGCCTGTCCCCCCTCCAGGGAGTAGAGGGAGTGCTGGATCAGCGCCGCCGACTCCGCGGCGCTCAGGCCGAGGCGTTCGCGCATGCCCTGCTGGAAGCCCTCGATCTTACGTACCACCGGCACGAAGCGCTTGGGGCCGACGGCCAGGCCGATCCGAGTGTGGCCGAGGGCCACCAGGTGGGTCACGGCCAGCACCATGGCAGCGCGGTCGTCTGGGGAGACGAAGGCCGCCTGCACCTTGGGGGAGAAGCCGTTGATGAGGACGAAGGGGACGCCCTGGCCGCGCAGCTGGTCGTAGCGGGTCATGTCGGCCGTGGTGTCGGCGTGCAGCCCGGAGACGAAGATGATCCCCGAGACGCCGCGCTCCACCAGCATCTCGGTCAGTTCGTCCTCCGTGGAGCCGCCCGGGGTCTGGGTGGCCAGCACAGGGGTGTATCCCTGGCGCGTCAGTGCCTGGCCGATGACCTGGGCGAGGGCGGGGAAGATCGGGTTGTCCAGTTCGGGGGTTATCAAGCCCACCAGACCGGCGCTGCGCTGGCGCAGCCGGACCGGCCGCTCGTAGCCCAGCACGTCGAGTGCGGCGAGCACGGATTCGCGGGTGGCCGTGGCCACGCCGGGCTTGCCGTTGAGTACACGGCTGACGGTGGCTTCGCTGACCCCCGCTTGGGCTGCGATGTCGGCGAGCCGTGCGGTCATGGGATGGGACTGTACCTGGCGCACGTCAGGTTGCCCACCAGGTACAGGAATCAGCGGGAATCAGGGCAGTCCGCCCGACCTCCGGGCAGGGGGACGAGGAGAGCACGGGACGGCCGGGGGCGGGCACCTCGGCTGGGTGGGGGAGGGTGTTGAGGGTGCAGACGAGGCCTTCGCGGGCGAAGGCGAGGACTCCCTCGGGGGACGGGAGCCAGCTCATCGGGCCGTCGCCGAGGCCGGGCAACTCCCGACGCAGTTCCAGAGCGGCCCGGTAGAGCTCCAGGGTGGAGTGCGGGTCTGCGGTCTGGGCCTCGACGCTCAGCTGCCGCCAGGGGGAGGGCTGCGGTAGCCAGCTCCCACCCGGACCGAAGCCGTACGGGGGCTCCTGCCCGGACCAGGGCAGCGGGACCCGGCAGCCGTCACGCAGCCCGTCCTGGCCGTTCTCCTTGAAGAAGGACGGGTCCTGGCGGACCTCGTCGGGCAGGTCGGTGACCTCGGGCAGCCCGAGTTCCTCCCCCTGGTAGACGTACGCCGACCCGGGCAGGGCCAGCATCAGCAGGGCCGCGGCCCGGGCCCGCCGCTGCCCGCGCTGCGGGTCGCCCTCGGCGAAGCGGGTGGCATGCCGGACCACGTCGTGGTTGGAGAGCACCCAGGTGGTGGGTGCGCCCACGGCGGAGGTGGCGTTCAGTGATTCGTCGATGACGGTACGCATCGAGGGCGCGTCCCACGGGCAGTTCAGGAAGCGGAAGTTGAAGGCCTGGTGGAGTTCGTCGGGGCGGACGTAACGGGCCAGCCGCTCGGAGTCCGGGGTCCAGGCCTCGGCGACGCCGATCCGCTCTCCTTCGTAGGAGTCCAGGAGCCGGCGCCAGCCGCGGTGGATCTCGTGGACGCCCTCCTGGTCGAAGAAGGGGAGCACCTGGCTGCCGATGAGTTGGACCTGCTCGCGGTGGCCGATATCGGGCAGGCCGGGTGCCTTGACCATGCCATGGGCCACATCGATGCGGAACCCGTCCACTCCGAGGTCCAGCCAGAAGCGCAGCACGGAGTCGAACTCGGCTTGGACCTCTGGGTGTTCCCAGTTGAGGTCCGGCTGTTCGGGAGCGAACAGGTGGAGGTACCACTCGCCGGGGGTGCCGTCGGGTTCGCGTACGCGGCTCCAGGCGGGGCCGCCGAAGACGGACTCCCAGTCGTTGGGGGGCTCGGATCGGTCCCGGCCGCGGCCGGGACGGAAGTGGTAGCGGGCCCGCTCGGGACCGCCCGGCCGGTCGGTGAGGGCGGCCAGGAACCAGCGGTGCCGGTCGGAGGTGTGGTTGGGGACCAGGTCCACGATCACCCGCAGGCCCAGGGTGTGTGCGGTGCGCACCAGGTCGTCGGCGTCCTGGAGGTCGCCAAAGAGGGGGTCGACGGCCCGGTAGTCGGCTACGTCGTAGCCTCCGTCGGCCTGGGGGGACAGATAGAAGGGAGTCAGCCACACCGCGTCCACCCCGAGGCGGGCGAGGTGGGGCAGGCGTTCGCGGACACCGCGCAGGTCCCCGATGCCGTCGCCGTCGCCGTCGGCGAAGGAGCGGACGTACACCTGGTAGATGACTGCGTCGCGCCACCAACCCGCGGCTCGGCCGGTGGGATCAGCGGGGCGGGCGGCGGTCAGCTCGTGCGTCATACCCGGTCAACGCGGGATTGCCGCCGTTGGTTGCGGTGCACGGTGCGGAGGTACTGATCCCAGCCACTTTGTGAAAGGTCTTGCAGGCTTTTGCAGTCGTTTCGCTCTGGTGTCAAGCGACTCGGTAGCAACCTTAGGGACACGCGGATGTAACGATCACCCGTCCTTGCAGAAAATTGCCGCAAGCTCTTTCGGCTCATTTGCATCCCTGTTACGTTCCTGGCAACCCGGCACCGCGAGGGCGCGGTCGGCAGCAGGCTCCTCCCCGCCGCTGCCACTCTCGGGATCATTGAAGGAGTTCACATGCGGCGTGGCATAGCGGCCACCGCGCTGGTCGCGGCCCTGGCGCTCGCGGCGACGGCTTGCGGCGGCGACACCGAGGACACCGGCTCGGAGGGCAAGAAGGCCTCCGGCGAGCTCTCCGGCACGGTCACCTGGTGGGACACCTCCACCGTCGGCAGCGAGGACATCGTCTTCAAGAAGCTGGCCGAGGACTTCAAGACGCTGCACCCCAAGGTCACCGTCAAGTACGTGAACGTGCCCTTCGGTGAGGCTCAGAACAAGTTCAAGAACGCGGCCCAGGCCGGAGCCGGCGCCCCGGACGTGATCCGCTCCGAGGTGGCCTGGACCCCCGAGTTCGCCGACCTCGGCTACCTCGCTCCGTTGGACGGCACCGCCGCCCTCAAGGACGAGAAGGACTTCCTCGCCCAGGCCGCCGCCTCCACCCAGTACAACGGCAAGACCTATGCCGTTCCGCAGGTCATTGACTCCATGGGCATCTTCTACAACAAGAAGATCTTCAAGGAGGCCGGTGTCGAGGTACCCAAGTCGGTCGACGAGCTGAAGAACGTCGCCAAGACGATCAAGGGCAAGACCGGCAAGACCGCCCTCTACCTGCGCGGTGACGACGCCTACTGGTTCCTGTCCTTCCTCTACGGCGAGGGCGGCAACCTGGTCGACGCCAGCAACAAGACGGTCACCATCGACAACGCCGCCGGCGTCAAGGCCTTCGGCGTGGTCAAGGACCTGGTCACCTCCGGTGCCGCCAAGACCGACGCCACCGACGGCTGGAACAACATGCAGTCGGCCTTCAAGGACGGCAAGGTCGCGATGATGATCAACGGCCCGTGGGCCATCGCCGACACCTACGCCGGCAAGGAGTTCGCCGACAAGGCGAACCTGGGCATCGCCCCCGTCCCGGCCGGCTCCGCCTACCAGGGCGCCCCGCAGGGCGGCCACAACCTGGCCGTCTACGCCGGCTCCAAGAACCTCGACGCCTCCTACGCGTTCGTCGAGTACATGTCCTCGGCCGCCACCCAGGCGAAGGTCACCGAGCAGCTCAGCCTGCTGCCCACCCGCAACTCGGTCTACACCCAGCCGGCCGTGGCCCAGAACGAGATCGTCTCCTTCTTCAAGCCGGTCGTCGACAAGGCCGTCGAGCGGCCCTGGATCCCCGAGACCGGAAGCCTGTTCGCGCCGCTGGTCACCGAGTACACCAAGGTGCTGACCGGCCAGGCCAGCCCCGAGCAGGGAGCCAAGTCCACGGGCGAGGCGTACCGCAAGCTCCTGAAGGACTGGAAGTAAGAGGAAGGCTGACCGGCTGATGGCAGTCCACACCAGCCAGTCGGTGGCGAAGGCCGCGGGCGACGGGACCACTCCCGACGCCCGCGGCCGGCGCCGCGGTACTGGCGCACCTCCCGGCCGATTCCGGCGCGGCCTGGCGACCCACTGGTACGCCTGGGCCATGGTCGCCCCCGTGGTGATCGTCATCGGCGTGATCATCGGATACCCGTTGGTCCGCGGCGTCTTCCTGTCGCTCACCAACGCCAACGAACGCAACGTCGCCCGCAGCATCGGAGTCAACGAGCTGCCCGCGAGCTACGAGTTCGTGGGCCTGGACAACTACGTCGAGGCGCTCACCGGCGGACAGTTCGTGTCCACCCTCGGTTGGACGCTCATCTGGACCGCCGCCTGCGTGTCGGTCACCTTCGGCCTCGGCCTGACCCTGGCGAACATCCTCAACCGGCAGATGATCGGCCGTTCCGTCTACCGGATGCTGCTGATCCTGCCGTGGGCGGTGCCCGGTTTCGTCTCGGTCTTCGCCTGGCGCTTCCTCTACAACGAGGACAACGGACTGCTCAACAAGGTCCTGGCCGGCGGTGGCATCGACGCGGTGCCGTGGCTCAACGACCCGATGATGGCGAAGTTCTCCGTCATCGCCGTCAACGTCTGGCTGGGCGTGCCCTTCATGATGGTCGCCCTGCTCGGCGGGTTGCAGTCCATTTCGGCGGAGCTCTACGAGGCCGCCGAGATGGACGGTGCGAACGCCTGGCAGCGCTTCAGGCACATCACCCTGCCCGGCCTGCGCTCGGTCAGCTCCACCGTGATCCTGCTCAGTACCATCTGGACGTTCAACATGTTCCCGGTGATCTTCCTGCTGACCCGCGGCGGACCCGGCGAGGCCACCCAGATCCTGGTCACGCAGGCCTACAAGTTCTCCTTCGAGATCAGCCCCCGCGACTTCGCCCAGTCGTCCACCTGGGGCGTGCTGATCCTGGTCCTCCTGATGGTCTTCGCCGCGGTCTACCGGCGCGTCCTTCGCAAGCAGGGAGAAGTCTGGTGACCACAGCGACCTCCACCGCCAAGTCCGTGACCGCACCCGCCGCCCCGACGGGACCGGTACGCGGTCGCCGCTCCCCGCTGGCCTCCTTCGGTCTGCACGCCACCTTGGTCGTGGCGTCCGTGATCGCGGTCTTCCCCGTGCTGTGGGTCCTGTTGACCTCGCTGAAGCCGGCCAAGCACGCCACGACCACCGACTTCTTCAAGGAGACCACGCTTGAGAACTACACCAAGCTGCTCTCCGACACCCCGTTCCTGACCTGGTTCTGGAACTCGCTGCTCATCGCAGGCCTGACCACCCTCATCGGGGTGCTGATCGCGGCCACCACCGGTTACGCCGTCAGCCGCTTCCGTTTCCCCGGCATGAAGCCGTTGATGTGGACCCTGCTGATCACCCAGATGTTCCCGGTCGCCGTCCTGATCGTGCCGATCTACACACTGATGTCGAGGCTGGGACTGCTCAACCAGCCCGCTGGCCTGGTCGTCACATACCTCACCATCGCGGTGCCCTTCTGCGCCTGGATGATGAAGGGCTTCTTCGACGCCATCCCGGCGGAGATCGACGAGTCGGGACGGGTGGACGGTCTCAGCCCGTTCGGCACCTTCTGGCGGTTGATCCTGCCGCTGGCCAAGCCGGGCATCGCCGTCACCGCCTTCTACTCCTTCATCACGGCCTGGGGCGAGGTCGCCTATGCCTCTGCCTTCATGGTCGGCGACGAGAACCTCACCCTCGCCGGCGGACTGCAGAAGTTCGTCAACCAGTACGGCGCCCAGTGGGGGCCGATGAGCGCGGCTTCCGTCCTCATCGCCGTGCCCGCCGCGTTGGTGTTCGTCCTCGTCCAACGGCACCTGGTCGCCGGCATGACCGCCGGCGCCACCAAGGGCTGAGCCCGCCCGGCGCCCCGCGCGCAGGCATTCGAAGCGCGGCGCCGGCCTTCGACCGAGGCCGGCGCCGCCCCACCCCAGACCTTCAGGGAAGTCATGACCCAGCATCTTGCCGCCCCCGCCGCTGCGACCACCGGCACGAGCACCTCCAGAGGCTGGTGGCGCGAAGCGGTGATCTACCAGGTCTATCCGCGCAGCTTCGCCGACAGCAACGGCGACGGCATGGGCGACCTCGAAGGAGTGCGCAGTCGACTGCCCTATCTGAGGGACCTCGGAGTCGACGCCGTCTGGGTCAGCCCCTTCTACGCCTCCCCGCAGGCCGACGCCGGCTACGACGTCGCCGACTACCGTGCCATCGATCCGATGTTCGGAACCCTGCACGATGCCGACGCCGTCATCCGCGAAGCCCATGAGCTGGGTCTGCGCATCATCGTCGACCTGGTGCCCAACCACTGCTCCGACCAGCACGAATGGTTCAAGCAGGCGCTGCGTGAAGGGCCCGGAAGCCCACTGCGCGAGCGCTTCCACTTCCGACCGGGGCGGGGCCCGGCGGGCACCGAGCCGCCGAACGACTGGGAGTCCATCTTCGGCGGTCCCGCCTGGACCCGCACCGAGAACCCCGACGGAACCCCGGGTGAGTGGTACCTCCACCTGTTCGCCCCCGAGCAGCCCGACTTCAACTGGGAACACCCCGCCGTACAGGATGAGTTCCGCTCCATCCTGCGGTTCTGGCTGGATCTGGGCACCGACGGCTTCCGCATCGACGTCGCGCACGGCCTGGTCAAGGCGCCCGGCCTGCCCGACCTCGGCCGCGATGAGCAGCTGAAGCTGCTCGGCAACCAGGTGCTGCCCTTTTTCGACCAGGACGGCGTCCACGAGATCTACCGCTCCTGGCGCAAGGTCCTCGACGAGTACGCCGGGGACCGCATCGGGGTGGCCGAGGCGTGGACGCCCAGTGCCGAGCGGACCGCGCTCTACCTGCGCCCCGACGAGCTGCACCAGGCATTCAACTTCCACTACCTGACCACCGACTGGGACGCCGCTGCGCTGCGCGGCGCCATCGACGAGTCCCTCGACGCGATGCGCCCGGTCGGCGCACCCACCACCTGGGTGCTCTCCAACCACGACGTGGTCCGGCATGCCACCCGCTTCGCCGAGGGCGACCCGCAGCGCGGGCAGCGGCGGGCCCGGGCCGCGGCCCTGCTGATGCTGGCCCTGCCCGGGTCGGCGTACGTCTACCAGGGGGAGGAACTCGGGCTGCCCGAGGTCACCGACCTGCCCGACGAGGTCCGCCAGGACCCGTCCTTCTTCAAGGAGAACGGCCAGGACGGGCTGCGTGACGGCTGCCGGGTCCCGCTGCCCTGGTCCGGGACGAAGGCCCCGTACGGGTTCGGACCCGAGGAGGGCGGCCCCAGTTGGCTTCCACAACCGCAGGGTTGGGGCGCCCTGAGCGTCGAGGCCCAGAGCGGCGACCCTGCTTCCATGTTGGAGTTGTACCGCGGCGCGCTCGGTGTGCGCCGTGCCCACCCGGCGCTCGGTGCGGGCGAGGACGTCGAGTGGCTGGCCGCCCCCGAGGGAGTGCTGGCCTTCCGGCGCGCCGCGGCAGGCGAAGGCTTCGTCTGCACGGTGAACACCACCGGCGCTCCGGTCCGCATCGAGGCTCCCGGCACCCTGTTGCTGGCCAGTGCGCACGTGGTGGTCCAGGGCGGCGCCGTGGAACTCCCGGCCGACAGCACCCTGTGGTGGGCGGTGTGACGATCCCCCTGCCGCGGGGCGCCGATCCGGGCGCCCCGCGGCTCGCGGACATCGCCGCGCAGGCCGAGGTCAGCGAGGCGACGGTCTCCCGGGTCCTGAACGGCAAGGTGGGTGTGGCCACCGCGACCCGCCACAAGGTGCTCGCTGCGCTCGACATCCTCGGGTACGAGCGGCCGGTGCGCTTGCGTCGCCGTAGCGCGGGACTGGTGGGCCTGGTCATCCCGGAGTTGGTCAACCCCATCTTCCCGGCCTTCGCACAGGTCATCGAGCAGGCGCTGGCGGGGCACGGCTACACCCCGGTGCTCTGCACGCAGACTCCGGGCGGGGCCACTGAGGACGAGCTGGTCGAGCAGTTGGAGGCGCGCGGGGTCACCGGGATCGTCTTCCTGTCCGGGCTGCACGCGGATCTGGCCTCCGATCCGTCCCGCTACAACCGGCTGGCCGCCCGCGGAGTGCCGTTCGTGTTGATCAACGGCTTCAACGAATCGATCAGTGCGCCCTTCGTCTCCCCCGACGACCGGGTGGCCGCGTCGATCGCGGTCCGGCACCTGGTCGAGCTGGGGCACGAGCGCATCGGTCTGGCGATCGGGCCGACCCGCTATGTTCCCTCGCGCCGCAAGGCGGAGGGGTTCACAGCGGCGCTGCACGAGTACCTGGGTCTGCCCCAGGGGGAGGCAGAACGGCTGATCCAGCGCACGCTGTTCACCGTCGAGGGCGGTCAGGCGGCGGCATTGGCCCTGCTGGACGAGGGCGTGACGGGCATCGTGTGCGCCAGTGACCCGATGGCTCTGGGAGCGATTCGAGCGGTGCGTCAGCGGGGACTGGAGGTGCCCGGGGACGTCTCCGTGGTCGGTTTCGACGATTCGCCGCTGATCGCCTTCACTGATCCGCCGTTGACGACGGTCCGCCAGCCGGTGCGCGCGATGGCGACCGCGGCGGTCGGCGCTTTGCTGGAGGCCGTCGGGGGGAACCCGGTGCAACGCACCGAGTTCGTCTTCCAACCGGAGTTGGTGGTGCGGGCGTCCACGGCTCAGGTGCCCCGGTCCGGCCGTCCGGGCGCGTAGGCCCCTGGCGGGTCCTTCGGCCGGCCGGTCCGGGGCTGGCCGAAGGTAACACCATTGCAATCTCTTGCGAAAGAGTTTTCCGGCAAGAAACAGCAGGATTACCGTGCTGTGTCGAAGATGTGTCCGGAGGGGTTGACCCCGCTCTCCGGGCCACCTACGGTCGCGACCGCAAGAACTTTCACGTATCGCTGCAAGTCAGTTCCTCGGTGGGCCCCCGCCCACCAACACACCGACGGCCTTTTGGGCATGGCGCGTTGCCGTACGAGGTCCGCACCCCCGCACCCGCACCCTCCGTACTCCGCCTCTTCGCCAGGAGGAACCATGCCCCGACGGCTGACCAGAGCCCTCGCCACCGCCGCCGCTGCCCCCCTCGCCCTGACCGCCCTGGCCGCACTGCCGACCGCACCCGCCCAAGCCTCGGCGCCCGGCGAGAAGGACGTCACCGCCGTCCTCTTCGAGTGGACCTTCGCCTCGGTTGCCCAGGCCTGCACCGACACCCTCGGCCCGGCCGGCTACGGCTACGTCCAGGTCTCGCCCCCGCAGGAGCACATCCAGGGCTCCCAGTGGTGGACCTCGTACCAGCCGGTCAGTTATAGGATCGCCGGCCGCCTGGGAGACCGCACCGCCTTCAAGAACATGATCGATACCTGCCACACGGCGGGCGTCAAGGTCGTCGCCGACTCCGTCATCAACCACATGGCCGCCGGCGACGGTACCGGCACCGGCGGCTCCGCCTACACCAAGTACAACTACCCCGGTATCTACCAGGGGCAGGACATGGACGACTGCCGGGCGACCATCACCAACTACCGGGACCGCGCGAACGTCCAGAACTGCGAACTCGTCCAGCTCGCCGACCTCGACACCGGCGAGGACTACGTCCGCGGTCGGATCGCCGGCTACCTCAACGACCTGCTCTCCCTCGGCGTCGACGGTTTCCGCATCGACGCCGCCAAGCACATGCCCGCCGCCGATCTCGCCGCCATCAAGTCCAAGCTGAGCAACCCCTCGGCCTACTGGAAGCAGGAAGCGATCTTCGGCGCGGGTGAGGCCGTCTCTCCCAGCGAGTACCTCGGCACCGGTGATGTGCAGGAGTTCCGTTACGCCCGCGACCTCAAGCGGGTCTTCGACAACGAGAACCTCGCCTACCTGAAGGACTTCGGCGAAGCCTGGGGCTACCTGGCCGCAGACCGGTCCGCCGTGTTCGTCGACAACCACGACACCGAGCGCGTCGGCGACACCCTGAACTACAAGGACGGCGCCAGCTACACCCTCGCCAGCGTGTTCATGCTGGCCTGGCCCTACGGTTCACCCGACGTCCACTCCGGCTACGAGTGGAGCGACAAGGACGCCGGGCCGCCCAACGGCGGCACCGTCAACGCCTGTTACACCGACGGCTGGAAGTGCCAGCACGCCTGGCGGGAGATCTCCTCCATGGTGGCCTTCCGCAACACCGCCCACGGTCAAGCCGTCACCAACTGGTGGGACAACGGGGCCGACCAGATCGCCTTCGGCCGCGGCAACAAGGCGTACCTGGCCATCAACCACGAGGACTCCACGCTCACCCGCACCTTCCAGACCGCGCTGCCCGCCGGCGACTACTGCGACGTCCAGTCAGGGCGCACCCTGACCGTCGGCTCCGACGGCAGGTTCTCCGCGTCGCTCGCTGCCCACACCGCACTCGCCCTGCACCTCGGCGCGCGCAGTTGCGGCGACGGGAACCCGGCGGTGGCCGGCGCCTCCTTCGCCGTCAACGCCACCACTGTCTTCGGCCAGAACATCTACGTCACGGGCGACCAGTCCGCCCTCGGCAACTGGAGCCCTCTGGGCGCCCTGAAGCTCGACCCGGCCTCCTACCCGGTGTGGAAGCTCGACGTCACCCTGCCCGCCGGCACCACCTTCGCCTACAAGTACATCCGCAAGGACGCGGCCGGGAACGTCACCTGGGAGAGCGGCGCCAACCGCAGCGCCACCGTCCCGGCGAGTGGCACCATCACGCTGAACGACACCTGGCGCAACTGACCACCGCTCCAGCAGACCCTCGCACCGAGGCTCCCTCCTTAGTCCCGGCGGCAACGACGACAGCCACGGAACCTCGCCGCGTCGTCGGACCACCCGAACACGCCCCGCAGGAGAGCGATGCACCACGCCTGACTTCCGGCGCACTGCTCCCCCGGCATGACGGGACAGCCCCCAGGGCCGCCCGGCGACACCAGAACCCGCCAACGCCGGGCGGCCCTTCCCTTCTTCCTCCCGTTTCCTGGCAAGGAGAACCTGCCGTGATACGCCCACGCCTGCGCGCCGTCGCGGGCACCGTAGCCGCCGCGCTGTGCGCGACCTTGGCGCCCGCCCTTCCAGCGGGGGCCGCCGCGCCACCGCGCGCCCCCTCGGACGCCAAGCTCGCGGCCCAGCCGGCCCGCCATGACCTGACCCGTGAGCAGTTCTACTTCGTGCTCCCCGACCGCTTCGCCAACGGCGACCGGCGCAACGACCGGGGCCACCTCCCCGGCGGCCGGCTCCAGAACGGCTTCGACCCGGCGGACAAGGGCTTCTACCAGGGCGGTGATCTGAAGGGCCTCGCCGACCGGCTGGACTACATCAAGGGCCTGGGCACCACGGCCATCTGGCTCGCCCCGATCTTCAAGAACCAGCCCGTCCAGGGCGAAGGCGACCAGGCCTCCGCCGGCTACCACGGCTACTGGATCACCGACTTCACCCGCGTTGACCCGCACTTCGGCACCAACGCGGACCTGAGCCGGCTGATCGACAAGGCCCATGCCAAGGGGATGAAGGTCTTCTTCGACGTCATCACCAACCACACCGCTGACGTGATCGACTCGGTGGAGCAGTCCGCCGACTACCTCTCCGAGGGCGCCTTCCCCTACCTGACCAAGGACGGAGTCCCCTTCGAGGACTCCGACTACGCCGACGGCAGCGCCAAGTTCCCCCCGACCGACGGGGACTCCTTCCCGCTCACCCCGGTGGTACCGGCCGCCAAGAAGAACCTCAAGGTCCCGGCCTGGCTGAACGACCCGGAGATGTACCACAACCGGGGCAACTCCACCTTCGCAGGAGAGTCCTCCGAGAACGGGGACTTCTTCGGCCTGGACGACCTGTGGACCGAACGCCCCGAAGTCGTCGACGGCATGGCGAAGATCTACCAGAAGTGGGTCCACGACTTCCGTATCGACGGCTTCCGTATCGACACCGTCAAACACGTCAACACCGAGTTCTGGACCCAATGGGCCACCGCCCTGGACCGGTACGCGGCCCGACACGGCCGCAAGGACTTCTTCATGTTCGGCGAGGTCTACTCCGCGGACCCGGCCGTCACCGCGCCCTACGTCACCCGCGGACGGCTCGACGCCACCTTGGACTTCCCGCTCCAGGAGGCGATTCGGGCCTACGCCTCCCAGGGCGCCACCGCCGGCCGGCTCGCCGAGGTCTTCGCGCAGGACTACCGGTACACCACCGACAAGGCAAACGCCTACGAGCAGGTGACCTTCCTCGGCAACCACGACATGGGCCGTTTTGGCGCCTTCCTGACACAGGACAACCCGGGCAAGGACGAGAAGGAACTCCTGGATCGTTACCGGCTGGCCAACGAGCTGATGTTCCTCTCCCGCGGCAACCCGGTCATCTACTACGGCGATGAGCAGGGCTTCACCGGGGCCGGCGGGGACAAGGACGCCCGCCAGTCCCTCTTCGCCTCCACCACCCCCGACTACCTGGACGACGACCAACTCGGTACCGCGCGCACCCACGCCCAGGACGCCTACGACGAGGAACACCCCCTCTACCGGCAGATCGCCGATCTGTCCCGGCTCACCAGGGAACACCCCGCGCTACGGGACGGCGTCCAGAGCGAACGCCTGGCTAAGGACTCCGTCTACGCCTTCACACGCACCGACGCCCGCCGCACCACGCACGGAGCCACCACCGCCACCGAATACCTGGTCGCAGTGAACAACGCCGGCGAGGCGCGAACCGTCGAGGTGCCCGTGGACAGTGCCGCCGGCACCCGCTTCGACGCCCTGTACGGAACAGCTGAGGCGGTCCGGGCCGACAAGCACGGCGTCCGGGCGACCGTGCCCGCCTTCGGCTCGATCGTGCTGCGCGCCGAACGCCCCCTGGCCGCTCCCGCCACGTCACCAGCTCTGACCCTCACCGCGCCCGCTGCTGGCGCCGCCGGCACCGTCGAAGTGAACGCCCAGATCACCGCGGGTGCACCGAGCCGGGTCGTGTTCGCCGCCCAGGTCGGCAACGAACGGTGGCGGGTGCTCGGCTCCGCCGACCACGCCCCGTACCGGGTCACCCAGCACCTCACCGCCCCGGCCGGCACCACCTTGCGCTACAAGGCCGTCGCCGTGGACAGGGCCGGCCGTACCGCCAGTGCCCTCGCCACCTCGGTGTCCGGCCAACTCCCCGTGGAAGCGCCGCCGACGGCCTCCCAACGCGACTACGCCGTGGTCCACTACCGTCGCCCGGACGGCGACTACCGTGACTGGCGGCTCTACGCCTGGGGCGACATCGCCGAGGGTGAGGGCACCCCGTGGCCCGCCGGACACGGATTCACCGGCCGGGACGCCTACGGAGCCTTCGCCTACGTGCGGCTGCGGCCGGGCGCGTCTTCGGTCGGGTACCTGGTCATCGACAAGGACGGCAACAAGGACGTCCCGGTCGACCGCACCATCGACGTGACCCGAACCGGAGAGATCTGGCTGGACCAGGGCCGAGAGGCCCCCCACGCGCAACGCCCCGACTACCCGCCGCAGGACACCTCCAAGGTGGTTCTCCACTACCGTCGCGCTGCCGGCGACCTCGACGGCTGGGGCCTGCACACCTGGACCGGAGCCGCCGAACCCACCGACTGGTCCCGGCCGCTGATGCCCTCCCGAACGGACTCGTACGGGGCGGTGTACGAGGTGCCGCTCGCCCCCGGTGCCACCAGCCTCAGTTACATCCTGCACAAGGGGGACGAGAAGGACCTGCCCGCCGACCAGTCGCTGGACCTCAGATCGGACGGGTACGAGGCGTGGTTGCTAGCCGGCCAGCAGCCGTACTTGTTGCCGCAGGCCGCGGGGGACGCCGCCGCCCTCGATCTGAGCCGGGCGCACGCGATCTGGATCGACCGTGACACCCTGGTGTGGAACGCACCCGAAACCGCCGCCTCCGTCCAACTGCTCGCCTCCCGTTCGGGGGCGATCACGACGGGGGACGGGCGGCTCACCGGCGAGGCGAACTGGCTTCGCCTGTCGAAGTCCACGCTGACCGCGGCGCAGCGCAGCGCCTTCCCGCACCTTGCGGACTCCACCGCCTTCCACGTCGATCCACGCGACCGTGACCGCGTCCGCGCCGCGTTGCGCGGCCAACTGGTCGCCAGCGCCCGGGCGGCGAACGGCGCCGTACTGGCAGCCACCGGTGTGCAGCTCGCCGGAGTGTTGGACGACCTGTACGCCAACGAGGTACCGCTGGGACCCGTCTTCGGACGTGGGGGCCGGGTCACGTTGTCCTTGTGGGCGCCCACCGCCCAGCAGGTATCCCTCGAACTCGGCGGGCGCACCCTCGCCATGCGCCGGGACGAACGCACCGGCGTGTGGTCGGCGCGCGGCGGCCGTTCCTGGCACGGCAAGCCGTACCGCTACGTGGTCAAGGTGTGGGCGCCGGACGCCGGCACCGTCGGGCAGCTCGTCACCAACCGGGTCACCGACCCGTACTCCACGGCCCTGACCGCCGACTCGCAACGCAGCCTGGTGGTCGACCTCACCGACCCCGAACTCGCCCCGAAGGGCTGGACCTCGCTGCGCAAACCGGCGGCCGTACCCCTGCGACAGGCCCAGATCCAAGAACTCCACGTGCGTGACTTCTCCGTCGCCGACCCCACCTCCCGCCACCCCGGCCAGTACCTGGCCTTCACCGACAGCGGGTCGGCCGGCATGAAGCACCTGCACGAGCTGGCAAGGGCCGGCGCTTCCTACGTCCACCTGCTGCCCGTCTTCGACATCGGCACCATCCCCGAGCGGGCCGCCGACCGCAGCGAACCCGACTGCGACCTGCCGGCCCTGCCCGCCGACTCCGAAGCCCAGCAGGAGTGCGTGCAGCGGGCCGCCGCCACCGACGGCTACAACTGGGGCTACGACCCCCTGCACTACACCGTTCCCGAGGGCTCCTACGCCAGTGACCCGGAGGGCACCGCCCGTACGGTGGAGTTCCGCAGAATGGTCCAGTCCCTCAACGGCGCGGGACTACGTACCGTCATGGACGTGGTCTACAACCACACCGTCGCCGCCGGTCAGTCACCCAAGTCGGTACTCGACCGCATCGTCCCCGGCTACTACCAGCGTCTGCTGGCGGACGGCAGCGTGGCCACCTCCACCTGCTGCGCCAACACCGCCCCGGAGAACGCCATGATGGGACGGCTCGTCGTGGATTCCATCGTGACCTGGGCCAAGCAGTACAAGGTGGACGGCTTCCGCTTCGATCTGATGGGACACCACCCGAAGGAGAACATCCTCGCGGTCCGCAAGGCCCTCGACGCCTTGACCCTGGCCGAGGACGGGGTGGATGGCAAGAAGATCGTTCTGTACGGCGAGGGCTGGAACTTCGGGGAGGTCGCCGACGACGCCCGCTTCGTGCAAGCCACCCAGAAGAACATGGCCGGTACGGGCATCGCGACCTTCTCCGATCGGGCCCGGGACGCGGTCCGCGGTGGTGGCCCCTTCGATGCCGACCCCGGCGTCCAGGGCTTCGCCTCCGGCCTGTTCACCGATCCCAACGGGTCCACCACCGGTGGCACTCCCGAGGAGCAGCGGGCCCGCCTCCTGCACGCCCAGGACCTGATCAAGGTCGGTCTGTCCGGAAACCTCGCCGGGTACTCCTTCACCGACTCCAGCGGCCGTACGGTCAAGGGTTCCGAGGTCGACTACAACGGTGCCCCGGCGGGCTACGCCG
The DNA here is from genome assembly GCF_042869595.1 of Streptomyces sp. NPDC006879. Lineage (NCBI taxonomy): Bacteria > Bacillati > Actinomycetota > Actinomycetes > Kitasatosporales > Streptomycetaceae > Streptomyces > Streptomyces sp. NPDC006879. The sequence continues at coordinate 303,107 of NZ_JBIAGC010000001.1, forward strand.
CCGCGCCCGGCGATGCGCTCGCCTATGTGGACGCCCATGACAACGAGACCCTCTTCGACGCCCTCGCCTTCAAACTGCCGGCCGACACCCCGCCCGCCGACCGTGCGCGGATGCAGACCCTGGCCATGGCGGTGGCGGCCCTCTCCCAGGGACCGGCGCTCTCGCAAGCGGGCACCGACCTGTTGCGGTCCAAGTCCTTGGACCGCAACTCCTACGACAGCGGGGACTGGTTCAACGCCATCCACTGGAGCTGTGCCCCGGGGACGACGAATGGCTTCGGCCGTGGTCTACCACCGGCTGCGGACAACCGGTCCAAGTGGGACTACGCCAAACCGCTGCTGAGCAATGCGGCCCTGTCGGTCTCCTGCGCCGACATGTCCGCCGCTGCGGATGCGTACCGTTCCCTGCTGAGGATCCGCACCACCGAGCCGGCGTTCTCGCTCGCGACCACCGGGCAGGTGCAGTCCGCGCTGTCCTTCCCGTTGTCGGGGACCCACGAGACACCGGGTGTGATCACGATGGCCCTCGGAGAACTGGTGGTGGTCTTCAACGCCACACCAGCGGCCCAGCGCCAGCAGGTGCCGGCCCTGGCCGGCCACCCGTACCGGTTGCACCCCGTGCAGTCCGCCGGCACGGACCGGGTGGTGAAGGGCTCCTCCTACGACCGGACCACCGCAACATTCACCACACCCGCCCGCACGGTCTCGGTCTTCAAACGAGGCTGAGTCTCAGGCCGACAGGCTCCGCTCCAGAAGCACCACCCCGTACACCCGTCCGTCCTTCCCCACCTTGGAGGGGAACTCACCGGCCACCCGGTATCCCGCGTCCTGGTAGTACGCGAGGAGCCGGGGGCTGGTGGACAGGCAGTCCAGTCGCGTCCGCTCGCGGCCGGTCCCGCGGATCCTGCGCTCGGCATGGGCCAGGAGTCCCCGGCCGGCCCCGGCGGGCGCGATCGCGTGGTCGGTCATCAGGCGGTGCACGTAGCCGGCGACCGGCGGTTGGACGCCCCAGGCCTGCTCGTCGGACCACCACAACTCGTATCCGCCCAGGGCCCGGCCGCGCTGGTCGCGGGCGATCCACACCTCGCCCTCGCGCATCCGGGCGGTGAAGTGCTCGGTGTCCCTCTCACCGGGCTTCCACTGGGAGATACCTCGCCTGGCCATCCAGCGGGCGGCTCCGTCGTGCAGCGCCACGAGTGTCCTGGCGTCCTGTTCGGTGGCTAGCTCAAAGATCATCCGGACATTCTCAACGGGGCGTCGCTGCCGGAGGCACCAAGGTGACCAGACGGGTCACCAGATCCCCCAGGGGGCCGTCGGCCGGCTCCGCCGCGACGATCCTGGTCATGATCTGCGCCATCTCCACGTCGTAGGCGGCGCTCACCGCGACCAGTGCGGCGAAATCGTGAACCAACTGCAACTCCAGCTCGGCGCGCGGGATCTTCCGCCCGTCCAGCCAGATCAGTGCGGTCGACTCGGCCAGTGACACCCAGGAGCGCACCACCAACTCCAGCCGTGCTGGCGGATCGGCCACTTCAAGGTGCTTGATGATCTGTTCGTAAGCGGCCTGGCGAACTTCGTCGATCATTGCGTTGGCCCGGCTCGATCCGACGGCCGGGCCGCCGCGCATCAGTGCTGAGAAGCCCGGACCGTGGTCGTCGACGAATGCGAAGAAGCGTTCCATCACCCGCAACAGACGTGCCCCGAGAGGGCCTTCTCGGGGTTCCACGAACCGCTGCGCCAACTCGTCGGCCGCCCTGCGCAGGGCCGCCTCGTAGAGGCTGAGCTTGCCGGGGAAGTAGTGGTAGACGAGCGGGCGCGAGATCCCGGCGGCTGCCGCGATCTCGTCGATCGACACGTCATCGGGTGACCGATGACTGAACAGTTCGAGGGCGACGCCGATCAACTGCTGCCGTCGTTCCTCGACACCCATCCTGCGCCGCACACCGGTTGTCATACCAATCACCCTACCGACGGGTGCCCTCCGGATTCACCGGGGCGGTGGCACGACCGTTCAGAGGTCCAGCGTGAGCCGCTCTCCACGGGCTCGGGAGACGCAGATCAGCATCGAGTCCTCCCGTTCCGTCTCCGTGAGGAGTTCGTCCCGGTGGTCGACCCCACCGCGCACCACCTTCGTCTGACAGGTTCCGCAGAAGCCCTGCTCGCAGGAGTACGGCGTACCAGGCAGGGCCGAGCGCACCGCGGCCAGCGTGGAGGAGTTCGCCGGTACGGTGAGCGTCCTTCCGGTGCGGGCCAGTTCGAGGGTGAACGGTTTGGCCGGACCCGCCGGCACGGTCGGCGCGAAACGCTCCAGGTGCAGAGGCGTTCCCTCGGGTAGCGCGTCGGCGACGGCCGCCATCAGAGCTGTCGGACCGCAGCAGTAGACCTCGGTCCCCTTCGGTAGTTCCCACAGTCGGCGCAGATCCAGGCGACGGCCCTGCTCCTGGCCCGCATGGACCTCCACCCGGTCGCCGTGTGCGGCGAGCTCCGCGAGGAAGGGCATGGAGTCCCGGCTGCGGCCACAGTAGAGCAGCCGCCAGTCGGCGCCCTCAGCCGCCAACTGTCGGACCATCGGAAGGACCGGGGTGATGCCGATCCCTCCGGCGATGAAGAGGTGCGAGCGTGCGGGCCGTATCGGGAAGCGGTTGCGCGGGACCCGCAGGGAGACGGTGGCGCCCACCTGGAGCGCTTGGTGTGCCTCCCGGGAGCCACCGCGACCACCGTGGACCAGTCGGGGTGCAATCGTGTAGCTGCCCGCCGCCGCCGGATCCCCGCACAGCGAGTACTGGCGGACCAGCCCCGAGGGAAGGATCAGATCCACGTGGGCTCCGGGCTCCCAGGAGGGCAACTCGGCCGAGGTGAAGCGTAGTTCCACCACGTCCTCGGCGATCTCGGTGCGTGCCGTGAGCCGTGCGCGCAGCACGCGGCGCGGGGAGTATCCCGAGACGGGAGTCGCCAGAGCCGGCAGTGGCCACAGTGGGGAGCGTTGGATACGGCTGCGCAGGGCCCGTCGGGCGGCCAGTGCGCCGCCGGCCACCAGGGCGGCCCGCAAGGCGGAGGAGGTCACGTTCGGGCACCTCCGTTCGCGCCGGGAGAGCTGGCCAGGTAGGCCATCGCCTGCGCGGTGGAGCCCTCCTGGGAGGGGTGGTAGGTCCGGCTCAGGTAGCGGGGGATCGAGGCGGCCATGGCACGGGGGGAGGGCAGTACGCCGCGCCGGCCGGCCCGTTGTAGGTCCCGCAGCGAGGCCCGGCCGTCCACCAGCGTGGGATCGTTCTCCATGAAGAAGCGGGTGCCGCGCTGCCACAGGAAGACCAGCGCGGAGAAGGCCGTCGCCCAGGTGCGCACCCGACGTCGGTAGTTTCCGTCCAGGTGCGTGAAGAGCTCGAAGGCCACCGAGCGGTGTTCGACCTCCTCGGCGCCGTGCCAGCGCAACAGGTCCAGCATGACCGGGTCCGCGCCACGCCGGTCGAGTTCGGTCGCGTTGAGCACCCAGTCGCCGAGGAAGGCGGTGTAGTGCTCGATCGCCGCGATCATCGCGACCCGTTCCTTGAGCCACCACTCGCCGGCCCGGCCCGGTGGCAGCGTACGGTCCCCGAGGAGCTTCTCGAAGAGCCAGTCGACTTGCGCCGTGTACGGGGTCGGGTCCAGGCCCTGCCGCCGCAGGTGCGGGAGCACCTCGTCGTGGGCCTGGGAGTGCATGGCCTCCTGACCGATGAACCCGATGACGTCCTCGCGCAGTTGCTCGTCGGTGATCCGCGGCAGCACCTGCTTGTACACGTGGACGAACCACCGCTCTCCGGCGGGTAGCAGCAGGTGCAGCACGTTCATGGTGTGGGTGGCGAAGGGCTCACCGGGGAGCCAGTGCAGCGGCGTCTGGTCCCAGTCGAAGGCGACCTTGCGGGCCGCCAGCGGTATGTGTTCGGACGCCACCGGTACCGGTCGTGCAGGCTGCGTATTAGACATGGTGTCAATGTACTGAGGAGTACGCATCGGCAACAGCCCCGTGCACGGCGTTCCCATCAGGCAGTTGTGGGGCGGGAGCAGCCGGTGCCGCCCTTCACCGCAGCACGCCCACCGTGCTCCCGTCCGTCAGCCGGCCCTCCAACTCCACCTGCGCCCCCTGCTTGGAGGGCAACGTCAGCAGCCGGCCGGAGCTCACGCCGGAGACCCCGCCGGAGACGGCGAGGGAGGTGAACTGCTTGCTCCCGGCGGCCAGGACGAACCAGTCGCCGCCGCGCGACTTCCACAACACCCCCGCCAGCACCTGCGGTTTGCGCGCGCCGCAAGCGGGGGTGTCCTGGCTCCGCGCCGCAAGCGCGCCCGGTTCGCCGGCCTTCGCCGTCGGCGCCTGGAACTGGACGAACACCTGTTCCCCGGTGCCCCGCCAGGTCTGGGCGCGGGTGCACAGCCAGTCAGCCCTGCCATTGTCCTGCGGTAGCTCCTGCTCGGCGAACTGCCAGGAGTTGACAGCCCGAACGCCCTGTGAGCGCATCGCTGGCAACAGGCAGGCCGTGCGTGCCCAGTGGCTCAGGTCCTCGGCGCCTGCGATTTCCTCGGTGGCGCCGGGTGCCCCGGAGGTCAGCCCGGCCGGCAGGATCTCTCCCAGGTCCGTCGTCAACCGGGTCGCGTCCGCGTCCCGCAGCGCCAACGCGTTCCACGTCCCGCAAGAGGCGTCCTGTGCGGGGCTGCGCAGCGGCGCGGTGACCCCGTCCTCGCCCAAGCGCAGCGGCGTAGGCTCCTGGGCGGGGCGGAGCAGATCGCGTACCGCCGCCGTGCGGACCCAGGGCGCAGTCAGGTACCGCACGTTGCCGTCGATACGAGTGACCACCACGGCACCCGCCCGCCGGTCACCGTCGGCCCGGGCGAAGTCCAGCACGGCGGCGCCCCGTCCCTGGGCGGGTTCCGCGTAGCGCACCACGCGCAGGCCGTCGTAGAGCAGGACCACCACGGCCTGGTCCACCTCGCCGGCGAAGAGCAACTGGGGCGGACCCATCGGCGGTCCGGGCGGGGTGCCGGGGGTCGCGGAGACCTGCACGCCGGAGCCGGGCCGGGCCCACACCGCGAGGGCCCGCCGCAACAGCGCGCGATCGTCGGTGCGGTCGCCGCGGGCGGGCCAGACGGAGAAGTCGCTGCGCGAGGCGTCCTGCCAGGCAGTCGGCTTCACCCGGCTCAGCTTGGTCGGGTCCAGGGCGAGCTCGACGGCGGCGTTGGTGGCGTACGGGGGTGCGGCGGCCCCGTCGGCCCCCCAGCCCTCGTCCCCGGCCAGGGTGAACAACGAACCGGCCACGAGGAGCGCGGCGGTGGCGGCGAGGCCTGCCCGGGTGTACCGCCGCCGTCGCAGCAGGTCGGTGGGTCGGGCCTGGAGCAGGCAGGGATCGAACCCGGGGGAGGCCAGCAGGGGAATGGCCGCGTCCTGGCCGGGCCCGCCCGATCGCGGTGTCTGTCCGCTGCCCTGACCACCCGGCTCGACCAGCGCGGCTTCGGAGAGCGCCGCATGAGGATCGGACACCCCGGCTTCGCTGAGGGCCCGGCGGATCGCCTCCTCATCGAGCCCCTCCAGGGCGCGCAGCGCACAGGCGGCCCGGGCCGGCCCGGAGACTGCGGCGAGCCGCTGGTTCAGGGCGAGCTCGGCGGCGCCCGCGGACCGCGGGAGCAGTTGAAGTCCCCAGAACCGGGGCAGCAGCGGGGGCAGCTGGGAACGTCGAGGGCGCCCGCGCCGCCGCAGGGTGGTGCGCAGCGGGACCGCGGCCTCCAGGGCTGCGGTGAGCACCCGGCTCCGCACGTACGCGTAGTCGTGGTCGGCGGCGAATTCGGCAGCGCGCGGCGCAGGCACGAGGGAGGGGCCGGTCGAGCTCGCCCGGCCCCTTCGGGGAAGGGCCCGCTGGGTGAGGGCGTGTGCGGTGCGTACCCGTCGGTTACGGCCGAGCGAGGGCGGCAGCACGAGATAGGCGATCCGCACCAGCCGCGGGTAGTGCTCGATGATCGTTGCCTCGACCCGCTCGATGTCCACGCGGGTGGGGGCAGGTCGGGTCTGCGCTTCCTGGGACGACACGTTCAACAGAACGAGCGACCGCGCGGTTGGTCACCGACCGGCCGGACCCCGGGCGTGGCGGCTGGAGATCACCCGATCAGCCGCGCCCGGATGGCGGCCACCGCTTCGTCGGGGACCGCGAGCCCCTCGCGCACGTACTTCTCCACCGAGCCGTAGCGCAGGTGCACGGCTTCCAGGGCCGCGGCGAGGTAGGAGGGCGAGACGCTGATCAGTGCCAGCGCCAGGTCGGGGTTGCCGCCCGCAGCGGCGAAACCCTCGACCAGCGGGGCGAAGGCCTGGCGGACCGCGGGGTTGACCGAGAGGTACTCCCGCTCGACGGTCTCCTCGTCGGCGCCGAGGAGCGAGAGCACGACCGTGGCCGCCCAGCCGGTGCGGTCCTTGCCCGCGGTGCAGTGGAAGAGCACCGGGCCGGGGTCCGGGTCCGCCAGCACGGTCAGGAGCCGCCGGTAGGAGGCCTGACCTGAGCCCGACAGGACGAAGGACCGGTAGATGTCGGCGAACAGCGCCTCCACTCGACCACCACCGAGCTCCCGCTCCGCCGCGGCCGGGTCGCCCAGCAGGGTCTTGAGCTGTGCCGCCGCCGGCATCGCTCCGGAGGCCACCTGGTCTGCCAGTACGTCCGCGACGATCAGCCGGGATCCGGTCGGTACCCGGTCTGGATGGCTGGCGCGCTCGGCGTCCGTCCTTAGGTCGATGACGGTGCGCAGGCCCAGGGCGTCGACCGCCGGACCAGTGGCCGGGTCCAGCCGGTCCAGTTGACCGGAGCGGAGGACCAGACCCGCCCGTACCGTCCGTCCGCCGGGCAGGCGCGTGCCGCCGAGGTCGCGGAGGTTGGCGACGGTGGTGGAGGCGAGGGCGGTCATCGGCGTCTCCAGACGGGGAGGGGCCCGGCATCGGTGGTGCGGGGGCGGGCTGGCACTATTTGGCCATTATGACGAGTGTTCGGTCACCTCTGCGCGCGCTACGAGCTGCGGTTTTTGCAGCTTTTTGCGTTGCTTTGGCGGCTATCGGGCATTCCATGGCCTCGGGGCATCCGGTCCCACTGTCGGCACTGACCGCCGCCTTCCTCGCGGTAGGGGGTTTGGCCTGGTCTCTTGCCGGGAGAAGGCAAGGGTTCTCGGGAATCGCGGGCGGGCAGGTGCTGGCCCAGGGCGCCCTGCACCACCTGTTCGCCCAGGGCAGGCCACAGGGGCACGCCTCGGCTCACCCCATGATCAATTCAATGGCTGGAAATGGCCTAGATGTGGGCGGGGGATCCGCACCTCATGGATCGGCGAACCCCGCCGAGCACGCCGCTAGCGCCCTACCGGACCTCGGGCTGCACGCGGCTGCACACACCATGTCCGCCGGCATGCTCGCCGGACACCTCAGCGCCGCCCTGCTGTGCGGGCTCTGGCTCTGGCGCGGCGAAAGCGCTGCCTTCGCCCTGGCCCGGGCCCTCGCCACCCTCGCCGCCCACGCCGCCCCCGCGCTGCGACGGGCGCTGGCACTCACCGCACCCACCCGCCCGGCCCCGCCCCGCCCGGCCCGGCGGCCACGGCCGAACACCGGGCGGCGCTCCCGGCTGCGTGGCGCCGTGCACGCCCACATCGTCCACCGGCGCGGACCGCCGGCTCCGAGCAGACCCCGCGCCACGGCCCCCGGCCGCACCCGCCACGCCTGAACCGCCCGAGAGGACTCGGCGCCCCGGCGCGTCGGCGTGCCCGGGGCCGCATTGCCCTGCCTGCAAAGGCCACGCCGACAGCTGAAGGATCACCATGTCCATCAACGTTCCCGCGGGAGCGACCCAGCGGACCCCCGAGTCCCCCGAGCATCCGAGCCCCACCGACCTCGGGTCCGCCGAAGAGACCACCCCCACGCGCCCCGGCACCTGGGCGGCACTGCGCCCGCTGGCCCTGAGGCTGCACTTCTACGCGGGACTGCTCGTCGCCCCGCTGCTGTTCCTCGCCGCAACCACCGGACTGCTCTACGCGCTGTCCTTCCAGGCCGAGGAGATCATCTACCGGCACGAGCTCCGGGTGCCCGTGGGGGAGACCCACCGGCCCCTGTCCGACCAGGTCGCAGCCGCCCAATCCGCCCACCCCGAAGGCACGGTGAGCGCCGTCTGGCCGGCGCCGGAAGTCGATGCGACGACCCGGGTGCTCATGAACGCTCCGGGCCTCGCCGACGGAACCTCGCTCGCCGTCTTCGTCGACCCCTACACCAACGAGGTGCGCGGGGCGCTGCCCAGCAGCGGCGGCGCACTGCCCGTACGGACCTGGCTTTCCTCCCTCCACGCCAACCTGCAACTCGGCGAGTTCGGCCGCCACTACAGCGAACTCGCGGCCAGCTGGCTGTGGGTCGTCGCCCTCGGCGGGCTGGCCCTGTGGGTCGGCCGTCGGCGCCGCGGCCGAGCCCAACTGATCATGCCTGAGCGCGGAGCCACCGGACGCCGAAGGACCCTGTCCTGGCACGGCTCGATCGGCCTGTGGGCGGTAACCGGACTGGTCGCGCTGTCCGCGACCGGGCTGACCTGGTCCCGCTACGCGGGCGAGCACATCGGAGCCGTCCAGGGCCAACTCGGCGGCGCCACCCCCACTATCTCGGCGGCGCTCGTCCCTGGTGCCGGCGGCCACCAAGGACACGAAGGTCACGGAACGAGCGGTGCCACGCCCACCGGGGAAGGGATCGGCCTCGACCAGGTCGTCGAGACCGCCCGCGAGCAGGGCGTCGAGGACCGCATCCAGGTCATCCTGCCCGTCGAGGGCTCGGGCTACGTGGTCCGCGAACGCGACACCCACTTCCCCGTCCACCTCGACTCGGTGGCCGTCGATCCCGCCGACGGCACGGTCCTGGACGTACTGCGCTTCGAGGACTACCCCGTCCTCGCCAAGCTGACCCGCTTCGGCATCGACGCGCACATGGGGGTATTCCTGGGCCTGGCCAACCAGTTGGCCCTGGCCGCCCTGGCCGTGGCCCTGATGGCTCTGACCGTGTGGGGCTACCGCATGTGGTGGCTGCGTCGCCCGACCCGGGAGCGCAGGTTCAGTGCGGGTCGGGCCCACCCGCGCGGCACCTGGCGCAAGGTGCCGGTGACGGTGCTGCTCCCCCTGGCGGCGGTAGTCGCACTGGTGGGATGGTTCGTCCCCTTGCTGGGCATCAGCCTGCTGGCCTTCTTGGCCCTGGACCTGCTGTGGGGCCTGCGGACCCGACTCCGTGACCGTGGGGTCCACCCCGGGTAGCCGGCCGGCGGGGCAGCTCGGGCCGGCCACCACCCAGCGGCCGGGCCCGAGCATCCGCCTGGCTCGGTATGCCCCCTCAGGGGGCGTAGCGGTACCCCACCCGTCTGACGGTCTGGATCTTCGCCCGGTGCGCTGCCCCCAGCTTCCGGCGCAATCGTGCGATGTGGACGTCGACGGTGCGTCCGTCACCGACGTGGCCGTAGCCCCAGACAGTGGTGACCAGGTGCGCACGGGCATGCACCCGATGCGGATGTGCCACCAGATGGGCCAGTAGTTCGAACTCCAGGTAGGTGAGGTCCAGTTCACGTTCGTCGACCCAGGCTGCACGGCGGTCCGGGTCGATGCGCACGGGCCCCCGGCCCGCCGGTGGCCCAGGCGGCGCCGGCGGGCTCGTGCGGTGTTGGTCGGCCGGCACCAGGACCAGGTAGGCCTCCATCGGAGGCTGGCCCCCCAGGGCGGGTCGGGCGTGCTGCGGGGCCGGCAGCCAGGTCGCGCCGGGAGGCAGCGACAGCGGGGCGGTCGGGCCCCGCAGGGCTTCCACGGCGCGCAGCCGAGGTCGGTGGTCCCGCTCAGGGCCGGAGCCGGCAGCGGTTGGCAGGGGAGAGGTGTTCGCCATGAGTGGTCAGCTCTTTCACGCGGGGTTCGTCGCTCGGGGACGTACGGGGGTCCGCGCGGACCGAAGGCCTTCGGGTACCGGGACCCGAGGAGGCGTTAGAGGGTCGGCGCGTTGGGCGCGCGGCGACACACACGGTCGAAGTCGTGGTGCTGGCGAGTGGGCCAGAAGGGCTCCAAGTCCTCGCAGCCCGTTGGGGTGTTCCGAAGGCCTGCCATGGCGCCATTGAAACAGACACCCAGGCCTGGGCAGGGGCGCCGTCTCAGGAAGCGATACGGGAGCTGGACGTCAGCGGCGCGGGGGCCCGCCTGGCATGCGAAACGGCCCCGTTTCCTCAAGCTCAGGGACGGGGCCGTTCGCCGGAAGACCGGAAGGCAGGGGGGTCACCCCGGGAGGTGACCGGCAAGCCAGATCAGACCAGGCCGTCCTTCTCCAGGCGGGTGCAGCAAGTGTCCACGATCAGCCGCGTCACCACGTACGGGTCGACGTTCGCGTTGGGGCGGCGGTCCTCGATGTACCCCTTGCCGTCCTGCTCGACCTGCCAGGGAATGCGCACCGAAGCGCCGCGGTCGGAGACCCCGTAGCTGAACTCGTCCCACGGGGCGGTCTCGTGCAGACCGGTCAGCCGCTCATCGATGCCGGCGCCGTAGTTCTTGACGTGGTCGAGCGGCTTGGAGCCCTCGCCCAGGCTCTCGCAGGCCGCCACGATCGCCCGGTAGTCCTCGCGCATCGCCTTGGTGGAGAAGTTGGTGTGCGCACCGGCGCCGTTCCAGTCGCCCTTCACCGGCTTCGGGTCCAGAGTCGCGGAGACCTTGAAGTCCTCGGCGGTGCGATACAGCAGCCAGCGGGCGATCCACAGCTGGTCCGCGACCTCCAGCGGTGCCAGCGGACCCACCTGGAACTCCCACTGGCCGGGCATGACCTCGGCGTTGATGCCGGAGATGCCCAGCCCAGCCGCCAGGCAGTGGTCCAGGTGCTTCTCGACGACGTCGCGGCCGAAGATCTCGTCCGCACCGACACCGCAGTAGTAGCCGCCCTGCGCCGCGGGGAACCCACCGACCGGGAAGCCCAGGGGGCGGTCGCCGTCGAAGAAGGTGTACTCCTGCTCGATGCCGAAGATCGGCTCCTGGCCCTCGAACTGCTCGGCCACCGGACGCAGCAACGCCCGCATGTTGGACTCGTGTGGGGTCATGTCGATGTTGAGCACCTCGCACAGCACGAGGACGTTGTTCCCGCCGCGGATCGGGTCCGGGCACGAGAACACCGGCTGGAGCACGCGGTCGGAGGCGTGGCCCTCGGCCTGGTTGGTGCTGGATCCGTCGAAGCCCCAGACCGGCAGCTCTGCACCGTCGGCCAGGATCTTCGTCTTGGAACGGAGCTTCGCGGTCGGCTCGGTGCCGTCGATCCAGATGTACTCGGCCTTGTAGCTCACGGGCGTCATCCTTCGTGCGTCGCGGGGTGCTTCGCGGGCACCGGCGCAGACTCTGCGGCACTGCGGCTTCTGCGGGCGCTGCGGTGTTGCACGCAGCGTGCCAAGGAGCGATTTCCCAACCGTTGCCCCCGCGTGAACCCCGTGTTACCCGGGATTCCCCGATGCGGCACGGTCTTCGGGGGCACGCCGCCCTCGAAGACCAGCCGGCCCGCGGGGTTTCGTACACGGGTTCCAGGCACACTGGTCGAGTGACGAATCCGCGGACAACGAAGCCCGGGGCGGGCAACGGACTGCCCCGCGCCGGACTGCTGGGCACCGGACCCTGGGCGGCGCGTACCCACGCCCCTGCCCTCGCCGCCCATCCTGGCATCGAGTTCACCGGCATCTGGGGCAGACGCCCCGAAGCCGCAGCCGAACTCGCCAGCCGACACGGAGTGAAGGCGTACGCAGATCCCGAGGAGCTCTTCGCCGACTGCGACCTCGTCGCCTTCGCCCTCCCCCCGGACGTACAGGCCCCCCTCGCCGCCCGCGCGGCCACCGCCGGGTGCCACGTGCTCCTGGACAAGCCGGTGGCGACCGGTACGACGGCGGCCCGTGCCCTCGCCGATGCGGTACGTGCCGCGGAAGTCGCCTCGGTGGTCTTCCTCACTCTCCGCTTTGCCTCCGCCACCGCGGACTGGGTGGCCGAACAGGCTTCCCACCAGGGCTGGTTCACCGGACGGGCGGACTGGCTCGGGGCGGTCTTCACGCCCCGAGACGACGGGACGGCGAGTCCCTACGCCATCTCTCCCTGGCGCGGTGAGCGGGGCGGTCTGTGGGACGTGGGCCCGCACGCCCTCTCCGTCCTCATTCCGGTGCTGGGTGAGGTCACGGCGGTGACGGCCGCCCGTGGCCGGGGCGACACCACTCACCTCGTCCTGCGGCACGCCTCAGGCGCTTCCAGCACCTCGGCGCTGAGCCTGAGCGCCCCCGAGGGGGCCGCTGGAGTGACGGTCGAGGTCCGCGGTACGGCGGGCATCGCCGTACTCCCGCGGTGGCAGGACGTGCCCGGGGCCTTCGGGCGTGCCCTCGACGCCCTCCTGGAAGCGGCCAACACCGGCCGCCCGCACCCGTGTGACGTGGAGTTCGGGCTGCGACTGACCGAGGTCCTGGCCGAGGCCGAGCGCCAACTCGGCTGAGGGGGAGCAGCGGTGTCCCCCCGCCGCCGGCTGGAAGGACGCGGAGACACGAGGGGGAGGCAGGAGCGCGACGGATCCGGCGGTCAACTCCTGGACAGCGCCTCCCGCACCGCCTCCTCCGTGCGGCCCACGACGGCCGTTCCGTCGTCCGCGGTGATGATGGGGCGTTGGATCAGCTTCGGGTGCGCGGCCAGCGCGGCGATCCACCGGCCGCGGTCGGCGGGCTCCCGCGTCCACTCCTTCAGCCCGAGCTCACCGGCCACCGCCTCCCCGGTGCGCGTGATCTCCCACGGCTCCAAACCGAGGCGCTCCAGTACCCCACGGATCTCCTCCTCGTCCGGTACGTCCTCCAGGTAGCGGCGCACCGTGTACTCGGCGCTCTGCGCATCCAGCAGACTCAGGGCGCTGCGGCACTTCGAACATCGGGGATTGATCCAGATCTCCATGGGCGCGAGCCTACCGCCGACCCCTGAGCGCAACCCCCGAAGCGCCCTCCGACCAGGGGAGATTGTCAGTACCTCCGACTAAAATCGAGGCAGGAAGACACCGACCGACACCGCCCTCTGGGAGGCTGCCGATGACCGCCGCCGGCATAAGGAAAAGCCCTGTCGAGCTCCAGCCCGTCCAGAAGAAGCCGCTGCCCGCGGGACTGCCCCGGGAGTGGTACGAGACACACAACCGGCGCCTGAAGGCCATGCGCCTGGCGATTTCCCTGCTCGATTCCGGCACCTATGACGCGAAGCGGGCCACCAACCGCAAGATCCGCACCATGGCCGCCCGCACTGGCATCCACCGTCCCTCCAACGTCACCTGCCGTCTGGTGCGAGGTCTGATCCACGACGGGGCCTGACGCCCCGTCTGGTTGCGGCGAAGGCCGGGGCGGCGAGGTCCGCCCCGGCCTTCGCCGGTGGTTCAGGTGAACGGATTCCGCTGCGCCAGTCCATGAGGACGGACACCGGAGGTAAATCCATCCCCGACGGAAGGCACAACGGAACCGCACGCTGTTCTGGCTGGATCAGTCGTCATCCTGTCCTGAAATGAATGCAAAGGAATTAGAGCCTCAAGGGAACCTCAAAGATCCTTCTTGCCGGTTGCCTCCAGCCACTCCTCGTGTGAGGTTTGGGTCCAGGGGTTGCTGAGTGTGGCAGCCATCGAAAAGATGGAGAGGCGAGGGGAATGTCTTTCATCGAGTTATCTTGCCTTAGCTGTCGAATCAATTGGGGGGTCCATGCAGTCGGTCAGGAAAACGGTCGCAATTCTTGCGACCGTTACCGCAGTAGTTGTATCTTCCCCTGTCGCACATGCGAAACCAGGGTACGAAGAAGCCGCGGTGAGGGCAGCACTCCAGCGAATATCAGACGGCACCTGGACAGAGGCTGACGCGGAGTTTATTGGCTCCATACCCGAACTAGCTGGCATTGTGGAAGACCCGCGGGTGGAGCCTGAAGTCGAGCTGCAGTCCGTTGATTACATGCTCGACGCTCACGGTCAGGCGGTCTACGCTGGCAGTAGCGACCTGATCCCACAGGATGTTATGAGCGCCTTCGTTCCTTCGGCCACAGCTGAGGCCTCGGAGCTTGGCCCGAAGGTTCTGAGGCGGGAGGAGGGCAAGGGCGCGTTTTCGGCACCAAGTATCAGTGCTATTGCCGCTGCGGGAACATGGCAGAAGACGCATGTGACGCATACTCACAGGAGCTATACGGGTGGCGTCATCTACAAGTACCACACTTATGCTACGTTTAAGCGCGATGGGAGCAGGGTTCTTGGATGGTCAAATCGATACGATGACGTGACGAATCGCTCTATCGGAATTGACGTCGGTGTCCGTATCGTCGACTCCAAGACGCGGACTCCAGCGTCGAGTGGAACGTCGTACTTCAAGCGTCGAATTGAGCATTGCGTCACGAAGCTGGGCTGTTATGTGACAACCAATCCGTGGGTTAAGACCTACGTTAATGGTAACGGTAAGACGAGTTTTAGTAGTGGCGTCTCATAGAGGAGTAGATTACAGTGCCTTCCATTCTCTACAAGGTTATACTCGCCATCGCTGTATTCCTGTTGGTGCTTTTTGCTTTTGGTGGCCGGTTCGGAAGCGTGGAGCTTGTTGCGTGGGGAGCACTGTTGATTATCACTCTTGTCTTTGTGGTGAGGAGGCATGTCAGGTCTCAGGGTGATGTGCGCCGAGGGTGAGGTCCGGGGCCAGAGCCCCGGCCGGTATCCACATACGCCATCAGGCCTGATCGTGGCTACAAGAACGGTCCGCGATTTGCTCGGCCGTACCCGCCCCGTGCGCAAGGTACTGAACTTGATTGGGTGATGTCGGAGCCGTTCGCCTGACGGCGATGGGTCCGCTCCGGTAGCCCTGGACTGTGAGATACGCACAGGGCGGCGGGTTGACCGACGCAGGGAGGGCCGCGCGGGAGCGGATCCGGCTGCAGGCCGTGGAACGCTTCGAGGACGGGCAGAAGAACGGGGAGATCGCTGCCGCGCTGCGGGTGACGGAGCGGTCGGTGGAGCGGTGGCGCCGCCAGTGGCGCGAGCGCGGTGAAGCGGGGGTCTTGTCGAAGGGATCGCCGGGGCGGCCGAGGCTCAGCGAGACGCAGATCGCGCGGCTGGAACGGGAGTTGGAGCGTGGGCCGCTGGTCCACGGCTGGGCCGACCAGCGGTGGACGCTGGCGCGGATCAAGACGCTGATCGGCCGGCTGTTCCACGTGAGCTACACGGTGGAGGGCACCTGGCTGCTGCTGAAGCGGCACGGCTGGTCCTGGCAGCAGCCCGCCCGGCGGGCGATCGAGCGCGACGACGCGGCGGTGGAGGTCTGGAAGAAGGAGACCTGGCCGCGGGTAAGAGCACCGCGGCGGCGTGCGGCGGCTGGATCGTCTTCGAGGACGAAGCCGGTCAGTCGATGACGCCGCCGCGCGCCAGGACCTGGGGCCGCATCGGGCACACGCCCGTCGTCCGCGTCCGTGGACGGGGCTCGGGCCGGGTCTCGATGGCGGTCATGGCCTGCTACAAACCGGGGGAGAGATCCCGGATGTTCTACTCGGTCCGCGAGTACCGGGGCCG